>JAZSEP010000002.1:0-14033 GCA_045531755.1 Oscillospiraceae bacterium | reverse complement strand
GGCTTTTTTCTCTGCGGCGGCAAATATGTCCTTTGTAAGCTTGTCGAATTCTTCTTTAGTTACCTTTTTATCATATTCTCCGAACCAATACTCGTTTTGTGTTTCGTCTTCGGGGTTTTCAAGCAAACCAAACTCGGTTTTATTAGATGTGCCGTCGGAATCAAAAGTGGTGTAGGTATACGTTGTTTCAAAAGTTGTATGTTCTTCGAGCATAGCACTGTTCTCAAGCAGATCAATCGGGCCGTGCTGAAAATTAGTACCGGATTCGTAGATGGTGACGAGTTCTCTTTTTTGACACATCAGAATCTCATAGCCCATAAAGCGCAGATGCAGTTCGGGCACTCCGTCACCCGTAACGTCGTACAGCGCGTAGTCGTCTATCCCCTCTTTGCCATCACCGATGCGGGTATGTTGATAGACGTAAGTTTCCTTTGAGTCATCGATAGCAGGAATTTCGCCCTTTAGATATGCATCAAAGGTTTCGGTGGGGGTGCTACTCTCTTCGACAGGAGTACTGCTCGTTTCCTCGGAAGATATTTCGGTAGAGGTACTGCTCGTTTCCTCGGAGGAAGTTTCTACGAAAGTGCTGCTTGCTTCGTCAATTGCTGTATTACACCCTGCAAAGAGAAAAATGCAGAGAAGAAAAGCCAAAAGTCTTTTTGCCATTTTACAGTTCTCCTATACGTCAGCTTACAAGCTCTACTTCGCCAGAGCCGTCGGTTTTGACGCGGTACATCCGATCTTTTTTGTCACGACGTGAAAAATAGAGCCAATCGTCAATCACGCACATATATTCGTTTGTAAAAGAGCCGTTCATCGTGAAAAGCTCGGTATATCCGCTCAGGTCGGAATTAATCTTATAAAAGGTTGCCTGTCCCGTCTGATTTTTGACAAAGTAGATGCATCCGTCGCTGACGTTAAACTGCTCGATGCCCCTTTGCACGTACTGCTTATATCCCGGACCGTCGAGCTGCTTGATTCTAAGCAGGTTGCCGTCGTAGGTATAAAGGGTGTCGTCCTCTACCACTATGTTACGGATGGTTCGGACAGGCTCGAGCCGTGTGTTTTCCGTTCCGTCAAGCCGCATTTTATAGGCAAACGGTGCGTGCCAGAGGGTGTAGTATATCCAATCGCCGTCGATGCTTATACTTTTACACCGCTGGTTAGACACCTGCTCGGACTGCGTACCGTCGGGCTTCATTCTGAACAAGGTTCCGCCGATATAAGGCGTTCCGTCTGCATAGTATACCCACTCGTCTGTCGCATAGATATACCAGAATTTCCCCGACGCAAGAAGCTCTTTTTGTGTTCCGTCGTGTTTTATTCGATACACCCCTGCATATCCGTCTTTAATGGTCTGTTTGCTATAATACACCCAATCTTCAGTTACGCTTATAGCCGCGGCCCAATCTTTGACAAGGCGCTGCTTTTCGCTTTTGTCGGTACGCATTTTGTAAAGGTAGTATTCAGGGCTGTAGGGGTCGCAGTAGTATATCCAATCACCGTGCTTGACAACCGTACAATAGCTTTGATTATTCGAGTTGACGTTGCTGTTGATGCTTTTCGTCTGTTCCGGCGGTTTGCTCGGTCTAATTATAATGCTTGCACAGAAAATAAGCACCAAAACCAAAACCGTTATCCCAACAATCTTAAACACCGAGGGCCGTTTTTTCGGGGGATTATCGCTAACCTCAGGGACAGGCTGTTCGTCGGTTTTCTCGCCGTTAATGAGTTCCTCGGAGCTCACGTCGAGAATCTCCGCCAGCTTCAAAAGCATCTCGTATCTCGGCTTTGAGCTTCCGTTTTCCCACTTTGACACCGCCGCAGGAGTTACGCCGAGTGCTTTTGCCAAATCCTGTTGGGTCATACCCTTTTCGGTGCGAAGCGTATATATGAAATTTCCAAATTTATAATCGTTCATAGTACTCCTCACACTGCCAATCGGTATTATATTGAACTTAAAACACAAAAACCTCTGCAGAACAGGAGCAGTGGATTTTTTACTTGATGGTTTTGAATTATCGGGCTTACGGTATTTTATTTACGAAAATGTGGACTATGGTTCCCTTATACACGGCATCTCCTATCGGTATGCTTTGGGTGACGATAAATCCGTCTTCATACTCTTTGTCGTAGCAGGTATTAACGACAACGTTAAAGCCCAGGTCCTTGAGTAGCTTCACCCCGTATTCCACAGGGAAGTCTTCCACTTGAGGCATGGAAATTCTCTGTCTGCCCTTGCTGACGGTCAAAACGACTGTGCTTTTCTTTTCTACCTTGGTGCCTGCCTCTATATCCTGCGAGATAACGATATTCTGCGGCACCGTATCGTTGTATTCGCCAACTGCACGATACTCGAGTCCAAGCTCGTTGAGCTTTTCTTCCGCTTCAATGCAGTTCATTCCTGCCATATCCGGAACCGTTGTCTTTTTTGTGAAAAGTACAATCATTACTATCGCAACCGCAACGCAGGCAACCACAACAGCCGAAATAATCAACGGGAACTTTTTTCTGCGCGTGGTCTTTGCAGGGGCGGCGTCTGACTTTTGCAGTTCGGGAGAAGCTTGCTCTTCGTTTTCCTGTGCGAACAAATCCTCGGCGTTTACGTCCAGAATCTGTGCAAGCCTGAAGAGTATTTCGACCCTCGGCTTTGAGGCTCCGCTTTCCCATTTTGACACCGCCGCAGGAGTTACACCCAACTCCTTTGCAACGTACGCCTGGGTGAGACCCTTGCTTTTGCGAAGCGAACTTATCTTTTTGCCAAATTCGTTATCACCCACAGCGCGCCCTCCTTGCAAGTGTTTTCTACCCCCAATTATAGCCCATTTAAAAAATTTATGTCAACATAATCCATGTTGAATTTTGGTTGATTTTGCTTTTTGGAGCGTTAATTCAACGGCTTTACAAAAGGAAAACCCGCATTTGATGCGGGTTTATATGGTTATACGGCTTAACCTGCAATTTTTGTCACTCTGCCTTGACTTCGATTTTGGAATCAAAGCTTGGCATCAGCTGCAGTTTAAAGAGGTTTTGTCTGTGGCGGCGGTCGATGAGTTCCTTTGTCAATTCGTTTTCGATTTTACCCGTGCGGATATACTCGTCAAGCTCGGCGTAGGTGAAGCCGAGATTTTCCTCGTCGGTCTTTCCGCAAAGTCCGTCGATTGGTGTCTTCTCGACAAGCTCGGCAGGGACACCCAAAAGGTGACCTATCGCCTTTACCTCGGTTACGGTGAGGTTACTCATCGGGGAGAAATCGCCCACCGAATCGCCGTAGCGTGTGGAGTAGCCGACCCAGTCTTCCGAAAGGTTGCAGGTGTTGCAGACTCTGCCGTTGACACTCTGCGAAACCGCATAGAGCGTGGACATTCTTATTCTCGGGGGAATATTTTCGCGCGACTGCTTTGTGATTTCAAGGTCATCGGGAAGCGCGTTCAAAATTGCGTCCACCGTTTCTTTTATATTCACGACGTAGTGCTTTATTCCGAGATGGTTTACGAGCATAAAGGCTTTGTCGATGTCGTGCTGGTCGCCCTGCGGCATCAGCACGCCGATTACGCGGTCCTTTCCAAGCGCCTCGACGCAGAGAGCCGCCGCAATCGAGCTGTCCTTTCCGCCCGAGATACCGACAACGGCGTTGCAATCCTTGCCGTTTTTCTCGAAGAAATCCCGTATCCAAGCTACACATTCGTCTTTTACTTTATTCATATCAGCCATAGTAGCACCTACTTTCAATGCAATTATATCATAATTTGTTATGTTTTTCAATGATATATCGCTACCACGATATGATATACGGCGTTGCCGCGTGATATACTTGCTTCGCAAGCATGATATAATATCCGTTCCCTCATACACGCAGCGTATATCACCTGCAGAGCAGATATCATATCGAAGATATATCATCCGTTTCGCAAGGAACGGATATCATTGAAAAAGTCACCTTTGTCTACCGACAAAGGTGACTTTTTTCGTGCAGGAAACCCACTAAGCCAAACGAAAAACAGACACCTTTCGGTTTAGTTGAGTTTATGCGAACATTGGTCGGTCAAAAATGTTGTCGCCTTGCTCACAGTCCGTTCGCAATGCTCTGCATTTTTTTCGACAATCGCCCTCCCTTTTCCTCGCACCGCGAGCGGTCGGGCTCTGTCCAGAGAAGTCGGGACTCTTTACGGTCAGAAACATTGTCGCCTCACTGCGTCGATGAATCTCCTTGTGATGCTCTGTGTTTCTTCCGACAGCAACGCTCCCTTCATCGTCCACTGGACGCGGTCGCGTTCTGTCCCCTCTTGCCGGAACCGGCGCGAGGTGCAGGAAACCCACTAAGCCAAACGAAAAACAGACACCTTTCGGTGTCTGTTTTCGTTTGGCGGAGAAGGAGGGACTCGAACCCTCGCGCCGGTTTCCCGACCTACGCCCTTAGCAGGGGCGCCTCGTCACCAACTTGAGTACTTCTCCATGTGGTGCCGTTCTCGGCGTGATATTTTTTTGTGGCGGAGAGAGTGGGATTCGAACCCACGGCTCTCGCGAGTCACTAGTTTTCAAGACTAGCTCCTTAAACCGCTCGGACATCTCTCCGTATAGTGACGAAAACGATTTTACCACATCCAACCGAAAAAGTCAAGTGGTTATACCTTTATTATTGCCCAAATCTCTCCAATTTTTCGTTGATTTTAGTGTCGTTTTATGCTATACTTTCTCTAAGTAGTATTTTTACAGGAGTTTGATTGTAATGGACACACGTATTAAGGAAAAACTTGATTTATGGCTTGAAAAGGCTGACGCTGATATGAAGGCTGAGCTTATCGCTGTCGGCAATGATGAAAACGAGCTTTACGAGCGTTTTTATAAAGAACTCGAATTTGGTACGGGCGGTCTGCGCGGTGTTATCGGTGCCGGCACCAACCGTATGAACGTTCACACCGTTTGCAAGGCTACACAGGGTCTTGCGGACTATCTTGTTGCAAATTTCAAATCCAGCTGTGTTGCTATTTCCTACGACTCGCGCAACAAGTCTGACGAGTTTGCAAGGGCGGCGGCTTGCGTGCTTGCAGGAAACGGCATCAAGGTATATATCTATCGCGAGCTTATGCCCACGCCCGCTCTTTCCTTTGCGGTGCGCGAGCTTGGATGCCGTGCAGGTATTATGGTTACTGCAAGCCACAACCCTGCAAAGTACAACGGCTACAAGGCATACGGCCCCGACGGCTGTCAGATGAATCTTGAGATGAGCGAATACGTTCTCTCCCTCATCAATAAGGTTGACATCTTCGACGGCGTGAAGCGCGCTGATTTTGACAAGGCGCTTGCCGAAGGCGATATCGAGTATATCTCCGACGAGGTTATCAACAAGTATTATAACTGTGTCGTCGCGCAGCAGATTAACCCCGAGGTGCTTAAAAAAGCCGATATGCACATAGTTTACACCCCCTTAAACGGCACGGGAAACAAACCCGTCCGCGAGGTGTTGAAGCGCCTTGGCGTCACAAACATCGACATCGTTCCCGAGCAGGAAAACCCCGACGGCAACTTCACCACCTGTCCCTATCCAAACCCCGAAATCCGCGAGGCTCTTCAGAAGGGTCTTGAGCTCTGCGAGAAGGTGGGCTGTGAGCTTTTGCTTGCCACCGACCCCGACTGTGACCGAGTTGGTATTGCAGTCAAGAATAACGGCGAGTATCAGCTTTTGACGGGAAATCAGGTTGGTGCTCTGCTTCTTGACTATATTGCGAAGAACCGCATTAAAAACGGCACTATGCCGAAAAATCCGATTGCGGTAAAAACCATCGTTACCACTCCCCTCATCTGCGCTATTTGTGAGGAATACGGCATCGAGCTTGTGGACGTTCTCACGGGCTTCAAGTTCATCGGCGAGCAGATTCTTATGCTTGAGGAAAAGGGCGAGGAAAACCGCTATATCTTCGGCTTCGAGGAGAGCTACGGCTATCTTTCGGGCACCTACGTTCGCGACAAGGACGCTGTTAACGCGTCTGCGCTCATCGTTGAGATGGCGTCCTACTACAAGTTAGAGGGCAAAAATCTCTGTGAGGTGCTTGATTCTCTGTATAAAAAGCACGGCAGATACCTCGACTCGCAGGACAATGTCGTTTTCGAGGGCGCAAGCGGTATGCAGAAGATGGCTGACATTATGGCTGACCTTCGCGAAAACGCTCCCACAACCATTGCAGGACTCAAGGTGCTCACCTTTGTCGATATTCAGAACAGCGTTTCGGTAAACTGTATAACAGGCGAAAAGAGCGAAGTTCTGCTCCCGAAATCCAACGTTCTGTGCTTCTATCTTGAAAACAACGCGAGCGTTATCGTTCGTCCTTCGGGAACCGAGCCGAAGATAAAGATCTACTACTGTGCAAAGGCGGACGACATCAATGCGGCACAGGCGCTCAGAGAGCGTATGGCAGAGGACATTAAATCCAGATTTTAAGGACGTGTAGAAATGTATGCAAGACTTTTCAGTATGGGGCTGAGCGGAATAGACTGCTTTCGCGTGATGGTGGAAGTGGACTGTATGCAGGCGGTTCCGTCCTTTGACATCGTCGGTCTGCCCGACGTAGCGGTCAAGGAATCGCGCGACCGCGTGCGCCACGTCGTGCACAACCTCGGCTTCCGTTTTCCCACCGCAAAGGTCACGGTCAATCTCGCGCCTGCGCATCTGAAAAAGAACGGCCCTGTGTATGACCTGCCGATTCTTCTTGCTATTTTGATATCCACAAAACAATTCTCCGCCGACTGCGACAGATACTGTTTTGTCGGCGAACTTTCGCTGTCGGGCGACGTGCGCGCTGTAAACGGCGTTCTGCCGATGGTCATAAAAGCGCGTGAATCGGGCTTTGAAGCTATCTTCGTGCCCGAACAAAATCGCTCGGAGGCGGCGCTGATCGACGGTATCAAGGTTTTTGGCGTTAAAAACGTAAAAGACGTGCTGTTGCACCTCAAGGGCGAAGCACTGATACCTGAAGCTGAAAAATCCAACTTCTCCGACGAGCAGAAGAAGGATCTGCTCCTTGATTTTGCCGACGTTAAGGGTCAGGAAACCGCGAAATACGCCATGCAGATTGCGGCGGCGGGCGGTCACAACGTTCTGATGATTGGCGCGCCCGGTTCGGGAAAAAGTATGCTTGCAAAGCGTCTTCCGTCAATCCTCCCTCCCCTTTCCTTTGACGAGGCTATTGAATGTACGAAGATTCACTCGGTTGCAGGTGAGTTGAACGAGGAAAAGCCCTTCGTGGTAACCCGTCCGTTTCGATCACCGCACCACACCATATCCTCGCCGGGTCTTTCGGGCGGCGGAACAAATCCAAAGCCGGGCGAGATTTCGATGGCGCACAACGGTGTGCTTTTCCTCGACGAGCTCCCCGAGTTTTCGAGGGCGGCGATGGAGGTGCTTCGTCAGCCTCTTGAGGACGGCAGGGTCACCATTTCCCGTGTGGCTTCCACCGTCACCTATCCATGCAGGGCCATGCTTGTGGCGGCTATGAACCCCTGTCCCTGCGGATACTACGGAAGCTCACAGCGCGAGTGCACCTGCTCTCCGCAGGCGGTACAGCGCTATCTGTCAAAGATTTCGGGACCTCTTCTTGACAGAATCGACCTGCACGTTGAGGTTCTTCCCGTGAAGTATGACGAGATTTCCTCGGCTGAAAAAGGGATTTCCTCGGCTCAGATGCGCGAAGTCGTGATGGGCGCAAGGCAGTTCCAGCAGGAGAGAATGTCGGCGCACAAAATCGACTGCAACGCGCACATTCCCCCGTCGTTGATAGCAGAAATGTGTCCCCTTGACGACAAGGCAAAGGCGGTTCTGCAGAAGGCTTTTGAAAAATTGGGTCTGTCTGCAAGAGCGTATGACAAGATGCTCAAGGTCGCCCGTACCGTCGCGGATATGGACAAGAGCGAGGTAATTCGCTCCGCACACGTTATGCAGGCGGTACAGTTTAGAACCCTCGACAGAAAGTTTTGGAGTAAATGACAAAGCCTGTCACTTTCCCCTTTTCCACTCCGATGACTCAGTAAACTTGAATTACCAAATATAAAAAGGACGAGAAATTCTCGTCCTTTGCTTTTTAAAAATCGTGACGCACACCGCAGCTACAACCGTTTTCCTCAAACAAACAGATTATCTCCTCTATCTTCATAAAGCAGTCATCGTCGTCTAAGTTCTCGTCGCGGATTATGGCTTGGATTTTTTTGAGCATTTCATAGCTTTTCATCTCCACAAGCTGTGAAAAGCTTTCCTCTGCGTTTGGAAAAACCACGTGACACTCCTCGTTTTCCAAAATGCTCAACAGAATTTCTTTGTATAAGTTCATTTTAATCACCTCTTTAAATATAATATCACAATTCTCACATTTGTGCAATACAAATGCAATGCATACTGTATATTAATTATGTCATACAATTATATTGCAGAGGTGATTGTATGAAAGAATTTAAAATTCCGTCCATTCCGCTTACTACCAATAAATGCATACGGTTTCCAAACGATATTATCGAGCAGGTAGAAGAGGCAATAAAAGGTAAAAACTGTACCTTTTCAGCATTTGTAATAGAATCCGTGCGCGTTGCACTCGAAAACCTGAAAGAGCAATAGTGATAATATGGATACAGGAAAAAGGCTCAAAGAGTTGAGAAAAGAAAAAAGATATACACAGATACAGATGCAGTTTTTGACAGGCATTGACCAAAGCGACTATTCCAAGATTGAAAACGGGAAGAGGTACTTCACGTTCGAACAGTGCAAGAGAATTGCAATTGCTCTGGAAACGAGTATGGATTACCTTGCAGGCCTCACAGATTGCAAGAAGCCGTATGAGAGAAAAGACAGATAAGTAAACCAAAAACGCACCGCTTTTGCGGTGCGTTTCTTTTTTGCGTTAAAAAACATCTTTGGTGGTTGCAAAGGATTCGAGATAGACGTCGGCGAGGGCTTTTATCGGCTCGGTGGTGTCGGCGTTGCTGTCGTCGTAGACGGCGCAGACCTTGCAGCCCATCTTTTTGGCGGTTTGTATCGCCAAGAGCGAGTCCTCGAAAACCCATGTTTCCTCGGGAGTTGCTCCAAGCGCCTCTATGGCCTGCAGGAAGACAGCGGGCTCGGTTTTGGGAGCGCCTGCCTCGGAGCAGGTGAATATCCCAACTGAAAACTCGTCAAGTCCCGTCCTTTTCATCGCCCTCTCGACGAGGTGGCGCATACTTGCGGTTGCAACGCAGATTTTCGTACCCTTTTCATAGAGCTTTTTTACGAAATCATAGGCTCCCTCTTTGAGTGGGAGGGTGAGGGTGTATCTGTCCTCTACCATTGCGATTATCTCGTCGAAAATCTGCTCGGCGCTCTTGTCGAGCTTGAAGGTTTCCTTTATATAATGCGACGACCTGTCGAGGCTCATCGTGCGAAACTCCTCGCTGAGCTTTCCCTGCGAGCCGAGCCCGTTTTGCTCAAGGTATTCGTCGCAGACGTTCTGCCACATTGCCATTGAATCGAGCAGGGTTCCGTCAAGGTCAAATATTGCGGTTTTAATTTCCAATTCCTACACCTCTTTTATTTGCTACATAAAGTTTACCAAACTTTTGTCTTTAAGTCAACGGAACTTATTGACAAACCGTCTTGAAAGTGGTAAAATTTTGTCAACTGAATACGGGAGCTGCAATTTTACCGCGGCTGAGAGGGAGATGGTTGTTTCTCCGACCGATAACCTGATTCGGATAATGCCGACGGAGGGAAAGAGCGTGTAGCTTATACTAAGCCGTAGGTGTTTTGCCTACGGTCTTTTTTGTTGACGGGGTGCACACCGTCAACCACGCTGTCAGGATGGCTTTTTCGAAAGTCTTATTCAGAATTTTTACTCACAAAGGAGTTTTTATGACTACGACAAAAACAAAACGGCTTGTGGAAAGCGCCATTATGGTCGCGCTTGCCGCCGTGCTGAGCCTCATCAAGATTTGGAAGATGCCGCTTGAAGGCTCGGTCACACTTCTCAGCATGCTCCCCATCTGCCTTTTGTCCATACGCTACGGCGTGAAGTGGGGACTGTTCGTTTCCGCCTTTTATTCGGTAGTGCAGATTGCGCTTGACCTCTCCTCGCTTATGAGCTATGGTATGACGGTGAGAATCTGGATAGGCGCGCTCATTTTTGACTACCTGCTCGCCTATACTCCCCTTGGACTTGCCGGACTTTTCCGCAAAAAAGGCACCGTGGGCATCGTGTGCGGAATTTCGCTCGTTATGGTGATGCGCTTTGTGTCGCATTTCATCTCGGGTACGATTTTCTTTGACATCTGGTGTCCTGAGGGCTGGAATCCTGCGTGGTACTCGGTATGCTACAACGGATTTTATATGCTCCCCGAGCTCATCTTTACGGTAGCAGGAGCGGTTCTGCTTTTCAAAATCCAACCCAAGCTGTTTAAATGAACAAAAACGCCTCGAAAATTCGAGGCGTTTTTTCATACCATAAAACAGCTGCCGATCAGGTTCAAGCGCGGGTTTTGCTACAGCGTGAAATACGCTACCGTGCCTAAAACTATCAGCATACCGAAGTTGAGGGCGGAGAAAAGGAGAAGATATCTTCCCGTTTTGCCCTTTTCGCATTTTGAGTATTCCTTGAAGGTGATGAGGCTTGCAAGCGACGAAATCAGCGTTCCGACACCGCCGATATTGACTGCAACGAGCAGTGCAGGGTAGTTTTCGGTGAACCTTGAGAGCAGTATCGCGGTGGGAACGTTACTTATAAACTGACAGGAAACGATACCCGAGAGAAGTGTGTTCTCTTGGACAACAGAGCCCACCAAGTCGCTCACAGCAGGGATTCGCGACATATTTCCCGAAAAAATGAAGAAGGCGCAGAAGGTCAAAAGCAGTCCGTAATCCACCGATTTCAGCGCGCGTCTGTCCAAAAACAGAAGCGATGCCACGATTATCGCGGTACCCAGCGCAAAGTGTATCACGCGGAAGACTATCGCAATTGACAGAGCGAAAAGCACCGAGTATATTGCAACCCTCGTCCAGCTAAGAGATGTGTTTGTGTATCGATGCACCACCATCTCCTCAGGCTTGATAAACATTATACAAATCGTAATAAGTGTGATTGATAATACAAATGGTATAAACATTATCGAGAAAAACTCGCCGTTTTCGATATTAAAATAGGAATAGAGGTAGAGGTTTTGGGGGTTGCCGAAGGGGGTAAGCATACCGCCTAAGTTTGCGGCGATGTTCTGCATTATAAAGGTGAACGCCAGATATCTGCGGTTATCGGTGCTGTCGAGAACGAAGTATCCGAGAGGCAAAAAGGTGATGAGCGCCATATCGTTTGCGATGAGCATCGAGCCGAAGAGGGTTATGTAGACAAGCGCCAAAATCGCGGTGCGCGTGGTTCTGAACACGCGGACGATGCTTCCGGCAACGATGCGGAAAAACCAGATGTTTTTGAAGGCGCAGACTACTGCAAGGGTGCAGAAAAGGCAGGAAATCGTCCGCAAATCAAAGTATTCGAGGTACTCTTTGTCGGGCGGTACAAAAAACATTGTCACAACCGCCGCAACGGTCGCTATCACAAGCACGGTGTTCTTTTTTATGAAGCTTTTAAGCCTTGCCATTCTCTCACCTCTTTCGCAAACATAGATATATTACTACTTTTCACAGAAAAAAGCAAGAGAAAAAAGAAGACTCGGTTGAGTCTTCTTTTTCTATCCAACAATTATTTGTAGGGGTCATAGGTGTTTCCGTATTTGGGGTCGTCCATAGAGGGCTTTTTGCCGGTATTTACGTAATATGCGGCATTTTGACCTGCTAACGTGCCTGCCTTATTATATCCTGCCTGCGAGTAGTGAACGTTGTCGCTCATAAGTCCTTCGCTGACAAAGCCGGCTGTAGCTGTGCAGACCATAACAACTCCGGCGTTTTGTTTACACAACTCGTTTTGCGCGAGAATGATTTGGTCAAACTGGGTGGAGCTGCTCTTCTGCTCGCCGATACGTACCATAAAGCAAGCGTCGATTCCCTCGCTCTGCATAGCGCTGAAGATATTAAGGAACTGTGTCTTGTACGAGCTTTTTGCGGTGCTGTTCCATCCGTCGCTTTCGCCCTGACACCAAACCATAAAGCTGTTGCGAACGGTGTAGCCGTTGTTTACCAGCCAATTTTTTGCGGTTTTATATCTGTTGATTGCGTCGTTGAGCGGAGCGTCACCGGGTTTCCACCAGCTTATCGCGGTATTTCCCTGTGCTGCAAATACAGCTACTATCGGAACTCCTGTGTCTTCGTAGTATGCGTTTGCAAAGGCCGATACCATCGAGCCGTTTCTCTGACAGTTGCCCAGACCGCTGTCTATATTTGTTTCGCCTGCTCCAAAGGGCTCTGTGATGTTATACAGCTTGGTGGGGTCCGAGATGGATTTGAACCAATATCCGTGTCCCTCAGGTACAGTAGGTGCGAGTGATGCGGTTCCGCCGTAGCCTGCCATATTTGACTGTCCCATAAAGATAACGAGGTCAACGGTCTTCTCTTCCACTGCAGGCTTGACGATTTCGTCGAGCTTGTCTGCAACAGCCTGCATCTCTGCTTTGATGTTTGCGTCCTCTTCGGCTGCAATTTTTTCGTCAGAATATCCCGTTGCGCGAGCATCCTGTGCAACGCCCTTATAGCTGTGCTCATAATCGTTAAAGAAGACATATCTTCCGTCAACGAGTATATAGGGTACCGCTACGATAAGCTGATCCCACTGTTCAAAAGGAATATCAATAAGAACTGCTGTGTATTCAATGATATCGTCGTCCTGATACTTAATGTTCTTTGCAGGAACGTCGAGAGCTGTTTTTGTCGTGTCGTTTTTAACGAACTGTGTAAGGGTCTTTCCGCCAAGCATCTCCTCGGGGAGCAGGAACATACCAAACTTTATCTCTGCATCGTCAGAGTATGTGTAGGTGCCTTCGATTCCTGCTTTCGCTTTGTCGATTCGCGCACCGAAACGGATACCTGCGCTAAGGCCGTTTTCTTCAAGTCTGATGCCTGCGCCAAGGGTGATGAGTGTGTCTGCACTAAAATCAGTACCGTCGACCGTAGGTGTTCCCGTAGTTCCCATAAAATAGGATTCGAGCCAAACGAGCGTACCTGCCTGAGAAATACCCGTTACATCAACCTTGAAGTAACGATAGTAGCCGTCGTGTTCGATGGTCTGTGTGGTTGTGCGTCCCGCGCTACCGTCGCTCGGATTTATAATCGTATAGGAAAGGTCCTCGAACGACCAGATTGGTGTCCAACCTTCTGTTGCAGACGGGTCGCTTACCGAGTTTGAAGCGTAGAGCTTACCATACTGCATATTTCTTTGGCCCATTATGAATTCGATTTCTGTAAGATTGACTGCATCTTCAAAATCAAATACAAAGCTGCCTTGTGCTGTATCTTCTCCGCTGTATAGAGTAAGTGAATTTTTAGTTGCAAAGTAGTTATATGTACTTGCGTATGCTGTGCCGTTTATAATTGCGCTAACCGGAGTGGTTGCTTGCAAAGGCTCAAAGGTGGAGGTTACAGAATAAGGAACTAAGCTTACAGGCTGGCTGACGGTGCTCTCTGTATAGGTGAACGTTATTGTATTTGTACCGTTAATGAGTGTGATGGACTTCGACGCCTCATCAGCTTTATAGCCGGTGATTTCGATTGCATTTTCAGTTACCGAATCACCAACGAATTTACCTGTAACCGTCTTTGCAGGAGCGATAGACTCGCCCTTCTCGTCAACGTAGTTTACGGTATAGCCTGCGCTCTCTTTTGCCGTGTAGGTGAAGGTGATGGTGTTTGTACCGTCAACGAGTGTGATGGACTTTGTTGCTTCGTCAAGTACATAGCCTGTGATTGCAGGTGCAGTTTCGGTTACTGTAGCACCGACAATTCCCGAAGCGGTCTTTGCTTCGGCAACGGGATTACCCTCTGCGTCAACGTAGTTTACCGTGTACTCTACCATCTGTACAGAAGCACTGTCATATCCGTAGAAGGCAACTTCCCTACAAGCAGGGTTGTTATTGTTGTTAAG
>JAZSEP010000071.1:0-10685 GCA_045531755.1 Oscillospiraceae bacterium | reverse complement strand
TATTGTCAATAAATAACGGGTGAACTTTTGGAAAAAATGAGCAAAAAATTGCGTTTTTTTCAAAATTCAGCACCTAAGCCAGCTTAGAATCGTACAGGTCCCTGCCTTCAACGACAACCTCGTCGTAAAATTGCAGGTATTCGGGGTCGGAATCGTTGTATTCTGTCAGGCAGAAGCCGTTGCCCTCGTATATGATATTAATCTTTTTGAATCTTATCTTTTCACCTGAAAGAATGTAAACTCCCTGCTCATTGTTTTCGTTAAATCGAATAGCTTTGGAGTTAAGACGAAGACCCGTTATGGTGCGGAATTTGATCTGCACCGTGCAGGTGCGTGTCACAGCAAGGTTTTCCGACATGGCAGAGCTCTTCAAAAGCACTATCATAGTGTCGGAATTCTGCTCGGTGATGACATCACTGACGGTAGCTTCGATTGTTTCTATGGTTGAAAACGGGAAATCCACGTCCAACACTCTGCCAATGTAAAAGCTTTCGGCAGTTGACGCAGGCACTTCAATAGCCAGATACCAATGAGGCTCGGTTATTATCTTTCCTACAGCAGCATCGCTTACCTTTGCAGTAACCTTGTCTTCGATAAGCTTTGAATAGTCCTTCAAGCTGCGGTCAAGAAGATTTTTTGTGGTAAGACTGTCCTCGTATCCGTCAATTCGGCTTACAAAGTATCCTGCCTGTGAGGTTCGGATGCTTGCCACGGAGTTTCCTTGATTCTGCTTGTATTGATTCAAGAGGGCTTTTGTCTGAGTAATTGCCGTCCTATAATCAACGTTCTTGTCAAGCGTTGCAAGACGCTTGTTTAAAGCAAGCAGGAAGCTGTTTTTGGGGGTGGAAACATCCTGAACAAACTGGCTTTCGCAAACGTTGGTGTATGAAATAAGCTTGCTTATTATCTGCTTTGTAATCGCTTCAGCGTTTGTATAATAGTCGGCAGAAGCCTTCGCAGACTGCTCAAGAAGCTCAAGGTCAGCCTCTAACTTTTCGATAATATCCTTGTCGGCAATGTCGCTTTTGCTGTTGTAAAGCTTTGCAACAACAGCGTTTTTGGCGACCCTTTCGCCATCGTCCAGAATATAGTCAACAGCCATCGAATCAGCCGATTTCAACAGATGCTCATCGCGAAGTATTATTCCGTCGGCACTAAGCGAATCCGAAACGGAATAGCGGAAAACAATCTCGGTGGTGTATGGGTCGTTTATGCGCAGATAGCCCTGATAGCCGACGTAAACGAATATTACGAGCGCAAGAAGAGCTATGCTGATTTTTTTCAGCGCATTTTTCAAGGAAACACCTCCTAAAATTTTTCGCTTTGGTCAATGATATCGCAGGCACAGTCAAAAACCTGTCCAAATCCGTCGAGCTCATCTATGTAAATCCAATTAATTCGCCCATCTCTTCTGAACCAGGTAAGCTGCCTTTTTGCATATCGTCTTGTCTGCATCTTCAGGTTTTCGGCGCACTCGTCAAGAGTAGCCGAGCCGTTTAAATACGGCAAAAATTCTTTAAAGCCGATTGCCTGAAAGGCGGTTTTTGAAAGATTAAAATCAAGAAGTCTTCGATTCTCACCCATAAGCCCGTTTTCGAGCATCAAATCGACCCTCAGGTTTATTCGGTCATACAGCTTTTGTCTGTCAGAAAAATCAAGACCTATTATCAAAGGGTCATAGTCTGACTCCTGCTCCCGAGCAATACGCTGTTGCTCGGTCATAGTAGTTCCCGTGGTTTTACAAACCTCAATAGCGCGAATAATCCTGCCAAGATTGTTCGGATGGAGCTTTTCGGCAATCTCGGGGTCAAGCTCTCGCAGAATTTCGAGAAGACGCTCTCCGCCTTGCTCCTTCGCAAGCTCTTCAAGCTCGGCTCTCAGCTTGGGGTCTGAGTCCTGCTCGGTGAAAACGATGTTGTCGATAAGGCTTGAAAAATACAGTCCCGTTCCGCCGACAAGAACAACGTTTTTGCCGCGATTTCGGATATCGACAATTGCCTCTGCGGCAAGTTTAACGTACTGCGCAACCGAAAAGCTTTTGTCACAATCAAGGAATCCTATGAGGTGGTGAGGCACACCGTCCATTTCCTCGGCGGAGGGCTTTGCTGTGCCAATGTCCATATCCTTGTATATCTGCATAGAATCGCAGGACACGATTTCGGCAGAGTATTTTTTTGCCAAGGCTATCGAAAGAGCGGTTTTTCCCGAAGCCGTGGGACCAACCACACAGATTATTGGAATTTTCGGTTTATTGGATTCTGCCAAACTGTTTTTCCAGCTCCCTCTTACTCAAACTGATGTATATCGGGCGTCCGTGCGGACAGTATTTTACGTCGGGATTTGCAACAAGCTTTTCAACCAAAGCCTCGAGCTCTGTTGAAAAAGAACGGTCGTTTGCCTTGATGGCAGAACGGCAGGCAATGGAATGGTACAGCCTGTCAAGATATTCAAAGCTGTCAGACGTCTTTTGCTTGACTATAGAGTCGGCAATCTCAACGACAATTGCTTCGATGTCGCTTTCCTTGACAACTACGGGTATTTCACGGATAGCAACGGAAAAACTGCCAAAATCCTCAAGCATAAAGCCTGCTTTGGCAAAAATGTCGGTGTTTTCACAGATTACAGCGTGATTTTCTTTGGAAAGGTTAATCACAACGGGTGATAGAAGAAGCTGTCGGTCAATCTCGGAATTTTCTGACTTGAGCTTTTCATATATCAATCTTTCGTGTGCTGCGTGCTTGTCGATGAGAATCATATCGTTCCCCGACTCAGCAATGATATATGTGTTGAAAACCTCGCCTGCTACGCGCATCTTCACGGCTTCAACCTCTTCATTCGGCTCTACAACAACAGAAGGTGCCGGCTCTTTTTCAACGGGCTTTGCTACATCAGTCTTGATTGCAGGCGCATTAACCTCAGACGGAGCCGTCGGTATTCCAAAATGCTGACGGTATTCTTCCACAGATACAGACGGCGTGTTCAGGTCATTTTTAGCCGAGTGTATAACGTATTTTTTGGGCGGATCGGTTTCCCACTTTTGCTGAACCTCTTTTACCTGCTCCATAAGGGTAAAGGGGTTAATATCCTTGGAAACGTTTTTGATGGTAAATTCCTTTTTCTCTGAAAGGGAAGCGACGGTGGATTTCACACCTGTATAAACACAGTCAAAGATAGGTCTTTCGTTTACGAAACGCACCTCAATTTTGGCGGGGTGAACGTTGACGTCAACTGCACCGTACGGCACCTTGATGTCAAGAACACAGCCGGGGAATTTTCCGGTAACGACAGTACCCTTGAACGCTTCTTCAACCGCAATCATAGCAGTCTTCGTTTTCACGTAACGTGAGTTTATAAAGAAATACTGAAGCGCTCGGGAGGAACGGGCAAATTCTGGCTTTGTGACGTAACCCTTGACGCTTATACCGCCAAGCTCATACTCGACGGGAATGAAGGATGCAGCAATCTCTCTGCCGAAAACC
This sequence comes from Oscillospiraceae bacterium, assembly GCA_045531755.1. Lineage (GTDB taxonomy): Bacteria > Bacillota > Clostridia > Oscillospirales > Ruminococcaceae > UBA11540. Next base: position 7,206 of record JAZSEP010000071.1, on the reverse strand, counting down.
GAATACAAAACCGAATAGAGATCTCCGCTTCCGGGGGTGTGCAGAACCACCTTTGAATCTCTGATAAACTTTATCGAAACGTTGGGATTTGAAAGTGCCACCCTGTCGATAACAGCTGCAACGGCATTTCCTTCTGCAACGTCCTTTTTCAAAAACTTCATTCTTGCAGGGGTGTTGTAAAAGAGGTCACGGACAACGATTGTAGTGCCGAGAGGACAGCCTGCATCGTCAAAATACACCTCTTCGCCGCCGTGGATTTCATATCGGCAGCCGATTTCGGAATCCTTGGTTCTCGTCAGCATTTCAACGCGGGACATAACGGCAATCGAAGCCAACGCTTCACCGCGGAAGCCAAAGGTCGCGATGCTGTTGAGATCGTCCTCGGTTGAAATTTTGCTTGTGGCATGACGGACGAAGGCGGTGCGCACGTCATCCTTTGAAATACCGCTGCCGTCGTCGGTAACGCGCATATAGCTGATACCGCCGTTTTTGATCTCCACGGTAACCGCAGTAGCTCCTGCGTCAACGGCGTTTTCCACAAGCTCCTTGATAACGGAGCAGGGGCGGTCGATAACCTCGCCTGCAGCGATAAGCTCTGCAACGTGCTTTTCAAGAACGTTAATTTTTTTCACCGTCATTCACCACACTTTTCTATTCTTGTGAAATCTTTTTAAGCTCATATAGCTTGTTGAGCGCCTCAATCGGTGTGAGGGTCTCAAGGTCTGTGTCTTCAAGTATCTGCATAATACGGCTCGAAGAAGGCGAGTCGCCGAGCATTGTCTGCACGGACAAAAGCTCATAGTCGGGCTGTTCGCGGTTTGCTCTGATGGATTTAGGAGAAACAATCTCTGCGTCCTGTTCAAGTGATTTTAAGATGTCCTTTGCGCGATGCACCACTGCGTCGGGGACACCTGCAAGCTTTGCTACCTCGATTCCGTAGCTGTCGTCTGCCGCGCCCTTCACGATACGGCGCAGGAAGGTTATGTCATCACCGCGCTTTTTAACGGCAATGTTATAGTTTTTAACGCAGTCAAGCTCCTCCTCCATCGAAGTGAGCTCGTGATAGTGTGTCGCAAAAAGTGTTTTCGCGCCTATCTTTTTGGGGTCTGCGATATATTCAACAACAGCTCTCGCGATACTCATTCCGTCAAAGGTGGAGGTGCCTCTGCCAACCTCGTCAAGAATTACAAGACTCTTGGAGGTGGCATTTTTGAGTATCATCGAAACCTCGCTCATCTCCACCATAAAGGTAGACTGACCCGAGGACAAATCGTCCGAAGCGCCGACACGGGTAAAGATGCTGTCTACAACGCCAATCGTTGCGGAAGAAGCAGGAACAAACGAGCCCACTTGCGCCATAAGCACGATGAGTGCCACCTGTCGCATATAGGTTGATTTACCCGCCATGTTAGGACCTGTGATTATCGAGATGCGGTCGGTACCGTTGTTGAGCGTCGTGTCGTTTGCAACAAAAGGAACATCCTTTAAAAGACTCTCGACAACGGGATGCCTGCCGTCCTTGATGATGATTTCCGAACCCATGGTAATTGTGGGGCGGACGTATCCGTTTGCAAGGGCGACCTGCGCGAGAGAAACGAAAACGTCAAGATGGGCAATGCTGTCCGCGGTTTTTTGCACCCTGAACAGCTGTTCGCCGACGTATCCTCTAACGGTAGCAAAAGCCTCATATTCAAGCTCTGCAATCTGTGTGCTTGCGGAAAGGATTTTGCCTTCAAGCGTTTTCAGCTCCTCGGTTATGTATCTCTCGCAGTTTGCAAGAGTTTGTTTTCTTATATAATGGTCGGGAACGAGGTCGATAGCCGACTTGGTGACCTCAATATAGTAGCCGAAAACGCGGTTGTAGCCTATCTTGAGGTTCTTGATTCCCGTAGCTTCCTTTTCTTGTGCCTCTATAGCGGCGATATAACCCTTTGTGTTTTTCACAAGACTGCGAAGGTCGTCGATAACAGGGTTATAACCCTCGCGGATTATGCCGCCGTCCTTCAATACGGCAGGGGCGTTGTCGTCAATGGCATCGCCGATCAGTGTTGCAACGTCTTCAAGCTTGTCAATTCCGGCAAAGGTCTCGGCAAGAACACGGCTCTCGGAAGCGGCAAGCCTGTCCTTGATTTCGGGGAGTCTTTCGCAAGCATACTGCAAAGCCTTCAGCTCTTTTGGGTTTGCGGTGGAATAGACTACCCTTGTGATAAGCCTTTCAATGTCTGCCATACCCGTCATCAAAAGCGAAAGCTCACTGGATAAAACGCTGTTTTTATACAGCTCTTCAACAGCATTAAGGCGTCTTTCGATGAGAGCGGGGTTTAATAAGGGTTGTTCGAGAAAGCTTCTCATAAGCCTTCTGCCCATAGCAGTTTTTGTTTTGTCAAGCACACCTAAAAGAGAACCTTTTTTCTCTTTGGAGCGCATAGATTCGGTCACCTCAAGGTTTCTTCTTGCGGTGATGTCAAGATTCATATATCGTGTTTCGTTATAGAAGTTTATCGAGGTTATACGGCAACCGCCGCTCATCTGAACCTTGTCAAGATACGCGACGAGGTTTGATATAGCGCGCAAGGTCTGCTCGGGAGCGTCGGATATCGCATCTCTTATTCCGGCGTTTTTGAATGCCGAAAAGAGAAAATCCTTCATAGCGTCAAAGGTTTTCTCGTCCTCGACAACAGAGCAGGAGGAACGTATCTTTTCGTTCACAAAGCTCATAACACCCCTGCACTTTGTAAATTCAGCGTTTGAAATAATCTCGCTGGGTACAAATCTGCCAATCTCGTTGATGAGTCCGCGTTCGACGTCGGCGGCAATGCAATTTGCAAAGATTTCACCTGTCGAAATGTCACAGAAACAGATTCCTGCAGTATCACCCTCACGGTGTACGGAACAGATAAAGTTGTTCTTTTCCTCGTCGAGCATACTGCTTTCGATAACGGTACCGGGGGAGATAACGCGCACAACTGCACGGCGAACAATGCCCTTTGCCTGAGCGGGATTTTCCATCTGCTCGCAGATAGCAACGTGATAACCTCGGTCGATTAGCTTTTTAATATAAATCTCGGCGGAATGGTGGGGAATACCGCACATAGGAGCGCGCTCGGGGAGACCGCAGTCCTTGCCTGTCAGAACAAGCTCCAGCTCATTCGAAACAAGCTTCGCGTCCTCGAAGAACATTTCATAAAAGTCTCCGAGGCGGAAGAAAAGTATTTCGTTTTTGTGCTGTTCTTTGATGTTAAGGTATTGTTGCATCGCAGGAGAAAGACCCACTTGCCCCACCTCCGAAAAGAGATTTTAATTAGTGACAGCCGGAGCAGGAGGAACAGCTTCCTGTGCAGGAAGCCTCGGTGTCGATTGCATCGGGGTCCTCGCCGTTTGCTGCGCCGGAAATAATTCTGTTGATTTTGTTCATAATAAGAGCCATTTCGTTTGTAGCCTTATCATAAGCTATCATATTTTCGTTGGACATTATCTTTTGATAGATTTCCTTGAGCTCTGCATCAGCGGCGTTGATCTTGTCCTGATTTCTCTCTGCCTCGCTCATAGCTTGGTTGAGCTCTATTCTCTTGAGATTGAACTTGCCGATGAGGTCCTGGAGCTCTGCATCGTTGTCGTTCTTTTCTCTTGCTTCAATGAGGTTTTTATAAGCAGGGTCTGCCTGAATGAGCTTTGCAAGCTCTCTTGTTTTTTCAATGATGATGTTGTTTTCCATAGTAAAAATCCTTTCTTATATAAGCTCGCCTGCGACTGCCCAGTTATAAGCTTTTGTGATTTTAACATCAACAAATTGTCCTATAAGAGCCTTGTCGCCTTCAAGCTCGGTTATTATATTCGTGTCGGTGCGACCGACGAGTGTACCATTATTCTTTCCTTCACCTTCAACGAGAATTCGCTGGACCGTTCCGACAAGCTGTGAAAAACGCTCTTCGGTAATTTTTGATTGAATGTCCAAGAGTTCTCTGAGCCAAAGGCCCTTTTCTTTTTCGCTGATAGGGTCCTCCATCACAGCCGCCTTGGTACCGCTTCGCTTTGAGTATACGAAGGTGTACAAAAGGTCATAGCGAACCTTTTTGATAAGCTCGCAGGTCTCCAAAAATTCCTCACGGGTTTCGCCGGGGAACCCAACGATTAGGTCACTCGAAAACGATATGTTCGGAATCCTTTCTTTTGCATAATCTATAAGCGAAAGATAGCTTTCCACAGTATATCGTCTGTTCATCTGACTGAGAACCCTGTTGCTTCCGCTTTGTACAGGCAGGTGCAGGCTTTTGCAAACCTTGTCACACTCTGCGATGGTGTCAATAAGCTCACGGGTTGCATCTTTCGGGTGAGAGGTCATAAATCTGATGCGGAAATCTCCCCCAATGGCGTTTATCCGTCGTAGTAGTTCGGAAAAGGTTATATCCTCTTCAAGTCCTTTTCCGTAGGAGTTCACGTTCTGACCGAGTAGGGTTATCTCCTTGTATCCGAGGGCTACAAGCTCTTTGGCCTCTGCGATTACCGCTTCGCTCGTACGGCTTCTCTCGCGTCCGCGAACGTAAGGTACGATGCAGTAGGAGCAGAAGTTGTCGCATCCGTACATAATAGGGAGCCATGCTTTGATACTGCCCTCACGCTTCACGGGAAGCCCTTCGGCAATAAAACCGTCGTGCTCGGCAAAATCAAAGATGCGCTTTTTGTTCTCAAAAATATCAAGAAGCATCTCGGGAATTCGGTGAAGGGCGTGCGTACCGATAACCAAATCCACAAACGGATAGCTCTTTTTGATTTTCTCTGCAATGTGTGCCTGTTGTGTCATACAACCGCAAAGCGCTATCAGCATATTGGGATTTTGCTTTTTTGCCTTTTTAAGCTCTCCCACGTTGCCAAAAACACGAAGCTCTGCGTTTTCCCGAACAGCACAGGTGTTGAAGAAAACGATGTCGGCGCTTTTTGCATCGTCTGCTCTTTCAAAGCCCATCTCAAGAAGCATACCCACAATCTTTTCGGAGTCTGCCGCGTTTTGCTGACAACCGAAGCTGTGGACGAAAAAGGTGCGCAATGAGCGCATTTTCAGTTCTTCCGAGCGACTGCGGATTTCGCGGATGATGCCACGTTGTCTTTCTATCTCTTCAGAGTTTATGAAGGTTTCTTCTTTTATCAAAAATAACACCCTTAAATGAAATTATAATTACACTCTATTATACAAAAAATCGACACTGATTTCAATAGTTTGAGGACAATATTTACTGGTAAAAATCAAAAAAATCACCCATTCCGCTAAACTATAAAATCTACGTTGTCAAATGCTTGAAAAATCTGAATATTAGTGATAGAATGTTATTTGTAAAAATATCAAATTTTATATATTTCGAATTTAGACAAATGAAAGAGGGACAAAAATGAACGCAAAGAAGCTTTTAGCAGCCATACTGGCACTTGCAATGGTGCTGACAATGTCAACCTTCCCTGTATTTGCAGAGGAACCGACGGCTGAACACACACATCACGAGGAAACCGTATCCGAGGAAATAACCCTCGAAGAACCTGCGTCCGAAGACGTGACCACCGAAGAAACAACTTCCGAAGAAACAGCTTCCGAAGAAACAACCTCCGAAGAAGCTCCCGAAGATATGAACTACCAAGCCCCTGCGATTGAAGAAACCGCAGAGGCAATAACGACCTATGCGTCCTCGGGCAACTGCGGAACCAATGTAAGATGGACTCTGGACGACAACGGCACCCTGACAATCTCGGGAACGGGTGCGGTGACGAACTATAGTTCGTCATCTGTTCCGTGGTATAGCAGTAGAAGCTCTGTCAAAAAGGTTGTTATCGGTAGCGGCGTAACCTCGATAGGCAGCTATGCGTTTTATGGTTGCTCCTCCCTCACAAGCGTCACTATCGGCAACAGCGTAACCTCGATAGGTAGCTATGCGTTTTATGATTGCTCCTCCCTCACAAGCATCAACATCCCCGACAGTGTAACCTCGATAGGCTACCTTGCGTTTTGTGGTTGCTGCAAACTTACCGAAATCAACGTTGATACAAACAACCAAAGCTTCTCTTCTGAAGATGGAGTATTATTCGATAAAAGCAAAACGACTATAGTTAAATATCCTGAGGGTAAATCGGGCAGTTATATTATCCCCGACAGCGTGACATCGATAGGTGGAGATATGTTTAGAAATTGCTCCTCCCTCACAAGCGTCACTATCGGCAACAGCGTAACCGAGATAGGTAACTATGCGTTTGAATATTGCTCCTCCCTCACAAGCGTCACTATCGGCAACAGCGTAACCTCGATAGGCAACTCTGCGTTTTATGGTTGCAACAACCTTATATACAACGAGTATGACAATGCATACTACCTTGGGAACAATACTAACCCTTACGTTGTGCTTGTAAAGGCAAAGGATAAAACTATCGCATCCTGTCAAATCAACGCAAACACAAAATTTATCTATGGCTCTGCGTTTTATAATTGCACCTCCCTCACCAGCGTCACCATCGGCAACAGCGTAACCTCGATAGGTAGCTCTGCGTTTTATAATTGCACCTCCCTCACAAGCATCGCCATCCCCGATAGCGTAACCTCGATAGGAAACGATGCGTTTTATGATTGCACAGGACTGACAGAAATCAATTTCAATGCAGCAAAGATGGCAGATTTGTCGTCGAGTAACTATGTTTTTTACAACGCAGGAACAAACGGTAGTGGAATCACAGTTAACATCGGAGTAAACGTCACAAGAATCCCTGCATATCTTTTTAATCCTTATCCCAATTCCTCATATTCACCCAAAATTACCGCTGTAAATTTCGCAAAAAAAAGCGTGTGCACGAGTATGGGCAACTATGCGTTTGAACGTTGTTCCTCCCTCACAAGCATCACCATTCCCGATAGCGTGACCTCGATAGGTAGCTATGCGTTTAGAAGTTGCACCTCCCTCACAAGCATCACCATTGGTAACAGCGTAACCTCGATAGGTAGTTATGCGTTTTATAATTGCACCTCCCTCACAAGCGTCACCATCCCCGATAGCGTGACCTCGATAGGTAGTTATGCGTTTTATAGTTGCGACTCTCTCACAAGCATCACCATCCCCGACAGCGTAACCTTGATAGGTAGTTATGCGTTTTATGGTTGTGACTCTCTCACAAGCATCACCATCCCCGACAGCGTAACCTCGATAGGTAGTTATGCGTTTTATAGTTGTGACT
>JAZSEP010000118.1:0-14412 GCA_045531755.1 Oscillospiraceae bacterium | reverse complement strand
CAGGACGGCTCGTCGGAGAGCACCTGCGACTCTGTTATATCACAGATAAACAGCTGGTGGCTTCCAAGGTCGGTGGACGAGGTCACCTTAAGCGACATAAACGCGTTTGTGTATTTCGGAATATACTTCACTCCGTTTTTTGCGCGGACGTCGACCTCGCAGTTTTCGAATTTATCCACGTCTCTGCCCGATTGCATACCGAAGTGTCTGATCACCTCAAACGGTACGCTCTCCGTGAGCACCGACACGTTGAGAATTCCCGACTTCTCGATCAGCTCTCGCGTGAGGTTTTCCTTCTGGCAGGAGAAGGCGATTTTCGTCGGCTCCGATGCGATTTGGAACACCGAGTTGCTGATACAGCCGTTATCCTTGTCGCCGTATTTCGCCGTCACAACGAAAAGTCCGTAGGACAGCTTGAACAGCGCGGTGGGGTCTATTTGCGGTTTCTCGTCATTAGCGAAAGTAACGAGCGAGCAGGCCCTCAAATGCCTTGCCGTGACGAGCTTCGTCGCGAGCCATTTCGTGAACTGTATCGTGGATAGCGTCGAGGTTGAGTTCCTTTGCAAGCTTAGCAAGCTCGAACTTACCCATTGTAGCACCGTTTTCAGCGTCTACGCGCATCTCGAGGTTTTTCTTTGTGCTGTCGGTAACGACCTCGCCGAGAAGCTCTGCAAACTTAGCAGCGTGCTCAGCCTCTTCGTATGCAGCCTTTTCCCAGTAAAGACCGATTTCGGGATAGCCCTCTCTGTGAGCTACTCTTGCCATTGCAAGATACATACCAACCTCACAGCACTCGCCGTTGAAGTTCTCGCGAAGACCTGCGATGATTCTCTCGTCAACGCCCTTTGCTACGCCTACAACGTGCTCTGCGGCCCAGGTCTTTTCAGCAGACTGCTCTTTGAACTTTTCAGCCTTTGCCTTGCAGATGGGGCAGGAATCGGGAGCGGAATCTCCCTCGTGAACGTAACCACAGATAGTACAAACAAATTTTTTCATAATAAACTCCTCCAAAAATTAAATAATTTCGATTTTCTTTTCTTCGGTTGCACAGTCGGCACATCTGCCGTACACCACGTATACGCAACCGTGTGGTGTAAATCCTGACTTTGCCGCAAGTTCGGAGATTACGTCGTTCTCAAGTCCGAGGTCGATAATCTTGCCGCACTCACTGCAATGCAGGTGGATGTGTGGCGAGTTGTCACCATCGAAATGCTCCACTCCGTCTCCCACCGAAACGCTCACTATATCTCCTTCGCCCCGAAGCAGCGCAAGGTTTCGGTAAACGGTTCCCAGACTGATGTTCGGGATTATCTCCCTCACCTGTCTGTAGACCTCGTCCGCAGTCGGATGACTTTTGGACTCGCGGAGAACTTTCAGGATGGCTTCTCGCTGTCTGGAATAGTTTTTCATAGTCGTTTCCTCAAAATCAGTAATGATTACTGTTTTCATTATAATCGCCCATCATAGCTTTGTCAATAGCTTTTTCAAAAATTTTTAAAAATTTTTTTCGGGGCTGATTTTTCTACATATATAAATATGGCACCACCCCTTTTTTGCACCGCCTTCGTCTGCCGTGACAACCGCAGTTTTTGCGACAAAAACCGCAAAAGAAGAGTGCTACAATATAAAATCGGTTGATTTTACCAAAATAATGCAAAAAAGTTTGGTTAATATTTAAAAATTTTTGGTGGTGATACGGTTGAAGTACAAGTTTTTTCGTGATATAATATAAAAAAGGGGGTTGGCGCCCCCTGTGTTTTATACAATTTTAATAAATCGAAGGAAAATGATATGAACAAAAAAAGCTTAAATGAACATAGATATTTCTTTGGCGAGGGAACCGAAACCCGTGCCTACGAATTTTTGGGCTCACACTTTGAGGGCGACCGCGTGGTTTTCAGAACCTGGGCGCCAAACGCGCAGGCGGTTTCGGTAGTCGGCGACTTCAACTGCTGGAATTCCGAAGCAAATAAAATGGAGAACATAAACGGAATCTGGGAAACCGAAATTAAGGGACTGCAGGAGGGCGCGTACTATAAATATTCCGTAAAGGGTCACGACGGAAGTATATGCTTCAAGGCTGACCCCTATGCCGTCCACTCACAGACCGCGCCCGAAACAGCGTCAATCCTCTACAGGATGAGGGGTTTCGGCTGGACGGACGAAAAATGGCTCAAAAAACGCAGAGAACAGAACATACTAAGCAGCCCCGTTAATATATATGAAGTAAACCTCGCTTCCTGGAGAAGATATCCCGACGGCAATCCGTTTTCCTACCAGAAGCTCGGCGAGGAGCTGTCACAGTACGCCTCGGATATGGGCTACACCCACATCGAGATAATGCCGGTTGCCGAGCATCCCTTCGACGGCTCCTGGGGCTATCAGCAGACAGGCTACTATGCGCCCACCTCGCGCTTCGGAACACCCGACGACTTCAAGAAATTCGTCGATCTGATGCACGAAAAGGGAATAGGCGTTATTATGGACTGGGTTCCCGCGCATTTTCCAAAGGACGCGCACGGACTGTATAAATTCGACTCCACCTGCACCTACGAATACTCCGACGAGCTCAAAAACGAGCACAAGAGCTGGGGAACGATGGTGTTCGACTTCGGAAGAAACGAGGTCAGAAGCTTTTTGATTTCCAATGCGCTGTATTGGTTCAGAGAGTTCCATATCGACGGACTCAGGGTCGATGCGGTGGCGTCCATACTCTATCTCGACTATGACCGCACCGAGTGGCGTCCCAACAAGGACGGCGGAAATATAAATCTTGAGGCGGTAGAGTTTTTCCAGAAGCTCAATACCGCAGTTTTCGGGGAATTCCCCGACGCTATAATGGCGGCAGAGGAATCCACAGCCTTTCCGCTGGTGACCTACCCCGTTGACAAAGGGGGCTTAGGCTTCAACTTCAAGTGGAATATGGGCTGGATGAACGATACCTTGAGCTATATCTCCACCGACCCCTATTTCAGAAGCGGAATTCACAACAAGCTCACCTTCAGCCTCTTCTATGCCTTCAGCGAGAATTTCATTCTCCCCGTTTCGCACGACGAGGTGGTTCACGGCAAGCGCTCGCTTCTCAACAGGATGCCCGGCGACTACGAGCAGATGTTTGCAGGTATGCGCTCCTTCCTCGGATATATGCTGTCCCACCCCGGAAAGAAGCTCAACTTTATGGGCTCCGAGTTCGGACAGTTCATCGAATGGAACTACCAGAAGGAGCTTGATTGGCATCTTTTGTCCTACGAAAGCCACGCAAAGCTTCAGGACTACGTAAAGGCTCTCAACGGCTTCTATAAGGACAATCCGCAGTTCTGGCAGATTGACAGTTCCTGGGAGGGCTTCAGGTGGATTTCCGCCGACGACTATACCCAGAATATGCTTTCATATATTCGCTTTGACGAAAAAGGCGACCCGATAGTCTGCCTTGTAAACTTCAGCCCCGTGCAGAGAGAAAACTATCGCATCGGCGTGCCTCGCGCAAGGTCCTACACCGAGGTCTTCTCTTCGGACGAGGAACGCTTCGGGGGCAGCGGTGTCACCAACGGCAACGTTGCTTGTGAAAAGCTTGCAAGCCACGGCAGCGACTATTCAATCTCGCTCACCATCCCCGGCAACTCGGCTTTGTTCCTAAAGCCCAAATATCTATATAAACCGCGCAAGACAACAAAGTAATTTTTTCGGGAGCAATCCGAAAAGGAGGAATTTCCGTGGCTATAAAAAAAGAATGGATTGCAATGCTTCTTGCAGGAGGACAGGGAAGCAGACTCTACACCCTCACACAGAGCATCGCAAAACCGGCAGTACCCTTTGGCGGAAAGTACAGAATAATCGATTTTCCGCTTTCCAACTGTGTAAACTCGGGCGTTGACACCGTCGGTGTTCTCACACAGTACCAGCCCCTCGAGCTGAACGACTATATCGGTAACGGTCAGCCCTGGGACCTCGACCGTAACAACGGCGGAGTGCACGTCCTGCCCCCCTACCAGAAACAGCAGGGAAGCGACTGGTATACGGGTACGGCAAACGCTATCTATCAGAACATCCCGTTCATCGACCGCTACGACCCCGAGTACGTGCTGATCCTCTCGGGCGACCATATCTATAAGATGGACTATTCAAAGATGCTCGATTTCCACAAGGAGAAGAACGCCGACTGTACCATCGCGGTCATCGACGTTCCCATGGAAGAGGCTTCGCGCTTCGGAATCATGAGCTGTGACGAGGATATGAAGATATTCCAGTTCGAAGAAAAGCCCAAAAATCCGACAAGCACCCTCGCGTCGATGGGCATCTACATCTTCAATTGGAAGAAGCTTCGCTACTATCTTGAGAAGGATGAAAACACCGAGGGCTCGTCCAAGGACTTCGGAAAGAACATCATCCCCGATATGCTTAGTAATAACGAGGGAATGTTTGCCTACACCTTCGACAGCTACTGGAAGGACGTCGGTACAATCGACAGCCTCTGGGAAGCGAACATGGACCTCATCAATCCAAACGTTCCGCTCGACCTGCACGACAAGAGCTGGAAGATATACTCAAGAACCCCCGTTATGCCTCCGCACTTTATCTCCGACAAGGCGTTTGTTCAGAACTCCCTCATCACAGAGGGCGGATACATAGACGGAGCGGTTGACTTCTCGGTAATTTTTGCCGGAGTAACCGTGGAAGAGGGCGCTTGCGTCCGCGACAGTATCATAATGCCGGGTGCGACAATCAAAAAAGGCGCACAGATAAACTATGCGATAATTGCGGAAAACACCGTAATCGGTGAAAACGCATCGGTTGGCTGTCGTCCCGAGGATACACCCGATAAGGACAACTGGGGCGTGTCTGTCGTAGGCGCAAACCTCACAATATCCGACAACGCTGTCATCGGCGCAAAAGCCATGATAGACAAAAACGTGTGAGGCGGTGATAGTATGATTGAAAACAACACATTGGGAATTATCTTTTCAAATATGCACGACACCCGACTCGGCGACCTCACCGAGCTCAGAACGATGGGCTCTGTGCCGATAGGCGGAAGATACCGCTTTGTCGATTTCGTGCTGTCGAATATGGTCAACAGCGGAATAAACACCGTCGGCGTGGTCACAAAGAACAACTACCAGTCACTTATCGACCATCTCGGCTCGGGCAGAGAGTGGGACCTTGCCCGTAAAAACGGCGGTCTGCACATCCTTCCACCTTACGGACGTTCCCAGAACGGAATCTACCGCGGAAGAATGGAAGCTCTCGCAAACATCCTCGAGTACATCCGCTCGTCAAAGGCGAAGTATATCATTATGAGCGACTGTGACGTTATCGCGAACGTCGATTATGCCGACGTCATCGCAAAGCACGTCGAGAGCGGCCGCGAAATGACCCTTCTCTATAAGATGCGCGACGCGTCGGAGGAGAACGACGAGGACACCATCATCCTCACCGCAGACGATAACGGAAACGTCACCGATATGAGAAAATCAACGGGCGACGACCAGAACGTCAAGGTGTTTATGAACATCGTGGCTGTCAATAAGGATTTTCTCGAAAACCTCATCGTTTCCTGCAGCCAGAGAAACCTCTACAGCTTCAGAAACGACGTGCTCCTGGGCAAAATGATAGCAAAAGAGCAGATTAACACCTACGAGTTTACGGGCTATATGGCACAGATACACTCGGTGCTCAGCTACTACAACACCAATATGGAGATGCTCAGAAAGGATGTCCGTGACGACCTCTTCTGCCGTGAGCGCCCCATCTACACAAAGGTGCGCGACCAGAGCCCTGCAATGTACGGACTCGGCTCGGACGTTAAAAATTCGCTGATTGCCGACGGCTGTATCATCAAAGGCAAGGTAGAAAACTGCATCATCTTCAGAGGCGTCCATATCGGCGCCGACGCTGTGGTCAAAAACAGCATCATAATGCAGGGCACCCGCATCGGCGAGGGCTGTGACCTCGACTGTGTCATCACCGACAAAAACGTCACGGTCAGCGACGGCAAAAAGCTGATGGGAGCAGAAAACTATCCCATTTACATCAAAAAAGGTTCAAATATATAAAGGGGAAACACAATGAAGATACTCTATGCATCAAGTGAGGCGCTTCCGTTTCTGGCTTCGGGCGGACTTGCAGACGTTGCAGGCGCTCTGCCGAGAGCGCTGTGTGAAAACGGCGCGGACTGTCGTGTGATAATGCCTCTCTATTCGGGTATAAAGCCTGAACTCCGCGACAAAATGACCTACCTCACAAGCTTTTCCGTACCGCTTGGCTGGAGAAGGCAGTACTGCGGAATATTCACCGCCGAGTATGCAGGCGTGACCTACTACTTTGTGGACAACGAATACTACTTCAAGCGCGACGGACTCTACGGACACTATGACGACGGCGAGAGATTTGCATACTTTGCGCGCGCAATCGTCGAGGCAATCGCCCATATCGACTTTGTTCCCGACGTGCTGCATTTAAACGATTGGCAGACCGCCCTCGCGGCTGTGTATATCAATCTTTTCTACCGCCACGACCCGCGCTACACCTTCATAAAAACCGTCTTCACCATCCATAACATTCAGTATCAGGGCAAATTCGGCAAGGAAATCTGCGAAGACCTGCTCGGCATTGACAACTCCAATATGGGACTTTTGGAATTTGAAGACTGCATCAACTTTATGAAGGCGGCAATCGCTTCTTCAAATATGGTCACGACCGTCAGCCCGTCCTATGCAAACGAGATTATGGACCCGTGGTACTCCTTTGGAATGGACCCGTTTTTGCGCGAAAACAGCTTCAAGCTCTGCGGAATACTCAACGGTATCGACGTCGACCTCTACGACCCGTCCAAAGACCCCGTCCTTGCGAAGAACTACACGCAAAAAGCCTTCCTGATGGGCAAAAAAGAGAACAAAAAGGCAATGTGTGAGGAGCTTGGACTAAACTACGACGAGAACAAGCCGATAGTTGCGATAATAACCCGACTCGTTCCCCCGAAGGGCATCGACCTCATTCGATATATCTTCGACGACCTTATGGCAAAGGGCGTTCAGGTGGTGCTTCTCGGCTCGGGCGAGCACGAGTATGAGGAGTATTTCAAGGAATGTGCGAATCGCTATCCGGGCGACGTTTCCGCGACGATAGGATTTATTCCCGACCTTTCAAGGAGAATCTACGCGGGCGCAGACATCTTCCTGATGCCCTCGAAGAGCGAGCCCTGCGGTCTTTCACAGATGATAGCCTGCCGTTACGGCACAATCCCTGTAGTCCGTGAAACAGGCGGACTTCGCGACAGCATCATCGACTTTGGCACAGACGACAAAAACGGCTGCGGCTACACCTTCAAAACCTATAACGCACACGATATGCTCGGCGCTCTCGAGAGAGCGATAGGCGCTTTCCACAATAAACCCGTGTGGAAACAGCAGGTAAGTCAGGCTATCTCTGCCGATTTCAGCTGGAAAACCTCCGCCGCGCGTTATATGGAGATGTATAATTCACTCTAAAAATTTTCAGATTTGCGCTTTCCGCGCCCGCGAAAAAGCTTCGCGGGCGCGGAGTTTTTATGTAAATTAACCGCTTTGCGACGGTCCGGAAACGCTAATTTGTGCGAAACGACTTTTCTTTGCAAATCGGTTGATTTTTCGTCAGAAAAGGAATATAATGTACACGAATTTGATACTATTGCAGGGCAACGAGGGCGCTACCCTTCTTGTTCCTGCTTTTTTAACGCAGAAAGGAGAGAAGCCTTGCGTGAAAAATAAAAGAATGGCGGTTGTGCTGATCGTCGCAGGAGTGGTCATTGCCGCACTGCTGGTGGGAATTTTCCTGACACACGGCAGTCACGGAGAAACCATCAAGGATTTGATGAAGGACGCGGTACTGCACGAGCACAACAAAATCGACCTCTTCGGAATTATGGAGGTAAACCCTGCGGTCATTTCGGGCTTTGTCGTGACGGGAATACTTTTGCTGTTCGCGCTTTTCGTGAGGATATTCGCGATACCGAAATTCAAGCTCGTCCCCGGCAGATTTCAGCTTCTTATAGAGGAAGCGGTGGGATTTTTCTACAACCTTGCAAAATCCAACAGCCCCCACAGCTATAATTTCTTGGGAGCCTACATATTCGCCGCAGGAGCGTATATCTGCTTTGGCACCTGCTTCGAGCTTTTCGGACTGCAGATTATGAGCATTGCAGGAAACTCGATGGCAATGCCTGCCCCCTTGTCCGACATAAACGGAGCAATATCAATGGGTGTTTTGAGCTACCTTGCGATACTCGGAGGCGGACTTGTGATAAACGGACTCAAGGGCGTTGGCAATACCCTAAAGGAGTTTTCGCTTCCCATTTCGATGAGCTTCAGACTTTTCGGCGCGCTGTTAAGCGGACTTCTGGTCACCGAGCTCGTCTACTACTATCTGGCGCTGAGCTTTGTTCTTCCCGTGATAGTAGGTGTGCTTTTCACCCTGCTCCACGCGATAATACAAACCTACGTTTTAACAATGCTTACCTCGGTCTTCTACGGCGAGGTAACCGAAAAACACGAACACAAATAACACATTTGGAGGAAATAAAAATGAAAAAGAGCATAATCGTAATTTTAGCACTCACACTTCTGTTCACACTTTCCACACTCGTTGTAAACGCCGAGGAGGCGCCTCTCTTCACAGCAACAGGCTCCGTTGAGGAAACTGCAGAGTTTAAAGAGGTTGCAGAAGAAAAAACAGCATCCGATTCCACCTCTGCAAAGGCAATCGCCGCTGCAATCACAGTTGCAATCGCCGCAACAGCAGGCGCAATCGCAATGGGTATGGCTATCTGTAAGGCAGTAGACGGCATCGCGCGTCAGCCCGAGGCAGACGGCAAAATCCGTACCTCCCTTATGCTCGGACTCGTATTCGTCGAGACCGCTATCATCTACGCCCTCATCGTTGCAATCCTCATCATCTTCGTTCTTTAAGGAGAGGTTTTCAGATGCCTTTGAATATAAACCTTCAACAGATACTTCTCCACGCATTAAACTTCGTGATTCTTGCAGTGGGTCTGTACGTGCTTTTGTACGGCCCCGTCGTCAAGTTTATGGACAAGCGCCGAGCATATTTTGCCGATATGGAGAAGGATGCTTTTCAAAAACAGAAAAAGCTCGACGAGCTCGAGGCAGAGTATAACAGAAAGCTCGAAAACGTAAACGCCGAGATAGAAAAGCTTCACGCTGAAGCTATGCAAAAGCTCGACGAGGAGAAAAAGCTCAGCGCCGACCACGCAAAAGCCGAGGCGGAAGAGATTATCGCAAACGCGCAAAGACAGGCGCAGGCAGAAAAAGAAAAGGCGCTTCGCTCCACCCGCCGCGAGATTGCGGGAATGGTGGCTGATGCGGCTGAAAAGCTTATGATAACAAAGAGCTCCCCCGAGAACGACAGCGCTCTCTACGACCGCTTCATTGAAAGCACCGAGGAGGGTCAGGCAGAATGATTACTGCAAAGCTGTTCTGCAAAACGCTCCCCAATGAATCCCAGAAAAAGTCGCTCGAAAGCTTTGTCGAAAGGAAATACGGCGAGGGTATAGCCCTCGAAACCGTAATCGACGAGAGTATTTCGGGCGGATTCAAGCTCGTTGTCGGCAGCGAAGAATACGACTGGACCGACGAGGGAAGAGTGCGCCAGTTCCGCGACAGCATCCGTCACATAAAGGGCGGTTCGCAGGACATAACCACACTTTTAAAGGAAAACGTAAAAAGCTTTGAGCTTCAGGCGCAGGGTCAGGAAATCGGCTCGGTGCTCACCGTCGGCGACGGCATTGCAACGGTCAGCGGACTCGAAAACGCGACCTATGGCGAAATCGTGGTTTTTGAATCGGGCGTAAAGGGTATGGTGCAGGAAATTGACGTGGATTTCACAGGCTGTATCCTTTTCGGAAGCGACGACAATATCTTCGAGGGCAGCCGTGTTTTCCGCACCAAGAAAACCGCAGGTATGCCCGTCGGTATGGAGTTTTTGGGCAGAGTTGTCGACGCTCTCGGCTCTCCGATTGATGCAAAGGGCGAGATTTCCTGGGAAGGCACGCGCCCGATAGAGCGCCCTGCACCCTCGATAATCGACAGAAGCCCCATAGACAGACCGATGGAAACGGGAATCCTTTCCATCGACTCGATGTTCCCGATAGGCAGAGGTCAGCGTGAGCTCATCATCGGTGACCGCCAGACAGGAAAAACCGCAATCGCAATCGATACCATCATCAACCAAAAGGGAAAAAACGTAATCTGCGTATACGTTGCAATCGGTCAAAAGGCAAGCTCGGTTGCGCATATAAGTCAGGTGCTCAACAGCTACGGCGCTATGGAATATACCGTAATCGTCAACGCTTCCGCAGGCGAAGCCGACCCTATGCAGTATATAGCGCCCTATTCGGGTTGCGCCTTGGCAGAGTACTTTATGGAGAAGGGTCACGACGTTCTGATAGTCTACGACGACCTTTCAAAGCACGCCATTGCATACCGTGCGCTCAGCCTTCTGCTCGAGCGTTCCCCCGGCCGTGAGGCATACCCGGGTGACGTCTTCTATCTCCATTCAAGACTGCTCGAACGCTCTGCAAGACTTTCGGCGAAAAACGGCGGCGGAAGTATGACCGCTCTGCCTATCGTCGAAACACAGGCGGGCGACGTTTCGGCATATATTCCCACCAATATAATCTCCATCACCGACGGACAGATTTTTCTGGAGAGCGACCTCTTCTTCGAGGGTCAGCGCCCTGCGGTAAACGTCGGACTTTCGGTTTCCCGTGTAGGCGGCGCCGCACAGACAAAGGCAATGAAAAAGGCGGTAGGAACACTTCGCCTTGACCTTGCACAGTACAGAGAGATGGAGATTTTCACAAGATTTTCCAGCGACCTCGACGAAGCAACGCGCGACCAGCTTTCCTACGGACAGGGACTTGTCCGCCTGCTCCGTCAACCGCAGTATAAGCCGATGAAGCTGCACGAGCAGGTCATCACTCTTATCACCGCGCTCGGCGGAATCACGCTCGGAATCCCCGTAATGAAGATTTTGGAATTCAGAGAAGAGCTTCTCAACCACTTTAATACAGAGCACGGCTATATCTGCGCCGAGATTAACAACACCGAGCTTCTCACCGACGAAACAAGGGAAAAAATCCTTGAAATCGCAAGAGATTTTCGCGAGAACAAATACTGCTGAGGTAGTCTGCAATGGCAAGTATGAAGGAAATCAAAAACAGAATAAAATCTGTTCGCGACACCCAGAAGATTACCAACGCGATGTACCTAATCTCCTCGGCAAAGATGCGAAAAGCGAAATCCGAGCTTGACAAAACCCGCCCCTATTTCAACGCGGTGCAGGCCGAGATAAAGCGCATCTTCCGCACCGTTCCCGACGTCAACAGCAGATACTTCTATCCGCCCGAGGGCTCGGAAAAGCTCAACGGCACCTTCGGTTGCCTTGTTATAACCGCGGACAGAGGACTTGCGGGAGCGTATAACCACAACGTTCTCAAATCGGCAATGGCGCTTCGCGAAAAGCACGAGGATATGAAGTTTTTCGTGGTGGGTGAGTTTGGCAGACAGTTTTTCAACCACAAAAAGATTCCGATAGAGGAAACCTTTCTCTATCCTGCGCAAAACCCCACGATGCAAAGGGCAAGAGAGATAAGTGCGAGGCTTCTTGAGGACTACGATGCAGGAAGGCTCGACAAGATTTTCATAATCTATACCGACCTCAAAAACGGACTCAACGCCGAGCCCGTCGAAACGAGAATACTTCCGTTTCACAGAGGCGAGTTTGCCGATGCCACCGTCCAAACCGCAGAATTTGAATTTCTTCCCTCGGTACAGGCGGTGCTCGACAGTATGATGCCAAGCTACGTTTCGGGCTACGTCTACAGCGCGCTCGTCGATAGCTTTTGCAGTGAACAGAACGCGAGAATGACGGCAATGAACTCTGCAGGACAGAATGCCGACAAGCTTCTCGAGAATCTGACGGTGCAGTACAACCGCGTCCGTCAGGCAGGAATAACGCGCGAGATAACCGAAATCTCCGCAGGCTTCAAGGCACAGAAAAAGAAGCGAAAGAAGGTCGAACAAAAGTGAACGTAGGAAAGACCGTAAAGATATCGGGACCCGTCGTTGACGTTAAATTTGAAAACGGCAAGCTCCCTCGGCTTCGCGAAGCTCTTGAAATAAAGGTGGAGGGCGAAACCAGAGTTATGGAGGTCGCCCAGCACACAGGAAACGACACCGTCCGCTGTATAATGCTCGCAGGAAGCGAGGGCATGGGCAGAAATATGGACGTCGTTGCAACGGGCAAAGGAATCACCGTCCCCGTCGGCGACAAAACCCTCGGAAGAATGTTCAACGTTCTCGGTCAGACCATCGACGGCGGTGAACAGGTTTCACCCGATACGGAGAGATGGACCATCCACCGCGACCCTCCCGAATTTGACGAGCAGAGTCCCGTAATCAACGTGCTTGAAACGGGAATAAAGGTCATCGACCTTTTGGAGCCCTACGCAAAGGGCGGAAAAATAGGACTCTTTGGCGGAGCGGGCGTCGGCAAGACGGTGCTCATACAGGAGCTTATCCGAAACATCGCCGCCGAGCACGGCGGATACTCGATATTCACGGGTGTCGGCGAGCGCAGCCGTGAGGGCTGTGACCTGCATTCCGAGATGATAGAAAGCGGAGTCATCGACAAAACCGCCCTCGTCTTCGGACAGATGAACGAAGCCCCCGGCGTGCGTATGCGCGTCGCCCTTTCGGGACTCACGATGGCAGAATATTTCCGCGACAGAGAACACCGCGACGTGCTTCTCTTTATAGATAACATCTTCCGCTTTGTACAGGCGGGAAGCGAGGTTTCCACCCTTCTCGGAAGAATGCCCTCCGCAGTAGGCTATCAGCCGACACTTGCAAACGAAATGGGCAGACTTCAGGAGAGAATTACTTCCACAAAATGCGGTTCAATCACCTCTGTTCAGGCAGTCTACGTCCCTGCGGACGACCTCACAGACCCCGCCCCTGCACAGACCTTTGCACACCTTGACGCAACCACCGTTCTAAGCCGTAAAATCTCCGAGCAGGGAATCTACCCTGCCGTTGACCCCCTCGAATCAACTTCCAGAATTCTCGAACCCACAATCGTCGGTGAAGAGCATTGCTACGTCGCGAGAACGGCGCAGGAGATGTTGCAGAAATACAGCGAGCTTCAGGATATCATCGCAATTTTGGGTGTCGAGGAGCTTTCCGACGACGACAAGGTTATCGTCAACCGCGCAAGAAAGATTCAGAGATTCTTGTCACAGCCCTTCTTCGTTGCCGAGAAGTTCACGGGTGTCAAGGGCGTCTACGTACCCCTTGAACAGACTATAAAGGGCTTTGGCGCAATAATTTCGGGCGAGATGGATAAATACCCCGAATCCGCCTTCTATAACGTCGGCACACTCGACGACGTGGTCAAAAAGGCAAAGGCGTAAGAGGTGAGAAGATGGCTGCAACCTTTCAGATACATATCCTCGCCGCCGACCACACAGTATACGAGGGCGAGTGTGAGTCGCTGACCGTCCCCACCACCTACGGCGAGCAGGGAATTCTCGCACACCACAGCGATATGATAGCGGCGGTTGAAACGGGCGAGCTCCGCTATACCGTCACGGGCGAAAAACCGCAGATTATCGCGGTTTCGCAGGGACTTATGAAGGTCGAAAAGGGCGAGGTGCTGGTGCTTGTAGACACCGCCGACCGCCCCGAAGAGATTGATTTAAACCGCGTCAAACGCGCGGCAGACGCCGCAAAGGAAGAGATGCTAAGAAAGAGAAGCAAGCAGGAATACCTCTTGGCACAGGCAACTCTCGCTCGAGCACTCAACCGTATGCGAGTCAAAAAACATTCGAGAAATATATAAACAAATCACCTTGCGAAATTTCGCAAGGTGATATTAATTTTTTTCTGTGCTTAACGCTTGCTTCTTTGCTTGCTTGAGCTCTTCTTCCGAAAAGGTTACGTATACACACTGTGTGCACTGTCCCAAAATGTCAAGTGTGATGCTTTTCAGACGGCATTTGCCTCGGTTTTCATATATACATAGGTAGTTTTCGCACTTCATACAGACCTCCTACCCATATAAGGGTAATACTATAGTACCAAAATAAATTTCAAAAGTCAACCCATATACGGGTAATTGTGTTCAAAAGCTATATTATCATTATATTAACCCATACAAGGGTAATGATAGTAAAGGGGGCGGGCTTTTGGAGTACAACGAATTGTATATCAAGAGGATACTAAAGCTTTGCAAAGAGCGAAACATAGCGGTAAACAAGCTCGCAACTATGAGTGGTGTCAGCCAATCCACCTTGGACAACATTGTTCGGGGAATAACAAAAAGTCCGGGTGCGGTCACCTT
This sequence comes from Oscillospiraceae bacterium, assembly GCA_045531755.1. Lineage (GTDB taxonomy): Bacteria > Bacillota > Clostridia > Oscillospirales > Ruminococcaceae > UBA11540. The sequence continues at coordinate 18 of JAZSEP010000118.1, read as the reverse complement.
GCACAAGGTTGCTACCGC
>JAZSEP010000108.1:0-3671 GCA_045531755.1 Oscillospiraceae bacterium | reverse complement strand
CGCTAAAGTATGCCTTCGCTTCATCTGCCACAGGCAGCGCTCGGCATCTTTACCACCCAAACGGTCTGTCGTTTGTTGGGCCCGGAATGCTTGAGTCGCCGTTTTCATCGGCTGAGCCGGGGTGGATTGGGGTTATGGCTTGGGTGCGGTTGTCGCGGACGGTTCCGCCCTCGACGCACTCGATGAAGGTTATCGCGTCGAGAAGCTCGGAAACCGAGTTTGTTTCTCCAAGCGAGAACGCGACTATCTTATAGAACATTCCGTTGTCGGCGTAGCCATAGTAGACGGTGCCGATCTCGATTTCGGTATCGCCGTAGGTCGCAAAGAAAGGACGTCTTACAAAGGGGTTGCCCGAAAGCTCTACCGTGTCGCTTCCAAGCGCCCAGTCGAACACAAGGCCGAGTCTTTCCACCATCTCGCGAAGGACGGTTTCTTCCTGCGCCTCGCGGATTTCCGCCACCGTGAAATCGAGGGTTGCGGTGGGGACTTCGCCCTCGATGGCAACGAGCCAGAGGGGAGTTTCAAAGACGGTCGTGTTAAAGTCCGTTGTGATTTCGGGCTCGCCGTCATAGCTGAAGGTGTAGCCCGAGGGCTGATTGGTATAAACTCCGTGGGTGACGAGGGTGTCGGCAAAATCACCGAGCCAAATCTCGTCGTCGATGAGCATAATGCGGTATTTCTCGCTCTTGGTATCGTAGGCAAAATAGACGTCCTCATATTCCGTGCTGATCGCATAGGTCGCAAGGAAGGTGTTGGAGCTGTCAAAAACCTCGATTATATAGCACTCGTAACCGCCAACCAGCTCGACACCCTCGAAGTAGAGGGTGAAGCCTGCTTCGGCAGACTGGGGGTAGAAAAATTCCGCCGCGTATTCTGCAACGGTGCGAGCAGAAGCAGGAATCTCGTCGCGGACATCGGTTGAAGAGGTGTCGGACGAGGTGTCCTTGGAGCTTGTAAAGTTGCTTGAGGTGTCCTCGGAAACGGTGGAGTCAATCGAGGTGCCCTCCGGCACAACTGTGATGTTCGACTCAAGCTCATAGCCCGAGTTTACCTTATTTATCGTGATGTCGGCATCCTCACCGCAGGCTGTGAGTATTGCGGTGGCAAGAGCCACCGCAATGATGATTTTAGTTATTTTCATCTGCATCCTCCTCGTCGGCAGGGGCTTCCTCCTGTGCAGGAGTGCGGGCAAAGGTAACGAGCTTTGCGCCCTCGTTTACGCGCATAACGTTAACTCCGCTGCCGTATCTCGACTGCAGATTGATGGAATCGACCTGTGTACGAATGATGATTCCGTCGTCGGAGATGAGGATGATATCGTCGGTGTCGGCAACAGCCTTGACACCTGCAACAAGACCCTTTTCCTCGCTGACGCGGTAGTTTGTGGAACCGAAACCGCCTCTGTTCTGGCAACGGTATTCCTCGTTGGCGGTTCTTCTGCCCTTACCCTTTTCGGTGACGGTGAGGATGGAGTGGTCGGGGAGAAGCTCTGTCGCGCCGACAACCTCGTCGCCGTCGCGGAGGGTGATGACCTTAACTCCGCGTGCGGAACGGGAGAGGGGACGGGCCTGATTTTCGTCAATTCTGATAGCCATACCCTTTCTCGTCGCGACGAGAATATCGCTCTCGCCGTTTGTGAGGATGACCCAGCCGAGCTCGTCGCCTTCGTCGAGGTTGATGGCAATGAGTCCCGCTTTTCTGATATTTCTGTATTCGTTGAGCTTTGTTCTCTTGATGACGCCGTTTTTGGTAATCATATTGAGGTATGCGCCCTCTGCGTCAAAGTTTTCGAGCTTGATCATCGCTGTGACCTTCTCGTCAGCTTCAAGCGGAAGGAGATTTATGATGTTTATACCTCTCGACTGACGGCTTCCCTCGGCAATCTCGTAGCCCTTGAGGCGATAGATTCTGCCGCGGTTGGTGAAGAAGGCAATGTAGTCGTGGGTGGAGCAGGTGAAGATTTCCTCTGCAAAGTCCTCCTCGCGCCTTGTCATAGCCGAAACACCGCGTCCGCCGCGTCTTTGCGCGCGGTATTCGGACGGGTTCATTCTCTTGATATAGCCGTAGTGTGTCATCGTGACAACGCAGGGCTCGACGGGAATGAGGTCCTCGATGTCCATCTCTCCGCTGATAGCGGCGATTTCGGTGCGGCGGTCGTCGCCGTATTTTTTGCCGATTTCGTCAAGCTCTTCCTTGAGGATTGCAAGAACTTTGCTGTGGTCGGCAAGGATTGCCTCGAGCTCTGCAATCTTCTCGCTGAGAGCCTTGAGCTCTTCCAAAATCTTGTCCTTTTCAAGTCCTGTGAGCTGTCCGAGGCGCATCTCGACGATAGCGGATGCCTGTGCCTCGTCAAGAGCGAAGCGCTCCATCAACGCCTGACGGGATTCGGGAATGGACTTGCTGCCGCGGATAATCTTTATGACCTCGTCGATGTAGTCAAGAGCAATCTTGAGTCCTTCCAGGATGTGAGCCCTTTCCTTTGCTTTGTCGAGGTTGAACTTCGTTCTTCTTTCAATAACTTCGCACTGGAAGTCTATGTAGTGCTGGAGCATCTGCTTTAAGGTGAGGGTTTTCGGCTCGCCGTTTACGATGGCAAGAAGAATTATACCAAACGACTCCTGCATCTGACTGAATTTATACAGCTGGTTGAGGATAACCTGCGCGTTTGCGTCGCGCTTTAAATCGATAACTATTCTGATACCCTCGCGGTCGGAGGATTCGTCGTTGATGTTGGAGATGCCGTCTATTCTCTTGTCCTTGACGAGATCGGCAATGCCCTCGATCATCCTCGCCTTGTTGACCATATAGGGAATGGATTTAACGACGATTCGCTGACGGTTGCCGTGCTCCTCAATCTCCGCCTCGGAACGAATGATGACCTTTCCGCGACCCGTCGCGTATGCCGCGCGGATACCGCTTCTGCCCATAATGGTAGCGCCGGTGGGGAAGTCGGGGCCCTTGATGTATTCCATAATATCGTCAAGCTCGGCGTCGGGCTTGTCAATCAGCAGGTCGATAGCGCCGATGACCTCGCGCAGATTGTGCGGAGGAATGTTTGTCGCCATACCGACGGCAATACCAACCGAACCGTTTACCAAGAGGTTCGGGAAACGGCTGGGGAGGACGGTGGGCTCTTTAAGACGGTCGTCGTAGTTTGTTGTATAATCGATGGTGTTGCAGTCGATGTCCTGCACCATCTGCAGAGCGAGCTTGCCCATTCTCGCCTCGGTGTAACGGTAGGCAGCCGGCGGGTCGCCGTCGACAGAACCGAAGTTACCGTGACCGTCAACGAGAGGATATCTCATCGAGAAGTCCTGCGCAAGACGCACCAACGCGTCGTAAACCGACGAGTCACCGTGCGGATGGTATCTGCCGAGCACCGCACCAACGGTGTCGGCGCACTTTCTGTAGGGCTTGTTTGGATACAAGCCGTTTTCATACATGGTATAGAGGATTCGTCTGTGAACGGGCTTGAAGCCGTCGCGCACGTCGGGCAGCGCACGGCCGACAATAACAGACATGGCATAGGCCATGTAGCTGTCCTTCATTTCACTGACCAGCTCGCTGTCGACGATTTTCTGGTCAGGGTATCGAATTTCCTCGGGCAGGTAATCCTTATTACGCTTTTTTGCCATCGTTTCAGTTACCTTTCCTTCTTAGTAGTCCAGATT
>JAZSEP010000114.1:0-7137 GCA_045531755.1 Oscillospiraceae bacterium | reverse complement strand
AGAAAGAGAAGCAAGCAGGAATACCTCTTGGCACAGGCAACTCTCGCTCGAGCACTCAACCGTATGCGAGTCAAAAAGCATTCGAGAAACATATAAACAAATCACCTTGCGAAATTTCGCAAGGTGTCTTTATTATTTTGTGAAAGTGTGCTATACTGTTTGAAGGAGGTGAGTTTATGTTCAGACCGCAGTATATTTTTGATAAAATTTGGGACATACCGTATGAGTTTTTTGCAGACAATAAAATAAACGCTGTGTTTCTCGACGTGGACAACACCCTCACCACCCACGACAACCCCGACTGTGACGAAAGGGCAAAAGAGTGGATTGTAAAAATGCGTGAAAACGGACTAAAGCTCATCATTCTGTCAAACAATACTCCCGAAAGGGTTTCGCCCTTTGCGGAGAGTGTCGGGCTCGACTTCATCACAGGCACCAAGCCCGATAGAAAAATCTACCTCGACGCGATGAAAAGGGTAGAGGAAAAGGCTCAAAGCTGTGCAGGAATCGGCGACCAGCTTTTCACTGACGTCTGGGGCGCAAACCGCGCAGGAGTGGTTTCAATCCTCACGAAACCGATATATAAAGACACAGTTTGGTTTATAAAATTCAAACGGCTACTTGAAAAACCGTTTTTAAAGCACTACGAAAGGGGAGCGAAGAGATGATTTGGTTTGGAACGGCAGGAAACTCCAACAGCTTCTACGATATGGGCTACAAGGCGACCTCGCAGGTGCCGGAATACATCAAAAAAAAGGGCATCAACGCCTATGAATACCAATGCGGACGCGGAGTGCGTGTCAATCAGGAACAGGCGATAAAGCTCAAGCAAAACGCAAACGCACAGTCGGTCCGCCTGTCACTCCACTCGCCCTACTATATCTCGCTTTCCAGCCTTGAGGAAGAAAAACGCGACAATTCGATAAACTATATTCTCCAATCGGCACAGGCCGCAAGACTCATCGGCGCGGACAGAGTGGTGGTGCACTCGGGCTCCTGCTCGAAGATAAGCCGTGCAGCCGCCTTGGAGCTTGCAAAGGACACCATCAAAAAGGCGGTAAATGAGCTGAAGAAAAACGACCTCTACGACATCCGCCTCTGCCCCGAAACGATGGGAAAGGTAAACCAGCTCGGCACTCTCGAGGAGGTTGTAGAGCTCTGCAAGGTGGACGAAAGCCTGATTCCCTGTATTGACTTCGGACACCTCAACGCGAGAACCTTTGGCGGACTCAAAACCCTCGAGGACTTTGAATACATCTTCAAAACTATGAAAAATGAGCTTGGCGAGGAGAGGATGAAGAGCTTTCATTCCCACTTTTCCAAGATTGAATACACCACAAACGGCGGAGAAAAAAGGCACCTCACCTTTGCAGACGAGGTCTACGGCCCGAGCTTTGACCCCGTGGCAGAGCTTATTCTGAAATATGACTGCTCGCCCGTGATAATCTGCGAATCCGACGGCACACAGGCAGAGGACGCAAAGGCAATGCTCGATATCTACACCTCGTTGGGAGGACAGCTATGAAAAAGATACTTATTATAAACGGCCCGAACCTGAACCTCACGGGCACGAGAAAAACCGACGTCTACGGCACCGACACGCTCGTTGATATCGTCGCCGAGATAAAACAAAAGGGCGAGGAAATCGGCTTTTCGTGCGACCATTTTCAGTCAAACCACGAGGGCGCGATAATCGATAAGCTCCACGCCGCAAGAGGCGAGTATGACGGTATCGTGATAAACGCAGGCGCGTACACCCACTACAGCTACGCCATCCGCGACGCCATTGAGGCTATCGAACTTCCCTGCATCGAGGTGCATATGTCCGATATCCACAAGCGCGAGGAATTTAGACACGTTTCGGTCATATCGCCCGTCTGCAGAAAGCAGATCTGCGGACTCGGCAAAAACAGCTATATTCAGGGACTCTACGAGCTAAAGGAGATTTTGGGATGAAAAGAGTAGAAGAGCTTCAAAAGACACTGAAGGAAAACACCGCGGCACTCGTCACCACCGACGACAACCGCTTCTATCTGTCGGGTATGCGCTCGTCGGCAGGCACGGTGCTCGTCACTCCCAAAAACGCCTATCTCATAATAGATTTCCGCTATTTTGAAAAGGCGTCAAAGACTTGTAAATTCAAGACGATTTTGCTTGAGAATATGAAAAACCAGCTTTCAGAGCTTCTTGCAAAGGACGACATAAAAACCGTCCTATGTGAAACCGAAGCGGTCAGCATCGACGAGTTCAAGCGCTTTGCAGAGATGCTTTCTCCCGTGAAGCTTTCCGATTCCGACGAGCTTTCCAAAAACCTCAACAAGCTTCGCAGCATCAAGAGCGAGGACGAGATAAACCTCATAAAACAGGCGCAAAAGCTCACCGACGACACCTTTTCTTATATCCTCAATTTCATCAAAGCTGGCAAGACCGAGCGCGAGATAATGCTCGAGATGGAGTTTTATATGAGAAGGCTCGGCAGCGAAGGCGTGTCCTTTGACTTTATCGTGGTCAGCGGCAAGAACTCCTCGCTTCCGCACGGCGTACCCACCGATAAAATTGTCGAAAACGGCGATTTCGTGACGATGGACTTCGGCGCAGTGGTCGGCGGCTATCGCTCGGATATGACCAGAACCGTTGCAGTCGGTCACGCAACCGACGAGATGGAAAAGGTCTACAACACCGTTTTGGAGGCACAGCTTCGCGCGATAAACGGCATAAAGGCAGGCGTCACAGGCAAAGAGGTCGATGCGCTTGCAAGGGACTATATCTACGGCGCAGGCTACGAGGGATGCTTTGGTCACGGCACGGGTCACAGCGTCGGAATCTTCATCCACGAGAGCCCTTCCTGCAATATGCGCGACACCACACCGCTTGAGGAAAACGTGATAATGACCGTCGAACCGGGCATCTATCTTCCCGAAAAATTCGGCGTCAGAATCGAGGATATGGTAATCGTGAAGCCAAACGGCTGTGAAAACATCACCAAAAGCGAGAAAAAACTGATAGTTTTGTAAAAAACACTTGCATTATGACGGCAAATAATGTATCATAATAATGATAAATTATGTTAATTCGGAGGAATTATAAATGGTAGTAGCAGGCGATTTCAGAAACGGCGTTACATTTGATATGGACGGACAGGTTTTCCAGATTGTTGAATTCCAGCACGTTAAACCCGGTAAGGGCGCGGCTTTCGTTCGCACCAAGATTCGTAACGTAATCACAGGAGCGGTTATCGAGAAAACCTTTAACCCCTCTGATAAGTTCCCGACAGCTTACATCGAGAGAAAGGATATGCAGTATCTCTACAACGACGGCGATTTGTACTATTTCATGGACAATGAAACCTATGAGAATATCCCGATCAATGCTGATAAGCTCGGCGACAACTTCAAATTTGTAAAAGAGAACACCGACGTTAAGGTGCTTTCCTATAAGGGCGTTGTATTCGGCGTTGAGCCTCCCTTCTTCATCGAGCTTCAGGTTACAGCAACCGAGCCCGGCGTAAGAGGCGATACAGCTACAAACGTCACAAAACCTGCAACCCTTGAAACAGGCGCAGAGGTTCGTGTTCCGATCTTCATCAACGAGGGCGATATGATCCGCGTTGACACAAGAACAGGCGAATATATGGAGCGCGCATAATTTAAACTGCTTCATAAAAACTAATACTGGGAGGTAAAAACTATGACTTTATCCGAAAAGACAGCTTATCTCAGAGGACTTGTTGACGGCGCAGAGCTCGACAGCTCCAAAAAGGAAGTTAAGATACTCAATAACATTCTCGAAATTCTTGAGGATGCGGCTATGTCCATCGAAGACCTTGAGGTTGTAACAGACGACCTTCAGGAGCAGGTTGACACTCTTGACGAGGACCTTGCAGACGTAGAGGATGAGCTCTACGGCGAGGACGATTGTGACTGCGATTGCGATTGCTGTGACGACGATGACTGTGATTGCGACGACTGTTGCGAGTATTTCGTAACCTGTCCTTCCTGCGGCGACGAAATCTATCTTGACGAAGAGATTATCGCTGATGGCGAAATCGAGTGCCCCGGCTGCGGCGAAACACTCGAATTTGACCTTGACGATTGTGACGACGACTGCTGCTGCGGCTGCCACGACGACGAGGAATAATCTAAAATAAAACCCGAGCACCGCATCTGAAAAGATGCGGTGTTTTTTTGTTGCCCTCAACAGACTCAAAAGACATTTGACAAACCTTTGTGATAGTTGCTAAATTTCCAAACTGCTTTTTGTGACAAAAGCCAAACTTCTCAAGTGACATTTGGTTTTCGTTGCTTTTTATGGGAAAATGAAGTAAAATTATAATGGTTATAAGCACACAATCGTAGGTTCTTATATCGTTTGTGGGCACGTAGTATTCTTTCAAAAGGAGAAAAAGTATGAAGAAAGTTTTTGCATCTGTTTTGGCTCTTTGTATGTTGATGACCTTTGCGTCGTTTCCTGCAATGGCTGAAACTACAAATCCTCACCGAGTCAAAATTTTCACAATAGGCGACTCTTTCACAGAGGGCATTTGTGAACCCAACGCATATAGATATTACGTCTATGAACCGCTTATACAGGCAGGCGGAGTGTTTGAGTTTATCGGTCCGCGTACAAGCGGCGACTGGCGTGTAACAGATATGTATAAAAAGCACGGCGGTGTCGGCGGCGCGGTCATCGGTGTAGCTGATGACTATACGTGGAACGGAAGCAGTTGGGTTAAAAACGCGTGGAGCGTTACCACAGAGAATGGAATAACCATTTCATCTGCAGGAAATCTCAACAATATTCACTACAGACTCTTTGCAGGCTACGACGGTAGTAACGACTATACTAAAACCGAGTATGGTAACTACGTCGCACAGGCGGATATCGTAACTCTCTATATCGGTCTTAACGACTACTACAGCACAGGTGCAACGGGACGTTCTGCCGACATAGAGTTTGTTAAGGATTCCTATCGTACACTCGTCGACAGAATTTTCGAAATAAACCCCGACGTTCATCTCTACGTCATCTCCTTGAACGAGGTCAGCAGTCTTCGCGGACTCGGTCTTGAAGAGGGAGAGGCGGGCTATGAAAACTCCGTTCACAGCTTCAACAAGTTTATCCTCGAAGAGATAGTTACCGAGTATGAGGGCAAATACATACAATCCATCTCATTAAACCAAGACGGTTACAAGATGGACGGCAATGACGTTCCTTCCGATGAAAGTCACCCCAACGACAAGGGCAACAAAAAAATCGGTACACAGATTTATATGGGAATCAAAGACGACGTCCTTGCACTCAACGCACAGGGCTCTGACGTTGCATACAATCCCACAAGAGTCACAGGAATTTCTATTGACAAAACCTCTGCAAACCTACAGGTTGGCGAGAATCTGACAATAACCTCCACCATCACTCCCTCTACAGCCGAGGTTATTACAACCGTATTTTCTTCTTCCAACGAGTCTGTTGCAACGGTTGACCAATACGGAAGAGTCACCGCTGTCGGCGCAGGTACTGCAACAATCTACGCTACCGCACTTGACAGTATGCGCCCCGGCGATACAGAAATCAAGGCGGCTTGCAACGTAACAGTATCATCCGACACATACGAGAAGGTTGATGCAGATTACCCCCGCGTTTTCTCCGACAGACTTAACGATAAAACAAAATGGACAGGCAGCACGACCTACGTTTCAGAGGACGGAGCCGCATACAAGCATTCCGGCGTTTCGGCATCTTCTATCACAAGCACACAAACCGTCAGCCTCGACTATAAATTCTCGATGGCGTTTGATTTGGCTGTAATCGGTGCTGAAACCAAGGAAGTAAACGATACCAACAGAAGCTCCTACTACACAGCCCTCACCATTGGCAAATATCAGCTCCGTGTAGGAATAAACGGCAGAGTTGTTGCCTTCTACTACGACGGAGTCAAAAAGGGCGAGAAGGTGTTCGGAACACCTGTATCAAGACAAAACAAGGACCGTTACACCCTCGTAAAAGACGGAGCAACCGTATACGTCTACCGCAACAACGAGGTTCTCTTCACTGCCGCAGTTGACGAGAATGAAACGGTAGAGGCCAACGTTGTTCTGAGCTGTAACGGAACGAACACACAAAACGTCCGCGATATCGAAGTCAAGAGCACCTACGGACTTAAAAAGCTCTCTCCCACCATCATCTATGCTTCCACAAATACAACGAACGGCAACACAAGATGTCCTGCGTCTAATATGATAGACAACGACCTCAAAACCCGTTATACAGTATATGCGTGGAAAAATGCAACACCTGTGGCGTGGGACAGCGCACACAACTACGTAATCCTCGACCTCGGTGCAGAATACGACGTTTCAAACCTCGATATCTACTGGGGCGCACAGGGCGGTGCATGGGGTAACTCTATGCCCGACGCATACAGCGTGTCCTATTCCTCGGATAACGTGACCTATACCCCTGCGCTTTCCTACCAAGGACTTATTAACATCGTTACCGGCGCTGCAACGGATACCTATTCCGACTCAAAAACCTCTTTGACTGCAAAATATCAGTCCGGCAAGACAGGTAACGACCGCATTATTTTCTCCTACGGTAACGTAAAGGAAGCCGAGCTCGGTTGGACAGGAGTACGCTACGTTAAAATCCAGATGAGCAAAATCGTATACAATCCTTCGATTGCCGAGATTGAAGTCTTTACAACCGGATATGCAGAGGGCGAAGAACCCGACGGAACAACCACCTACTACACCGTAAAATACGTTGATAAAAACGGTAATGATATCCACACTTCAAAGCGTGTCAACGGCAAGACTATCGGTACTGAGGTGACTGAAACGGCTGTCGAGGTTGATGGATATACACCCGACACAGCATCTCAAACCGTTACACTCCAGAGCAGCGGAAACGTTATCACCTTCACCTATACAGAGAGCACCGTCAGCCAGCCTGTAAGCTTGACTCCTTCCTCTGTAACCTCCACCTTTGCAGCGGCATCAAGCTACCAGCCCGTCAGCGGAATTATCGACGGTACAATTACTACAAGTAATTACACCTACTTCAAGGGCGCGAGCATCGGAACAAGCGGTGACGGAACGTCTGTTCTTGGAAACTTTATTTTTGAATTTGACACCCCTG
>JAZSEP010000014.1:0-23377 GCA_045531755.1 Oscillospiraceae bacterium | reverse complement strand
AAAACCAATAGTGTGTACTCTACCTTCGAATTTTTTAGGAATTGGGCGGCGTATTATTGCTTCAATTATCAAAAACAGCAGCCTTCCTCCATCAAGTGCGGGTATAGGAAGCAGATTGAATATACCGAGATTTATCGTGATAAATGCTAAGATATTAAGCAGATAATCAAACCCAAGCCCTGCCGCTTGACCGATAACCTCCCCTACACCAACGAAGCCTGAAATCTTATTGAGTTGGGGATGAGCAATAAGGTCAGCCAGAGAAGTCCAGATAGTCTTTGCTATAGCGACACTCTCGTAGAAGGATTGTCTTATTACGCTTACAAACGTTTTTGGAGTTCCATAGACCTTAAAATCAATCACAAAGTTCTTATAGCTTTGACCGCTTATCTCGTCGTAGGCATCAGTATATTCAAACTTTACGCCGTTTAAAGTTGTTTTTTCTCCGTCACGAAGAACAACCATATCAACAACGAGATCATCTTCGCGCTGAAGCTCGAGTATAATATCTCTGTCAATATTGATTTTCCTGTCGTTGACCTTAAGTATCTTGTCGCCAACGCGAAGACCTGTGGCGTAGGTGGAGGCGTTCTCGTTAAATTCCGCAACCGTTGTAGAGGAAATCGCAGAAGTATAAACGGAAGTAATAATACAAACTACGATAAATCCTAAAATCAGGTTCATAAACGCACCTGCGGCGACAATTATTATCCTTTTCCAAACAGCCTTTTTGAAAAAAGCTCTTTCGTCATCGCTGTCCGAATCTTCTCCTTCCATCTGTACGTATCCGCCTATCGGCAGAAGACGAAGAGAATATTTTGTTTCTTTTTTTCCAAACGAAAAGATTCTCGGACCCATACCTAATGCAAACTCGTTAACCCTTACTCCACACGCCTTCGCAGAAAGAAAGTGGCCGAGCTCATGTATAAAGATAACAATTCCAAAAATTATGACCGTTGCAACAACGGTAATCAAAAAATCCATTTATCCGGATACCGCCTTTATAGATAATTTTCCGCAAACTCCCTTGCAGTCGCATCAGCCGCGTAGATGTCTTCAATAGTATATTCCGATATATTGGTTTTTATTTCTTCAACCGCAGCCAAAACAATTCTGCCGATATCGTTAAATCCAATCTTTCCGTCCAAAAACAGTTCGACAGCTTTTTCGTTTGCTCCGTTTGCATAGGTTGGATACAGACCGCCCTTAGATATAGCCAATTTACAAGCAGACAGGCACTTGAAGGTATCCTCATCGGGCTCATAGAAGGTCAGGTTTTTAACTTCTGCAAGACTGAGTCTGTTGACATTACAGCTCGTTCTCTGCGGATACGTCAACGCATACTGTATCGGTATCTTCATATCAGGAACACCAAGCTGTGCAATTACGGAAAAATCGTCATACTCAATCAAGGAATGTATCACGCTTTCCCTGTGTACAACAATTTCTATATCTTCAGGAGCCTTGTCAAAAAGCCAGACTGCTTCTATAAGCTCAAGACCCTTATTCATAAGAGTTGCGCTGTCTATTGTTATTTTTGCACCCATACTCCAATTGGGATGATTCAAAGCCTCTTTGACAGTTACCTTTTCAAGCTCGTCATAATTTTTTCCAAAAAAAGGACCCCCTGAAGCTGTTAGAATTATTTTATTTATATGGTTGTCTGCCCTTCCCTGCAAGCATTGAAAAATTGCAGAATGCTCGCTATCAACAGGCAAAAGGCGCACTTTGCGGTTCTTGACGGCATCCATAACGAGTTTTCCGCCTGTAACAAGCGTTTCCTTGTTCGCAAGCGCAACGTCAACACCTGCCTCAATCGCACACATCGTAGGTTTTAAGCCGCGCATACCTACCAATGAGTTGAGCAGAATGTCATTATCATTAGATGAGGCGATTTCACAGACGCTATCCATTCCGTACATCAGCTTTACCGAAGTATCCTTCAATCTCACTGAAGCATCATTAAACGCCTGTTCGTCCGTAACAACAGCAACAGCAGGTGAAAATCTTCTCACCTGTTGTTCCAAAAGCTTTACGTTTTTATGTGCAGTAAGCGCTGTTACTGAAAATCCAAGATTTTCGGCAACAGAGAGCGCCTGTGTTCCAATAGAGCCTGTAGAGCCTAAAATTGAAATTTTTTTCAACCCTAATCACCCAACTATATCAAAAAATTGAATAATGATGTAAAGAGCAGGAGCCGTGAAGATGACGCTGTCAAATCTGTCAAGCACTCCACCGTGTCCGGGAAGAAGGTTTCCGTAATCCTTTATTCCGTACTGACGCTTTATAACCGAAAAGGTCAAGTCTCCAAGCATTCCGACTACGGAAAGCACAAGAGAAACAGCAATCAAAACAAAGTAGTTTACTCTGAACGCCATTTCATTTGAAGTGGCAATAGCATCAAACGCAACACCCAAAAGGACAAATCCCAAGACACAGCCCAAAACTCCGCCGATTGCGCCTTCAATTGTCTTCTTGGGGCTTATCTGTGGAGCAAGCTTGTGTTTTCCAAAGAATCTTCCTGCAAAATATGCCGCAGAGTCGGAGAGCCACGCTCCGCCAAAGATTAGAATTATATAGAAAAATTTTATACTTTTTTCAAGATTCATGTCCCTGATATAGATAAAAACAGAGAATACAAGACCCAGCAAAAGTGATGAAAACATTGCAAAAGCAAGGTCGGCAAACTTAAGCTCCTCGTGCTTTGCAAGAAGCATCATAAACGAGACAAAAACAAAAGCAAGGTATATCGCCATTCTGTATTTAACCACTTCAGGCATAGAGAGAAACGGAGTTATGCCAACCAAAATTGTACACAAAATGCAAATTGGTTTGAACTTCGTTATCTTTGCGGCTGACAAAAGTTCATTTATGCCAATTGCCGCCACAACACCAATCAGCAAATTAAATATTAAACTTTCGAAAAAAGCAAGGCAAACCGAAAACAGAGCAAGCCCAATAAAAGCAGTTATTATTCTTTGTTTCATAAAATCACGCTCCGTATCTTCGATTTCGATTTTGATATTCGTTTAATATTTCAACGAAATGCTTTTCTTTAAAATCCGGCCAAAGCACGTTCATATACATAAGCTCGGAATAGGCGCATTGCCATAGAAGAAAGTTGGAAAGTCTATATTCCCCGCTTGGTCTCACGATTATATCAGGGTCAGGAGCACCGGCTGTGTATAGCTCACCGCCAAACACCTCTTCTGTCACGGGAGCTTCGAGCTCGCCTTGCTGTGACTTTTCAATGAGCTTGTTGCACGCATTAACTATCTCATCGCGGCCGCCGTAATTTATAGCGAGATACACGTAGAGCTTGGTTCTTTCTTTTGTTGCGTCTTCGAGCTCTTGCATCTGTTGTTTTATATCGTCATCAAGCGCGCTTCTGTCGCCAATGAAAATAAGGCGCTGACAGTCGTTCTTTTCCTCGATAAAAGCTCTTTTGAGATAATCGCGAAAAAGATTCATTATTGCCCTTACCTCGTCTTGTGAGCGCTTCCAGTTTTCAGTGGAAAAAGCATAGAAGGTTACGTGTTTGATTCCATATTTGAGGCAGTAGTCGCAGACCTCTTCAAAAACACCTGCTCCCACCTTATGTCCCGCCTGACGCGGCATTCCTCTTTTTTTCGCCCATCTTCCGTTCCCGTCCATAATAAACGCGATGTGGGTGGGAACCTTGCCTTCAAAATTAAACTTCTTTTTCTTAAAAAGCATGGTCTTCCTCCGATAAACTGGCAGTTATGCAAAATCGTCTAATCGGGACAAGCAACACTTGTCCCGATTGTCTTTGTATTCGTTAGATAGACATTACTTCTTTTTCCTTGTCGGACACCATTGTATCGATGGTCTTACAGTACTTGTCTGTCAAATCCTGCACGTCTTTTTCTGCAGCCTTTAAGTCGTCTTCAGTAAGTGTTCCGTTTTTCTTTTCAGCCTTGAACTTTTCAAGTGCATCTCTGCGAATAGAGCGGATAGCAACCTTTGTATCCTCGCCAAGTTTTCTTACGTCCTTGCAGATTTCTTTTCTGCGATCTTCTGTAATGGGCGGGAAGTTAAGACGTATAACTCTTCCGTCGTTGTTAGGGTTGATACCTATGTCAGAAGTGAGTATGGCTTTTTCAATATCTTTGAGTGTAGATCTGTCCCACGGCTGAATAACAAGCACTCTTGCTTCGGAAACAGATACCGCTGCCATCTGGTTGATGGGAGTGGGCGATCCATAATAGTCAACGAAAAGCTTGTCTAAAACTGCGGGGTTAGCTCTTCCTGCTCTTATAGCTGCAAACTCTCCTGCCAAAACGTTAATGCTTTTGGTCATTTTCTCATCGATTGGTCTGTACTGTTCTTTCATTATAATTACGCCTCCTTGACGATTGTTCCAATATTTTCACCGTTTAGTGCTCTGACGATATTGTCGGGGTCTTCAAGACTGAATACCAGCAAGGAAAGGTGGTTATCCTTGCACATAGATGCCGCCGTGCTGTCCATAACAGCTAAGCCTTTATTCAGGACCTCTGAGAAGGTCAGTTCATCATATTTTTTTGCGTTTTCAAACTTATGAGGGTCACAGTCATAAACGCCATCAACCATAGTTGCCTTGAATATGATGTCGGCATTTATCTCTGCCGCTCTCAAGGTTGCCGCTGTGTCGGTTGAGAAAAAGGGATTTCCT
Organism: Oscillospiraceae bacterium; assembly: GCA_045531755.1. GTDB lineage: Bacteria > Bacillota > Clostridia > Oscillospirales > Ruminococcaceae > UBA11540. The sequence goes on along the minus strand of JAZSEP010000014.1, from coordinate 18,702 downwards.
GTTCCGCAACCAAAGATAACTACGTTGCCGCTCTCAAGATGCTCTACAGCCCTTGCTCTTGTATAAGGTTCTGCGAAAGAAGGCATCGAAGCCGCCGTCTGCACCTTTGCTTTAACGCCTAACTGTTCTAACGTATCCTGCAACGCAAGAGAGTTTATAACGGTCGCGAGCATTCCCATCTGGTCAGCTCTGGTTCTTTCCATCGAACCGCCTGTTCTTCCTCTCCAGAAATTTCCGCCACCCACAACTACGCCAACTTCTGCGCCGAGGTCAACGCATTTTTTAATACTTTTGCAGATGGAAGTAACGATGTCAAAATCAAATCCACTCTTTTGAGAACCTGCAAGCGCTTCACCGCTGAGCTTCAAAAGAATACGCTTATACTTAATCGCCAAAATCAACACTCCCGAATACATACTTTTACTCTACCATTTTACACCATACGAGAAAATATGTAAAGAGTGAAGTTCAAAATTTATTATCTTGTTTTCTTTTTTAAAGTATAGTATAATAATATATTAAGAATATTCGTTCTAAAACGAGGTGCGTCGTGAACAATAGTATTTTGACTTCAATCAAAACTTTAATGCCCGACTTTTCCAAAAGTCAGAAAAGAATTGCAGAATTTGTAACGGAGCATTATGAGAAAGCATCCTTTATGACCGCGTCCAAGCTCGGTGACACGGTCGGTGTCAGCGAATCCACCGTAGTGCGCTTTGCTACCGTCCTCGGATTTGAGGGTTACCCTGAATTTCAAAAGGCACTTCAGGAAATAACCCGAAACCGCCTTACCGCTGTACAGCGTATGGAAATAACAACACAGATGATGCAGGACCACGACGTTCTCACAAAGGTTCTCAACTCTGATATCGAAAAGATACGTCGCACCCTTGAAGAAACAAATCACACGCATTTTGAAGAAGCGGTGAATGCTTTTGCATCTGCGCGAAGAATCTATATAATCGGTGTCGGAAGCTCTGCGTCCCTTGCTCGTTTTGTTTCTTTCTACTTCAACCATATTTTTGACAACGTAAATTTCATTGAAACCACAAGCTCGAGCGAAATGTTTGAGCGCATTATGCGTATTAACGAAAACGATGTTTTATTTGGAATAAGTTTTCCAAGATACTCATCCCGCACCTCGAAGGCTCTTATGTACGCAAAGGAACGCGGTGCGAAAGTGATTGCGTTAACAGACAGCATAGCCTCCCCTATTGCTGAGATGGCAGATTTCACGCTCCTTGCAAAAAGCGATATGGCGTCGTTTGTGGATTCTCTCGTTGCACCTTTGAGTTTACTTAACGCTCTCATCGTCGCTGTAGGAATCAAACGTCAGGCAGAGGTTACAGAATCACTCAATATGCTTGAACACATTTGGGACGAGTATGAAGTATATCAAAAATCGGAGAATGCCCAATGAGCAACAGATTCGACGTAATCGTTATAGGTGCAGGTGCTGCAGGCTGTATTGCCGCTGGTACTGCCGCTGCTGATGGCAACTCCGTTCTTCTTTTGGACAAAAACACAAAAGTGGGACGAAAAGTCCTTATAACCGGCAAAGGTCGCTGCAACGTCACAAACAACTGTGACATTAGGGATTTTATGCGCTATATACGCACAAATCCAAGATTTATGTACAGTGCTCTGTCGGCATTTTCTCCGTCTGATACGATGGGTTTTTTCGAGTCGCTTGGCGTACCTTTGAAAACCGAAAGGGGCAACCGCGTTTTTCCTGTATCCGACAAATCTGCCGATATAACCGACGCGCTTTATAAATTCATTAAAAAGAACAGAGTGGATTACCGCCAAGAATGTGTCACAGAAATTCTGACTAATGATAGCTCTGTTTGCGGAGTAAAAACCCAAAACGGAAGTTATTATGCAAAAAACGTAATCCTTGCAACAGGCGGAAAAAGCTATCCACTAACAGGTTCGGACGGCAGCGGATATGAGCTCGCAACAAATCTCGGACACACTATTATCACCCCTCAGCCCTCGCTTGTGCCAATAGTTACACACGACAAATGGTGCCAAGAGCTACAGGGACTTTCTCTGAGAAATGTGACACTGAAGCTCTTTAAAGGCGATGCTGCAAAGCCTTGTTTCAACGAGCTTGGTGAAATGCTTTTTACTCACTTTGGTATTTCGGGTCCGTTGGTTTTGAGTGTGAGCTCCTGTATGGATTATGAAAGCATTTCCGACTATACTCTTTACGTTGATATGAAGCCCGCACTCGACGAAAAACAGCTCGATAACCGTATCATCAGAGATTTTGAAAAGTATTCCAACCGCGACCTTTCCAACGCGCTTGATGATCTTTTGCCGCAAAGAATGATTCCTGTAATCATCAAGCTTTGTGATGTTGACCCGAGCACAAAAGCAAATCAGATAACAAAGGTTCAGCGCAACAAGCTTGTCACAGTCTTGAAGAACCTTAAAATCTCCCCAAAAGCCTTCCGCCCAATTGAAGAAGCGATTATCACAAGCGGAGGAATAAAAACTTCTGAAATCGACCCAAAAACTATGCAGTCCAAGCTTGTTTCCGGCCTGTATTTTGCCGGTGAAATCATAGATGTTGATGCCTTTACCGGAGGATTTAATCTGCAGATTGCTTTTTCCACCGGATATCTCTGCGGAAACAGCATCACTCAGGAGGTTTAATATGAGAGCAATTGCAATTGACGGCCCTGCAGGTGCAGGAAAAAGCTCAATAGCCAAGATACTCGCAAAAAAAATGGGATATATCTACGTTGACACAGGCGCTCTTTACCGTGCAGTCGGATACTTCGTGGTTTCTCGAGGAATTTCAACCACTGCAAGTGACGAAGTTGTCAAATGCCTTGATTTGATTGACGTTCAGTTGAGATACGTCGACGGACAACAACGCGTTTTTATAAACGACGACGACGTTTCCGAAAAAATTCGTACTGCTGAAATTTCCATGGCTGCTTCTAACGTTTCGGCAATACCAAAGGTTAGAGAGTTTTTGTTTGACCTTCAGCAAGATATTGCAAAAAACAACAACGTTGTGATGGACGGACGTGATATTGGAACTGTTGTTCTTCCAAATGCAGACGTTAAAATTTTTCTGACTGCATCCCCCGAGGAAAGAGCAAAAAGAAGATACAAGGAGCTTATCGCAAAAGGTCAAAAAGTCACATACGATGACGTTCTTGCAGACGTCAAAACCCGTGACCACAACGACAGCACACGCGCTACGGCACCTCTCAAGCAAGCAGACGACGCTGTGCTCGTTGACACCTCTGACCTTGATTTTGAGCAATCTGTCGAGGCGTTGTACAATATAGCAAAAAGAATCGGTGATTAATGATGTTCTATAATTTTGCAAAAACTGTTGCTTGGTTTGTTCTCAAGCTGATTTTTAAAATTCAAGTAGTCGGGCTCGAGAATGTTCCCGAAAGCGGCGGATATATAATGGCGGCTAACCATCGCAGTCTTTTTGACCCTATTTTTATTGCCGCACCGGTTAAGCAACAAATACATTTCATGGCAAAAAAAGAGCTGTTTTGGTGGCCGTTCAGCGTGATTCTCAACGCTCTCGGCGCTTTCCCGGTAAGACGCGGCGAAGGTGACCGTTCTGCAGTTGAAACCGCAGGCAACATTATATTGCAAAAGAAGGTTCTTGGAATCTTCCCCGAGGGTACGAGATCGAAAAGCGGTGAACCGTTAAGACCAAAGTCGGGAATTGCAATCATTGCAAAGGACACGAAATCCGACATATTCCCTGTCGGAATACACTTTGACGGCAAACTTCGTTTTCGCTCCAAGATAACGGTATCTTATGGTCAGCTCATCAAGTTTAAAGAGCTTGGGCTTAGCGAAGATGCACAGACAAGCGCAATAAAAAAAGCAAGCAGACTCATAATGGACAGAATAATCGAACTTTCCAATCCGAAAGGTAACTAACTATTATGAAGATAATTACAGCAAAAAGCGCCGGTTTTTGCTTTGGTGTCAGCCGCGCTGTAGATATAGTTGAAAAGCTTTGCGAAAATTCCGAAAAAATATGCACTCTCGGTCCTATAATTCACAACGAACAGGTTGTAAAGAGGTTTCAGGATAAAGGAGTATACCCTGTAGATGATATCGACAGTATTCCCAAAGAGTACGGCGTTGTAATACGTTCCCACGGTGTAAGCAAAGACACATACCGACTCCTTGAGGAAAAGGGTGTGCAGTGCTTTGATGCTACCTGCCCCTTTGTTTCAAAGATACATAAAATTGTTGAAGAAAACTCCAATGAAGGTAATACCATTATAATTTGCGGAAATTCAAAGCATCCGGAGGTTATGGGAATTCAAGGCTATGTTTCGGGCGAATGTTATGTTGCAGATTCTGCCGACGAGCTTGAAAAAATACTCATAAATTTAGAAAAAACACAAAATATTTCGCTTTGCATGGTAGCGCAAACAACTTTTAATACAAAAGAATGGTCGAAATGCATTAAAATTCTAAAAAAGTACTATACAAACGCCAAAATATTTGATACAATATGCAGTGCAACGTCAATAAGACAAAACGAAGCAGTTGAATTGTCGAAAATTTGTGATATAATGGTTATTATAGGTGGCAAACACAGTTCTAACACGAAAAAACTGGAGGAAATTTGCCGACCATACACAAAAACTGTTTTAATCGAAACCGCAGACGACCTTGATATGAATATGTTTCGCGGATTTCAAAACATCGGTGTCACTGCCGGAGCCTCTACTCCGGTTGATATAATTAAGGAGGTACAAAGTACTATGAGTGAAAATTTTATCAAAGAGGATGCAACTTTTGAGGAGCTGTTGGAACAGTCCTTCAAAAGTATATATAACGGGGAGAAGGTAAACGGCCTGGTAGTTAATGTAACACCTACTGAAGTTATTGTTGATATCGGCACAAAACACACCGGTTATGTATTGCTCAATGAATTGACAGATGATCCTACAGCAAAACCCGAAGATCTCGTAAAGGTTGGCGAAACCATCGAGCTTATGGTTCTTCGTGTAAACGACGGTGAAGGAACTGCAATGCTTTCCAAGAAGCGTCTTGAGGCTGAGGCAGGTTATGAGGAAATCGCTGAAGCTGCAGGAACAGACACAGTATTTGAAGGAACAGTTGTAGACGTAGTTAAGGGCGGTGTTCTTGCTCTCGTTAAGGGTGTAAAGGTATTCATCCCTGCATCCTTGGCAACACTTTCAAGAATCGAAGACCTCTCTACCCTGCTCAAAACTTCCATCAGATTCAAGATTCTCGAAGTTAACCGTGCAAAGAGAAGAGCTCTCGGTTCTGCAAAGGCTGTACTTATCGGCGAAAAGAAAGAAAAAGAAGCTCAGTTCTGGAGCAGCGTTGAAGTTGGCAAGGTTTTCAAAGGTACTGTTAAGTCCCTTACAAACTACGGTGCTTTCGTTGACCTCGGCGGAGTAGACGGAATGATTCACATTTCCGAGCTTTCCTGGCAGAGAATCAGAAAGCCCTCTGACGTTGTTAAGGTTGGCGATGTTGTTGAGGTTTACGTTAAGGACCTTGACGCTGAAAACAAGAAGATTTCTCTTGGCTACAAGAAAAACGAGGATAATCCTTGGGAGATTCTTAAGTCCAAGTATGAGGTTGGTTCTGTTTGCACAGCAAAGATCAACTCTATGACAACATTCGGCGCATTCGCAGAAATCATCCCTGGTATTGATGGTCTTATCCACATTTCCCAGATTTCCAAGGAGAGAATTGCAAAACCCCAGGACGTTCTTTCTGTTGGACAGGAAGTTGAGGTTAAGATTACTGAGCTTGATTTTGACAAAAAGCGCATCAGCCTTTCTATGAAGGCTCTCATCGAGGATGAGCCCGTTGTTGAAACTGTTGAAGAGGCAGAAACCGTCACAGAAGAAGCAGCTGAATAAATCCAAAAACATTCTGAGGTACGGTTTTTGCCGTACCTCGATTTTTTGAAAGAAGGTTTTTCTATGTATTACAAGTTAAACGTTGCAGGACTTGAAAGAAATCTTCCCCTGTGCAGAGTTAACGACGACCTCTACATAGGTGCTTTTGTTATCTTCGGAGACGTTGAGCTGACAGTGAATTCTGCGCGCGACCTTTTGAAGATTGCCCCCGAGCATGACGTTATGATAACTGCAGAAAGCAAGGGAATTCCCCTCTTGTACGAGATGGCAAGACAAGCGGGTGAAAACAAATACATACTTGTTCGTAAAGCGCCTAAACTTTACATGAAGGAAGTAGTCGCAACTGAGGTAAAATCAATAACTACTGCCAAAACGCAAACTCTATACCTTGACAGCGAAGACATGGAATATATGAAAGGTAAAAGGGTACTCATCGTCGATGACGTTATTAGTACAGGCGAATCTCTTAGAGCTATTGAAACGCTTGTTGAAAAATCCGGCGGCATCGTCGCAGGAAGAATGGCAATCCTTGCGGAAGGCGATGCAAGAAACAGAAAGGACATTCAATATCTTGCATATCTCCCCCTTTTCAACAGCGACGGAACAGAAAAAGAACTCTAATACGTAAAGAAAACGACCTCCTTCGAGGTCGTTTTTTATTTATATCGGTTGATTTACAACGCCGATGAATAGTGGTAATCCATCGTCGGAGGTAATTGCAAAGATAAACGGTCTGTCGAGCGTGAAGTCAATCTCGTCTGCAGGAGGCATTGCGCTGCCCGCATCAAGTATGATGGTAAACGCCGCCGCCGTACAACCCTCTTCGTCTATCATTACTCTTGCCGCGTGTTGTGCCTTTGAGATAGCAATTCCTTCGTAGTTATCAGTTAATGGTGAGAAGTTGGAAATCTCGGGGTTGAAGACATCGGTAACACCGAGATTTTTCAATCCGTCTGTTAATTCAGTTTCTGCTACTACGTCGAATTTCGGAACAGAAAGATTAACTACAAGCCTTTTCTTGTTTTCCCAATCCCCGTCAGAAACCATAAAATTCATAGCTTCTGCATCAAGCAACAGGTCATCAACAGAAACACCTTCATCGGGCAATATAAACCACATTCCGCCGCTATTTCGCAACTCTTGCTTCACAGCGGAGAACTTTTCTCCCCAGTAGTAATCACGGGTGTATCCTTGCTTCATAAAATCGCAGATAACGTCACCGTTAGGAGTGTGGAAGGTTTCTTCCGCAGTATTTCTTTCCAAAAATTCGTCTTGCCACTGCGCTTTAAAATACACAGTAGACGCAAGCGCCAACAAAGTGTTTACAGGCATTTCAACCTTTTCGACCTGTTCCTCCAACAAACCACCGGTCTGTTCATTAAGCCACGCTTGCAGAGCCTTATTATAATCGTCTGTACCCATTTTGCCCTTGAACGAAGAAGCAAAATAGTTTTCAGCCAGGCTGTTTAGCGTATTCTGTTTGAACTCTACGCTCTCGTTGAGCCAGATTGAGTTTGCCAGGATGCTTGTTACTGAGCCGTCATCTCGATAATTCGCGTTCCAGACAGCATTAGCCTGTTTACGTAAAGAGTCGATGTTCTCTACCCCGAACAAATCAAGAATCTGCTTTCTGCTGTTTGCATCGGTTGTCTCAGCAACCATACACAAAGCCATATAGATATTCAGCGGTGAATAGACCTTGTTGCCGTCTTTGGAATTAGACAAAAATTCCTTTGCGCTGTCTTTAAAGAAGGTATCCAATCCTTCACCGTATCCGTAATACTGTGTGCGGATTTCTTTGATTTCATCTCTCCACTTTTCTCTCAATTGAGAATAGGTATCCCAATCATATTCGTAATCCTCCGCGTTAGGGTATTGCGCCATTTCAGGATACTTTGCCTCTGCAAGCGCATAAGCCTGCAAAGAGATTGGCGGTGTATCAAACACAAAATTTGCAGTAATCACAATCGCAAGTATAGCCGCAACGGAAGCAATCCATTTAATAGGACTGTGTTTTTGTTTAGAGTTTATATCTTTCGCGTCTTCTATAAGGTCATCGCCTATCATTCCAATGGCGTCTTGCAGCTTTTTCGCTTTCATAAAAGTACTCCTTCCCTTTCAAGTTGTTTTTTAAGCTTTTCTCTTGTTCTGAGAAGCATCATCTTTATTTTACCTTGACTAAACCCAAACCGAGCGCTTATCTCCTCGATGGAATCAAAGTACCAATAACGGCGCAAGAAAACTCGTCGCTCGTTATCCGAAAGAGTTCGTAGAAAAGAATCTATTATCAGCGCAAGCTCTTTAACAGAAACCTCTTCCTCGACACTTTTGCTTTCCGGAATACACTCCGACAATTCGTCGAGTGAAACTGCCGCAACTCCCCCACCGCGTTTATCTGCGTTCATCTGTCTGTTCTTCTTCAATGCAAGATTTCGGGTAATCTTGCCAAGGAATATTGACAGCTTCTGCGGTTTGTTGGGAGGTATACTGTTCCAGGCGCCGAAAAAGGCGTCGTTCAATACCTCTTCGACATCTTCACTATTACTAAGTATATTGTCAGCTACATGGCGGCAGTACGCATTATACTTTTCTCGCGCTTGAGAAACAGCATTTTCATCACGTTCCCAAAACATAGAAACTATCTCATAATCTTCCATCGCATTCACTCCCTTCGGGCACTGATAAGGCCTTTCACCTATATAGTACCTTTTTAAGAGAAAAAGTCACAAAAAAATCCGCAACGCTTTTGGCATTGCGGAATTAAAAGCTTTATCTGTTGCCTGTATACCATGTGGGACGAAGCGGGCTGGGGTTATCGGTAGGTGCCGCAAAATCCTCAACAGACTCGTTGTCTCTGAGCATACGTGCCATAACAACAAATCTCTGCTTATCGTGGTTTCCAAGTCTTCTCGTACAGGTAGACAGGGTGAGTATCTTGTCGCTGAGTCTGACGTCTACATCATAAATGTGCTCGCTACGCTCTATAGCGCCGTTTACAATACCGACAAAATCAACGTCCTTAGGAGCATCGTCTATATAATAGAACTCGTTGTGGTCAGCATAGAACGCTGCAAAAACAACCCAAGTAATATCGTCCTGTTCGGTTACAAAGGAAATTGTGGGAGTTTTCTTTGCAAACTCCAAATCGCTGAACATCAAAAGCTGAGCAAACATTACGTCGCGCTCGTCGTTCATACGAACTGCTGCGCCGTTTTTCTCAATGTTCGTCCAGTTGTGTCCATAGAGGATAGTGTTCTTGCTAAATTCTTCTCTTGTTGTAACGGTATTGTAGTCATCCGCATATATACAAGCGTTTTTACTGCTCTTTTTATAGAGGTCTCTTTCAAGATAGTACTGATTTACCTGAGAAATAGGAATGTTTTTGCCGTTGGGGTTCTGCAAAACAGGATAATCGATGTTGGTTCCTTCTATCTTGAGCCATCCGACAACGTCGGAATTAATATCGTTTGCATCTGCTATCTTCTGCGCAATGTCACCGGTAGGTGCCAATACGTCACCTATTCCACCGGGTTGCTGGATAACGATATCCTCTGAAGAGGTGTCCTCGGAAGGAGTCTGGGAAGGAATATCGGAACTTGTGTCATTTGAGTTACCTGTGCAAGCCGCAAAAGAAAAGAGCATCGCAAGGAAAAGAGCCAAAGAAATAAGCTTTATCGTCAATTTACTCATAATTACATCACCTTTCGTTCATATTGCTACGCTTATTATAAACTATAATGTGACAACCGTCAATAAAAAAACCTAAATTTAATCAATCGTTCACATTATTGAAATTATTAGATAATAACCGGCTTTTGTAAATACTCAAATCCCGATGATACAAAATTCGAAGAGGCAAGCAAAAAATTATCTGTACATCTGCTTTCTGTCCGGGCAAAAATTCGGCAATCTTCGTTAATCTTTTCTAAAGAAGCGAGGGAAACGGAAACAGGCAAGGAGGCTGTTTCTTTCATTTTTGAAAGTATCTCGGCACCTCTATCGTTAAAGCCCAAGACTCGTATATACGGCGGTTCTTTTGAAGAGATATCAGCAGTAATGTCGTTTAGCGCACAGCAGACTATTCTTCGTATTCTCGACAATGTATAGCGTTTGCTTTTGATTGATGCAAGTAATTCTTCAAAGCTTCCTGCTGTTGCCGCGGCTTTTTTTATTTTGTTTTCTATTCCCTCTGAAACGTCCGGAAGCTGTAAAAGCTCTTCGGTTGACATATTTCTCAGCTTAAACACAATAATTTTAAAAAGATTATTTATGTCAAAAACCGCATTTTTTTCATAAATTTCCCTTTTATAATCCTCTAAAGCATTGCAAGGCAGAAAATTTTGTGGTATAATATCTGATTGTGTGAGGATGCTGTTTCTTATATATGACGCGCTTGCAAACTCTCCGCTTGCGATTTTCGCATCGTGACAAACACCTTCGCGTTTTACTGCACACACTTCGATACCGCTGTCTGAGAGATTTTTTATATATTCGACAGCTAACGTATCGTTGGGATTTGAAACAATACTTCCTATTTCAGCTCCAAAGGCTTCTTCGATTGCAAGACTTTGTGATTTTACAAAAGAGTTGCCATCGTCAAGGTGTTTTTTTATCAATTGACTACAGGCTTCTGACCTGAGTGCTTCAACAGTTTTTTTGAGTAGATGTTCGTCTGCGCACTCACTACCAAAGCTTAGCATATCGACGCACCCTGTTGCTTTGATGATACTAACTGCTCCTCGAGCAAAGGTTTCGGCATTACCGAGTGCATACGGAGAAGGAAGCTCCAAAACCAAGTCCACTCCGTTTTTTAGTGCAGCAAGTGTTCTTGTCCTTTTTTCAAAAAGAGCTACGTCGCCTCTTTGAACGAAATTCGGGCTCATTACCGCAACTATGTGTGTCGCTCCGCGCTCACGCGTTTGTTCTATATGAAATTTGTGACCGTTATGGAACGGATTGTATTCGGCAACTATTGCGGCAATCTTCACCAAAGGCTCACCTCGCTGTTGTTTTTTAATATTGTACCACAAATACAAAAAATATAAAAGATGCAAATATCAGATTTGGAGGAATTTTAAATGAAAATTCTTGTTGTCAACGCAGGAAGCTCTTCTCTCAAATATCAGCTCATTGATATGGAAAATGATAAGCTTCTCGCAAAAGGTCTTTGCGACAGAATAGGTATCGCAGGCGGAAACTTCAAGCATAAGGTTGAAGGCCGCGAGGACTACAAGCTTGACGTTCAGATGGCTAACCACGAAGAAGCTATCAAGCTGGTTATCGATACTCTCGTAAGCAAAGAAAACGGTGTTATCGATTCCATGAGTGAAATTGCTGCCGTTGGACATCGTGTTCTTCACGGCGGTGAAAAGTTCTCCGGTTCCGTTATCATTGATGAAAAGGTAATCGAAGCTATTGAAGAATGCTGCGAACTCGGCCCGTTGCACAACCCTGCAAACCTCACAGGTATCAGAGCTTGCGAAGAGATTATGGGCAAGGACGTTCCTCAGGTTGCTGTATTTGATACAGGTTTCCATCAGACAATGCCTGACTATGCATATATGTATGCTCTTCCCTATGAGTACTATGAGAAATACAAAATCCGTCGTTACGGCTTCCACGGTACTTCCCATCGCTATGTAAGTATGCGTGCTGCTGCTTTCCTTGGAAAAGACCCCAAAGACCTCAAGATAATCACCTGCCATCTCGGCAACGGTTCTTCAATCGCTGCAGTACAGAACGGCAAGTGCCTTGACACCACTATGGGTGTTACTCCTCTTGAAGGAATTATGATGGGTACACGTTGCGGTTCTATAGACCCTGCTATCATTCCTCTTCTTATGGAGAAGGAAAACCTCTCTCCCAAGGAAATCGACACCATTATGAACAAAAAGTCCGGTATCCTCGGTGTTTCGCAGAAAACAAGCGACAACAGAGATATTGAACAGGGAACAAACAACGGTGACCCCAGATGCATACTCATCACCAATATGCTCTGCCACCAGCTCACAAAATATGTTGGCGGTTTTGCTGCTGCAATGGGCGGTGTTGATGCTGTCGTATTTACAGGCGGTATCGGTGAAAACAACCCTGCATACAGAACCTACGTAGCTGAGAAACTTGCGTTTATGGGAGTCTCCATCGACGAAGAAAAGAACCACGTTCGCGGACAAGAGATTGATTTCTCCACTCCCGAGTCCAAGGTCAGATTCCTCGTTATTCCTACAAACGAAGAGCTTATGATAGCTATGGATACATACGAGCTCGTAAAATAACAAATCATAAAAAAGGGGCCTGCAGTCATTACGACTGCAGGTCATTTTATTATGTTAAAATAATTATCTCGATTTTCTTGAGGATATTAAAACCACAAATGCAGATATCACTATAATTGCAACGCCTGAAAGAACAACTAAAAGATATATGTTTTTTTCAAGGTCGCTGAAAACCTGTTCAGGTTGAGCTTCATACGAAGTATCCTCATTGAACTCAGGATTTATATGTATCTCTGATTGCGTACTATCCCCAGTTTTAGATGAGGTGTGGTCTGCAGAGGACGTGAAATGCGGAATATTGCTGTTACTGTATCCTATCTTTTTGTCGGTGAGGACGTATTCCCCTCCCTTTTCAAAAAAACAGGATGCATAGTATACGCTGTTTATAACAATTCCGTCATCAATAAGCTTGAATCCCTCGGGTTCTCCGTATGAATACAGATAAAGCGAGTTATTAATATCAAATTCTTCGTTCACGGAAAAGAATATTTCGGCCTTACTTGGAAATCTATCCTTATATTCAAAATTCAGAATTTGAAAATTTGCCTGTCCTACTCCGTTTTTTATAGCCTCATAATTTTCGCTTTCCCCGGTAATAGTAACGCTCATTCGGCGCGGAGGATTGTATATGTCCTCACCTGTAAAGCACCAGGAATAGAGAAGCTTTTCGTAGTTATCGGCATACAGCAGATAGTGAAGCTCAAAATCGGTATTTTTAATCATCTGAAAATCTATAGACTCAAGGTAGTTCTTGCCGTGGTCAATGTTAATATACTCAACGTCGCTATCAAGAGCTACAACAGAAACCTTGCGCAGTTTTCCCCAGTTTTTGCCGGTACTATCCGCAACACTGTAGGAAACGTTGTAGACGCCTACGGTATCAAAATCAATGGTACCGAGAATCTCAACCCTTTCGGTTATATCCTCTTTAGTATGGGGATCTATCGCTGTGATTCCGTTTGTAAGCTTTTCTTTACTACCAAGTCCGACAGAAAAGGTTATCGGTTCAAAATTTCCAGAGAAAACAACTTCTTCGGCAAATGCTGTTAGTCCGAAAAGACAAAGTGCAAAGGAAAAAATAAGACAAAAAGCTACGATTTTTTTCACTTAATCACTCCTATTTACCGGAAATTGCCATTGTTCCCACAAGCGCGCAAGGCGAGCCAAACTGTGAGCTGCCTCCGGGCATTGAAAATTTAAAGTCATTACCTACGCACTCAATCTGCTTGAGCATCGTAAAGAAATTACCTGCAATCGTAATTTCATTAACAGGTTTAGTTATTTTTCCAGCTTCAATCAAGAAACCGCTTGCAGAAAGAGAAAAATCACCTGTGACAAAGTTTGCACCGGCGTGCATACCGTTGAGTTCTGTAATATAAACACCGTTTTGTGTGCGGTTCAGCACCTCGTCAAACGAAACGTCCGAAGGCTTGATATAAAAAGCGAAAGGAGCAATTGACACTTTGCTCTTATAAGAGCCTTTGTATGCATTTCCCGTGGTTGTAACACCCGCTTTGTCTGCAGTTTTCAAGTTATGGAGCAAAGTTTTAAAAACACCGTTTTCCACGATATTTTTCTTTTTCGTTGCCACGCCCTCAGCGTCAAAAGCAGACATACAGCAGGAATCCTCACAAAACGGGTCATCAACGATAGTGACGATTTCGGATGCAACAAATTCACCCTCTTTGTCTGCTAAAAGCGACATACCCTTTTGAGCTGCGTCAGCAGAAAATACATCACAAAACGTTTCCAACAAAGTCGCCATCTGCATATTTGAAATAACGGTTTTGTACTTTCCTGTAGGAATGCTCTCCGCTCCCAACGCAGACAGTGCCTGTTTTGTGCTTTCTTCTACTACAGAATCAACACTAAGTTTATCAGCTTTGTTAGAAAACGACGCTGAAAAACCAACCTGAACATCAGAATTTTCTTCTGCAGTTGCCTGCGCGTAAACGCAGAAAAGAGGCGAACTGCTGTACAAATCAAGGCCGTATGAATTGGTTATTCCTGTTTCTGAAAAAGCTTGAAGAACTGTGGCGTGAGAAACGTTTTTAATTCTTGAGTCTGTTTCATAGCACTTCTTTTCGAGCTGTATAACCTGCTCCATCATCAGCTCTGAATCCAATGCTATATACTCATTATTAGGAATTTCGGGGTATTCGTCGCTTCCTTCGAAAAGGAATTCCTTATCTTCTGTTTCAAGAATCTCGGCACATTTTTTTGCGTCCGAGACTATTCTTTCAGCCTCTTCTTCAGAAAAAAGCTCTGTTGATGCATAGCCCATTCTACCGTTCACTATACATCTGAAGCAAGCTCCGTCTCCGTCGCTTGAAGAGGTTTTGTCTATCTCACCCTTATATGCGGAAAAAGAAGTGCTCGCACCTCTGCTGTAATACAGCTCGTACTCTTTTATTCCGTATTTTTCAACACTGTTTTTTACACAGAGCTTAAAATCATTGTATTTCATACACTTCACCTCTTATTCCTTTCCACCGACAACTATATCGGAAACTCTGATAAGGGGCTGACCGACATTGACAGGTACAGAACCACTTGAAGAACCGCACATACCCTGTCCGTGATCAAGGTTTTGTCCGACCATATCTATCTTCATTAGGACGTCGGAGCCTTTTCCTATAAGGCTTGCTCCTCTGACAGGTTCGCATATCTCTCCATTGCGAACAAGGTATCCTTCGGAAACTGCAAAGTTGAAATCACCGGTAACAGGATTGACAGAACCGCCACCCATTTTTTTCGCGTACAGACCGTTTTGCATTGAACGGATTATATCTTCATTTTTATCGGGGCCCTCGGCAATAAAGGTGTTTGTCATACGGGATGTCGGTGCAAATTCATAGGATTGGCGTCGAGAATTACCGGTGGGTTGCATTCCCATTATTCTGCCTCCGAGCTTGTCAACCATATATCCCTTAAGAATTCCGTTTTCTATCAAAACGTTCTTTTTGGCAGGTGTTCCTTCGTCGTCTATATCAATGGAACCCCACGCGTTTGGAATAGTAGCATCGTCTATTGCCGTAACCTTGTGATTTGCAATCTGCTGACCAAGCTTTCCGCAAAATTCAGAATTGCCTTTTGCCACGCTTGTTGCTTCAAGAGAGTGTCCGCACGCTTCGTGGAAAATAACTCCTCCAAATCCGTTTTCTATAGCAACCTGCATACGTCCGCTCGGGCAATCCTTTGCGTGAAGCATTGTAACTGCCTGTTTAGCGGCAACTCTGCCATAATAGTCGGGGTCAATAGTCTTTTCAAATACCTCAAAGCCCATTCGTCTTCCGGGGCCTTCTGTTCCAACCTGATTTTCCCCTGCCGCACTTGCAACCGCCATCACGTAAAGCCTTGTATACACTCTTCTGTCACCAACAAGCAGTCCGTCGCTGTTGGCAATAAGGATATCACTATCCCAATCGATATACGTTACCTCGGCCTGCGATATGTCAGTTGAATATTGTTTAGCACTTGTATAAGCGGTTTTGGCAACAGCAACCTTTCGCTGTATATCAACTGTTGAAGGCGCATAGATAATCGGATGTGAACTCCTAAAATCTCGTCTTACAACGGCTGCGGCAGTATGATACTCGTCGGTTCTGAGGGTACTCGCAAGCTGTGTTGCGAGCTGAGTTAATGTTTTCTCGGAAATATCATTAGTCGATGCATACACGCACTTGTTGCCCTTAAGAACACGTATTCCAACGCCGTAGTTACGGGCACAAAGAGCAGAGTCGACTCTCGCATCTATAATCTCCAAGGTGTTTTTCAAGGTGTTTTCAGCATAAATCTCAGCGAAGTCTCCGCCTGCCGCAAGGGCAGCTGTTAAAACTCTATCAATAATTTCTTTTGTCAACATAGCCTTCTCCCCATTTTGCTAATATATTTTTATTATACACCTTTCTTACATTTTCTTCAATATTCTTCTTGATATTATTTGTAAATAATGCTATACTATACTAAATTAGTATAGTTGTGTGAGGCAAACAATGAAACATTTGAAATTTACCGTGACAGGAATGACTTGCTCCGCCTGTTCTTCCCACGTTCAAAACTCTGTTTCCAAGCTTGATGGAGTTGAGTCTGCAAACGTTAACCTTCTGACAAAAAGTATGGACGTTTTGTGTACCGATTCCCTTTCGGAACGTGAAATTATATCAAGCGTAAAATCGGCCGGATATAACGCCTTTCTGTCAAATAAAAAGGATTTACCGAAGGACGAGACCTCAAATCTAAAAACTCGTTTTTTGGTTTCGCTTATTTTTATGATTCCCCTTTTTTACGTTTCAATGGGACATATGCTTGGATTACCGTTGCCAAGCTTTCTTTCCGCAGGTGATAAAATCCTATATCTCGCCTTAACTGAGCTTGTTTTGTGCGTTCCTATACTGATAATTAACTTTAGATATTTTAAGGTTGGATTCACAAGACTGTTCAAGCTTAGTCCAAATATGGACTCTTTGATTGCAATCGGGTCTTCTTCTGCTGTGCTTTACAGCTTGTACGTGACATATAAGCTTTTGGTCGCTACAATAAATCACGACCTTACAACCCTACTAGCCCTTCATATGTCGCTCTACTACGAATCGGCTGCTATGATATTGACGCTGATTACTCTTGGAAAGTTCCTTGAGTCAAGGTCGACCCGAAAGACAACCGACGCTGTTTCCAAGCTCTTGGATCTTGCGCCCAAAACCGCTATCGTTGAGCGTGACGGAGTTGAGATCGATATTCCCGCTGCCGATATCGTAAAGGGTGATATTATAATAGTAAAGCCCGGAAGAGCTATTCCTGCTGACGGTGTCGTAGTCGAGGGCTTTGCTGCTGTTGATGAGTCGGCTATAACCGGAGAAAGCGTGCCTGTTGATAAATCAGTCGGTGATAAGGTGATTGGTGCGTGCATCAACACCTCGGGATATATAAAAATCCGTGCCGAAAGGGTTGGCGATGACACTACTCTGTCAGAGATAATTCGACTTGTTGAAGAAGCCTCCTCGTCAAAAGCACCTATCGCAAAGTTAGCAGACAAGGTTAGTCTCATTTTCGTTCCTTCGGTTATCACCATTGCGATAATAACCTTCATTGCTTGGCTTGCTTCGGGCGCAGGTTTTGAACCGGCACTGACAAGCGCTATTTCGGTGCTTGTAATTTCTTGTCCTTGCGCACTTGGTCTTGCTACTCCTACTGCCATTATGGTTTCTACGGGAAAGGCTGCTGAGCTTGGAATCCTGATAAAATCCGCTGAAGCGCTTGAAGCTTTGCACAGCATTGATACCGCTGTTTTTGACAAAACGGGAACGATAACGCACGGAAAGCCATCTGTTACAGACGTTATCCCTGTGGGCAGTATCACTAAGCAAGAGCTTATAAAGATTGCATATTCTCTCGAAAAAATGTCAGAGCACCCGATTTCAAGGGCTGTATGTGATTTTGCAATATCAGAACAATCGACCTTTTTTGAAGCCGAAAACTTTATATCAACCCAGGGTAAAGGCATTTCTGCAACGATAGAAGGCAAAGATTATCACGCGGGAAATGCTGCATTTATCAAAGAAAAAGGTGTTGTTGGCGGCTCTGCTGTTTCCGATGCAGAAAAGCTTTCTGGCGACGGCAAAACCGTTATATACGTTGCTGATGATGAAAATTTGCTTGGCATAATTGCGGTTTCGGATACAATAAAAGACACAAGCAAGATTGCAATTGCCGAGTTACAGAGTATGGGTATTGAAACCATTATGCTCACGGGAGATAATGAAACTACCGCGCAGGTAGTACAAAAGAGCACTGGAATTAAAAAAGTCATTGCAGAGGTTCTGCCCACAGAAAAAGAGGCTGTGATTTCCAGCCTGAAGGCGTCCGGCAAAAAGGTTGTTATGATAGGCGACGGAATAAACGATTCCCCTGCTCTTGCAAGCGCTGACGTTGGAATAGCAATAGGCGCCGGCTCCGACATCGCAATTGAATCTGCAGATATAGTATTGATAAAGAACGACCTGTTAGACGTCGTTTCTGCCTTGAAGCTCAGCAAAAGCACAATCACCAATATAAAACAAAATCTTTTCTGGGCGTTCTTTTATAATGCAATCGGAATTCCTTTTGCCGCAGGACTGTTCATTCCTCTCTTCAATCTCAGGCTTGACCCTATGTTTGCAGCGGCAGCTATGAGCATTAGTTCTGTTTGTGTAGTAAGCAACGCTTTAAGACTTAAGAGATTTAAATACACACCAAAGACACAAAAGAAATCAAAGGAGAATGTAATTATGGAGAAGAAAATTGTTATTGAAGGCATGGCGTGCCACCACTGCTCAGGAAGAGTTGAGAAGGTTCTGAACGAGATGGACGGCGTCAGCGCAACTGTAAATCTTGAAGAAAAGACAGCATACGTCAAGGTATCATCAAACGTAGCAGACTCGGACATTAAAAAGGCAATTGAAGACGCCGGATATACTGTAGTCAGCATAGATTAATTGTAAAGCTGTATAACCTTACAAATTAAACTCGGTCGGAAAATTCTGACC
>JAZSEP010000005.1:0-3714 GCA_045531755.1 Oscillospiraceae bacterium | reverse complement strand
ATACTTATTCTCGACGAAGCAACCTCAAGCGTTGATACAAGAACCGAGATGAATATCCAGCTCGCGATGAATAAACTGATGGAGAACAGAACCAGCCTCATCATTGCCCACCGTCTTTCCACTATCCGTGATGCCGATATGATAGCGGTAATCGCCGACGGAAAGGTCGCGGAGCTCGGAAACCACGATGAGCTGCTGGCGCAAAAGGGACACTACTACACACTCTATCAGAATCAGTTTGCAGGACTTAAAACGTAAGGGAGATTACTATGAAGACAGCAATAATAACAGGCGCAAGCTCGGGAATGGGAAGAGATTTTGTTTTGGAGCTTGACAAAACAGGCGAATACGAACAACTGTGGGTCATCGCTCGTCGCGAGGATAGACTGAAATCTCTTGCCGAAGAAACCAAAACCCCCACGAAAGTCGTCCCCTTGGACCTCACAAGCGCAGAGGATATCGAGAAATATAAAACCCTTCTCAAAGAAGAAACCCCCAACGTAACGATGCTTGTCAACTGCAGTGGCTACGGCAAATTCGGCAGATACGACGAGATACCCCTTGAGGACTGTATGGGAATGATAGACCTCAACTGTAAGGCCCTCGTTGCCGTCACCCAGCTCACTCTGCCTTATATGAACGAGGGAGCAAAGATAATCGAGCTCGACTCGCTTTCGTCGTTTCAGCCTGTGCCATACCTAAACGTCTATGGCGCAACCAAGGCGTTTGTCCTCAGTTATTCAAGGGCGCTCAACGTCGAACTCAAGCCCCGTAAAATACAGGTTATGGCAGTTTCGCCAGGTTGGGTCGAAACGGAATTCTTCGACCGCGCAACAAAAACGAGCCAAACAGCCGTCACCTACTACAACGTGGTGTATAAGTCAATAGACGTGGTGAAAACCGCGCTTAAAGACCTGAAAAAAGGAAAGGACCTTTCGGTCCACGGCTTTCAGGTCAAGGCGCAGGTGCTTCTCGTAAAGCTCCTGCCACATAAACTCGTTATGAAAATCTGGATGAAACAGCAAAAACACTAACAAAATACGCCCACCTTTTCGGTGGGCGTAATTTTTTATCCTCTGATTTCATCAAGGTATGTAGCCTTCAGGTCGGCGGTGTGAAGAAGTACGGCAAGCGGATGAAGCTCGAAAGCCTTCGCAATAGAAAAGCTTCCGCCCTTTGCTCTGTCATCAAAACCGCCCATGTGCCAGTTTATCGCCATAGCTTCGTCACGGGTAAGACGCATAAAGGAGTTTATTATGTAAACGCTCTTCTCGCCGTGACCGAAAGGAACCTCGTCCTCGGTGGTATAGTAGGGAACCTGCTCCCACGCTCCCGTCTGCTTGTTCTTGACGTTTTTATAGTCGACCTTGTAAAGATTTACCTTGCAGATGTCGTGCAAAAGTCCCGCAATTGCAATGCTTTCGTCGGAAAATTCGCTGTCGGGTGCGGACAGAGCTTCGCCGAGAAGTCGGTTATAGACGTTGATGCTGTGCTCGCAAAGACCGCCCTCGTGCGCCCCGTGAAATCTTGTCGAAGCAGGAGCCGTGAAAAAGTCACTCTTTAAAAGCCATTCGAGCAACCTGTCTGCACCGGTTCTTGTGATGTTTGCCTGGTATATTTCAATAAACTTTTCCCTCATTTTTCTCACCTCAATAAAAGTGTAGCATAAAATTCCTATATTTTCAATACACCTCAAATGACAAAAGGGAATAGAATGAACAAAAAGGGGGATTTTATGGAACAAATGCGTTTTTCTGCACCTGAAGAATACCCGAAAATCGAGGCTGTGAAACCAAACCTGCCCTTTGCCAAGAAACTGCTTTCGGCATATTCTGCAAGGGATTCCGAGATGTCGGCAACAACGAGCTACTGCTACCGCGCGGTAGTCCTTGAGCCGCGTTACCCCGCACTGTCAAGGATAATGTCCGGTATCGCAAGGGTGGAGATGCTGCATCTGACCACACTTGCAAAGCTGATTTATCTTTTGGGCTATGACCCTAAATACCGCATTCTGCAAAACACAGAACCAAGCTTTTGGAACGGCGACTACGTAAGCTATAAAAAAGACCCCGAGTCGATTCTGAAAACCGCAATACAGGAGGAAAAAGGAGCACACAAGGGCTATCTCGAGCTGTCCGAGCAGGCTTGTGACAAAAACGTTGCTAAAATATTGTACCGACTGTCGCTCGACGAAAAACTGCACGTGCAGATACTTGAAACCGAACTGTGTAAGCTCAAAAAATACGCCGCCCGAAGCTAATCGGACGGCAATTTTACTATGTAGCTTGAATTATTTCTTTTTCTTGGAAACAATAATGATGATAACTACTACAGCTGCAACAACTATAGCGCCAATGATAACCCAAAGAAGCCATCCGTTGTCAGCAGGAGCGTCAACGTCAGCGTCCTTGGACTCTACGGGCTCTGTGGACTCTACAGGTTCAGTAGACTCTACGGGCTCGGTAGACTCAACGGGCTCTGTGGATTCAACAGGCTCAGTAGACTCTACGGGTTCAGTAGATGCTACGGGAGGCTCTGCAATTGCGCTTGCAGGTCCGTCGCCTGCAACACCCTTAAAGGTGGATTCAAGCCAAACAAGACCGCCGTCTTTGGAAAGGCTTGTTACTTCAAACTTGTAATATGTATATCCGCCTGTGTAGGAAAGATGTTCTGTATACTGTCTTCCTTGGTCAGGGTCTGTAGATACAGGTTCAAAAAGGAGATAGTCAAAAGAGTGAACCTCTGTCCAACCGTCTGTTGCAGCAGGGTCGCTCTGTGTGTTAGAACCATAGAGCTTACCGGTTGTCATGTTACAAGCGCCCATGTTGAACCAAATTTCAGAGAAGTTATATTGACCGTCAAACTCAATAACAATGTTGCCGATAACAGTTGTTCCGTCTCCGGCAGAAAGGTCTTCACTCTTAAAGTAGTTAAAGTGTGGTGGTGCTGCAGAAAAAGCAACGCCGTCGATAACGTGGTCGATAACACCGCCGTAAACGTGTGTTAAATCAGTAGATATACCGATAGGTTTAATTTCCACAATTTCATCCGCCGCAACGTTAACTGCAAAAACAGAAACGAGCATTGCAATGCACAAAAGTGCTGCAAAAAGTTTTTTCATAACAATTCCTCCAAAAATATTGGTAATATTGTAAGATAATTATACAACGAATAAAAATATATGTCAACCAATTGACTATTTTTGGCATCATATTTTTTCAAAAATTGTTGAACCTGCCCAAATAAAAGAAAAGCCTTGACGAAAACCGTCAAGGCTTTAAATTATGTAGTTTTAATTATTTCTTTTTCTTAGAAACAACGATTACAATAACTACAACTGCAACAACTACAGCACCGATGATGACCCAGATGAGCCAACCGTTGTTAGCAGGAGCGTCAACGTCAGCGTCCTTGGACTCTGTGGGCTCTTTGGACTCAACAGGCTCAGTGGACTCTACGGGCTCTGTAGACTCAACAGGCTCAGTGGACTCTACGGGTTCGGTAGACTCAACAGGCTCGGTAGACTCAACAGGCTCAGTGGACTCTACGGGCTCTGTAGACTCTACGGGCTCTGTGGACTCTACGGGCTCAGCGATTGCGCCGCCTGCAGGGCCATCGCCTTCAACACCTGTGAACCAGGTTTCGAGCCAAGCCATTGTACCTTCTTTAGAAAGGCTTGTTATGTCGATCTTGTAATAGGTGTATCCGCCTGTG
>JAZSEP010000095.1:0-13320 GCA_045531755.1 Oscillospiraceae bacterium | reverse complement strand
CGTTTACACCTCTATCCATATAGAAGAATATTACTGCGAATCCCGTGATACCAAGCTTGGTCCGGAAGAAATCACCCGTGAGCTTCCCAACGTCGGCGAGGACGCACTCCGCGATCTCGATGCAGACGGTATCGTACGTATCGGTGCAGAGGTTCACTCGGGCGATATCCTTGTAGGTAAGGTTACTCCCAAGGGCGAAACCGAGCTCACCGCCGAAGAAAGACTTTTGCGCGCTATCTTCGGTGAAAAGGCACGCGAGGTAAGAGATACCTCGTTGAAGCTTCCTCACGGCGAATCGGGTATCGTTGTCGACGTTCAGGTCTTCTCGCGCGATGATTGCGATATTCTCGCTCCCGGCGTAATCAAGGTTGCAAGAGTTTATATCGCACAGAAGAGAAAGATCTCTGTCGGCGATAAGATGGCGGGTCGCCACGGTAACAAGGGTGTTATTTCCCGTATTCTTCCCAGCGAAGATATGCCCTTCCTCCCCGACGGTACTCCGCTTGATATCGTTCTTAACCCGCTCGGCGTTCCTTCCCGTATGAACATCGGTCAGGTACTTGAGGTTCACCTCGGAAGAGCTGCCGCTGCTCTCGGAATCAAGGTTATGACCCCTGTATTCGACGGCGCACACGAGTCTGACATCGTTGCAGGCTTTGAGGCTGCAGGTCTTGATACAGACGGTAAGATTCAGCTTTACGACGGACGTACCGGTGAGCCCTTTGACAACCGCGTAACCGTTGGTTATATGTACTATCTCAAACTCCATCACCTTGTTGATGATAAGATTCACGCTCGTTCCACAGGTCCCTACTCTCTCGTTACACAGCAGCCTCTGGGCGGTAAAGCACAGTTCGGCGGTCAGCGTTTCGGTGAGATGGAGGTTTGGGCACTTGAGGCATACGGCGCGGCTTACACGCTTCAGGAAATCCTCACCGTCAAATCCGACGACGTGGTTGGACGTGTTAAGACCTATGAAGCTATCGTCAAGGGTCAGAATATTCCCAAGCCGGGTATTCCCGAATCCTTCAAGGTGCTTATCAAGGAGCTTCAGTCCCTCGGTCTTGATATGAAGGTTCTCGACAAGAACAACGAGGAAATCGACCTTCGTCAGAACTTTGACGACGACGATGACATTCCGCTTCCCAAGAGCCGTCTTTCCGATGACGATTTCGTCTTTGACGGCACCGAGGTAAAGCAGGATTCCGATTTTGAAGCTAACTTCCAGATCGAAGACGTTGACGACAGCGACGTTTTTGCTGACGAGGATGCTTTCTCCCTTGATAATGACGATTCGTTCGACGAAGATGAAATGTAAGAAAGAAGGAGTCGCTAATGGAATTTAATGTTTTTGAATCCATAAAGATCGGTCTTGCCTCCCCCGAACAGATCAGAAGCTGGTCCTACGGTGAGGTTAAAAAGCCCGAAACAATAAATTACAGAACCCTCAAGCCTGAGCGCGACGGTCTTTTCTGCGAGCGCATCTTTGGCCCAACTAAAGACTGGGAATGTCATTGCGGAAAGTACAAGCGCCTCAGATATAAGGGCAAGATATGCGACCGTTGCGGCGTTGAGGTTACACGCGCAAAGGTTCGCCGTGAGAGAATGGGTCACATCGAGCTTGCTGCTCCTGTTTCTCACATCTGGTACTTCAAGGGTATCCCCACCCGTATGGGTCTGATACTCGACCTTTCTCCCAGACTTCTGGAGAAGGTTCTCTACTTTGCTTCCTACATCGTTACCGACCCCGGTAAGACGGAGCTTGAAGAAAGACAGCTCCTCAACGAGAAGGAATACCGTGATTTCAGAGAGAAATACGGCGACGACTTCAAGGCAGGCATGGGCGCTGAAGCTATCAAGGAATTGCTTCAGAAGATTGACGTTGACAAGCTCTCCGAGGAGCTCAAGGCTTCCCTCGAAAACGCTCAGAGCAACAAGCGCATCCGCATCCTCAAAAGACTTGAGGTTGTTGAAGCGTTCCGTGTCAGCGGAAACCGCCCCGAATGGATGATTCTTGACGTTATCCCCGTTATTCCGCCCGATATTCGTCCTATGGTTCAGCTCGACGGCGGACGTTTCGCTACAAGCGACCTAAACGACCTCTACCGCAGAGTTATCAACCGTAACAACCGTCTTAAGAAGCTCCTTGAGCTCGGTGCGCCTGACATCATCGTCCGCAACGAGAAGACAATGCTTCAGGAGGCTGTTGACGCCCTCATCGACAACGGCAGACGCGGAAGACCCGTTACAGGTCCTAACAACCGTCCTCTCAAGTCCCTTTCCGATATGCTCAAGGGTAAGCAGGGACGTTTCCGTCAGAACCTTCTCGGTAAGCGTGTTGACTACTCCGGACGTTCGGTTATCGTCGTTGGTCCTGAGCTGAAGATGTACCAGTGCGGTCTTCCCAAGGAGATGGCTCTGGAGCTCTTCAAACCCTTCGTTATGAAACGCCTTGTTGAAAAGGCTGTTGCTACAAATATCAAGAGCGCAAGAAAGATGGTAGAGCGCGGACAGAATCCTGCTGTTTGGGATTCTCTCGAGGTTGTAATCAAGGACCATCCCGTTCTCCTCAACCGTGCGCCTACACTTCACAGACTCGGTATTCAGGCATTTGAACCCGTACTCGTTGAGGGTCGTGCGATAAAGCTCCATCCTCTCGTTTGTACCGCGTTCAACGCCGACTTCGACGGTGACCAGATGGCTGTTCACCTTCCCCTCTCCGCAGAGGCACAGGCAGAGGCAAGATTCCTTATGCTTGCCGCTAACAACCTCTTGAAGCCATCTGACGGTAAGCCTGTTGCTATTCCTACACAGGATATGATTCTCGGTTCCTACTACCTCACCCTGCTCAACGAAAACGAGCCCGGCGCAGGCAAGGTGTTCAGAGATTACAACGAGGCTATTATGGCTTATCAGGACGGCGTTGTAGGTCTTCACGCTCCTATCAAGGTTCGTGTTTCCAAGATTATCAACGGCGAAACCGTTACAAGAATCATTGACGCTACCGTCGGCCGTCTTATCTTCAACGACCCCATTCCTCAGGATTTGGGCTACGTTGACCGTAACGACCCCGAGCACTGCCTTGACCTCGAGGTTTCATTCCTCGTCGGCAAAAAGCAGCTCGGCAAAATCGTTGACAAGTGCATAATCACACACGGTACCTCCAAGACCTCTGAGGTTCTTGACAGAATCAAGGCTCAGGGCTTCAAGTACTCCACAAAGGGTGCTATCACCGTTGCTGTTTGCGATGCCGTTATCCCTGCAGAAAAGGGTGACATCCTCGCTGCAGCCGACAAGAAGATTGAAAAGGTTACAAAGCAGTACCGCAAGGGTCTTATCTCTGCTGAGGAGAAGTCCCGTGAGGTAGTCAAGATATGGAACGACGCTACAAACGAGGTTTCCGATTCTCTTACAAAGGGTCTTGACGAGTACAACCCAATCTTTATGATGGCAAACTCCGGTGCCCGTGGTAGTATCAACCAGATCAGACAGCTTGCCGGTATGCGCGGACTTATCGCCAACACCTCCGGTAAGACAATCGAAATTCCGATTAAGGCTAACTACCGTGAAGGCCTTAACATTATGGAATACTTCATCTCCTCCCGTGGTGCGAGAAAGGGTCTTGCCGACACCGCTCTCCGTACCGCTGACTCCGGTTACCTCACACGTCGTCTTGTTGACGTTTCTCAGGACGTCATCATCCGTGAAGCAGACTGCGGTACCACAGAGGGTATCGAGGTTTACGACATCATGGACGGCAAGGACGTAATCGAGCCCATCAAGGAGCGTCTTGTTGGCAGATATCTGCTCAACGACGCCGTTGATGAAAAGGGCAACGTTGTTGTAAGCTGTGACAAGATGCTCGACGAAACCGACGCTGACCGCGTTGTTGACATCCTCAAGGCTAACTACGTCAAGGAGCTTGAGGCAAAGGGCGAGGATACATCCGACGTCAACTTCAACGGAAAGCTCCGCATTGCAATCCGTTCTATTATGACCTGCTCCTGCAAGCACGGCGTTTGCTCCAAGTGCTACGGTGCTAACCTTGCCAACAAGAAGGCCGTTGCTATCGGTGAGGCAGTCGGCGTAATCGCCGCTCAGTCCATCGGTGGGCCCGGTACTCAGCTTACCATGCGTACCTTCCATACAGGTGGTATCGCGAACGCAGAGGATATCACACAGGGTCTTCCCCGTGTCGAAGAGCTCTTCGAGGCAAGACGTCCCAAGACAAACGCTATTATCAGTGAAATCAGCGGTACTGTCCGCATTGACGAGATAAAGAAGAACAAGCACGTTATCGTTTCTAACGGCGCAGACGAGAAGGACTATATGATTCCTTACGGCTCCAGAATCAAGGTTCTGGACGGCGCTGCCGTTGAAGCAGGCGATATGCTCACCGAGGGTGCTGCTTGTCCTGTTGACATTCTCGCAGTTAAGGGCCCCGACGCTGTTCAGCAGTACCTCATCGGCGAGGTTCAGAAGACCTATCGTGTTCAGGCCGTTGATATCAACGACAAGCACATCGAGGTTATCGTCCGTCAGATGATGAGAAAGGTCAAGGTAACCGAGTCCGGCGACACCAACCTTCTCTCCAACACACTCGTTGACAAGAGCGAGGTTCTGGCTGCTAACAACGAAATTCAGGCTCGCATTGATGCAGGCGAACTCACTCTCCGCAAGGCAGAGTTCGAGTACGTTCTCCTTGGTATCACCAAGGCTTCTCTTGCTACCGACAGCTTCCTCTCTGCCGCTTCCTTCCAGGAGACCACAAAGGTTCTCACCGAAGCAGCTATCAAGGGCAAGACAGACGCTCTCATCGGACTTAAAGAGAACGTTATCATCGGTAAGCTTGTTCCTGCAGGTACTGGTATGGACTGCTACAACAACGTTGAGATAATCCCCTCCGACCCCAACGCGAAATCCTTCCTCAACCAGAAGGCTGACGCTGAAGAGGCTCCCGTTGAAGAAGCAGTTGAAGCCGAAGAAGCTGCCCCCGAAGCAGTTCTTGAAGAAGAATAATTTTCCTTCCCCAGACGGAAATATACCCGTCTGCCGATTTTTTTGTGTTTTTTACAGATAATATTTAAAAAACCGCTTGACAAGCGGTATGCTGTGGTGATATAATACTGTATTGCGTAGGGGTATCTATGCCCTTTTTAAGGTAACTACCACCTACTGTATGAAAAATCTAAATGCAAGGAGGTGCAATTATGCCAACCTTTAATCAGCTCGTCCGCAAGGGAAGAGAGGTTCTTGAGAAGAAGTCTACTGCTCCTGCTCTTTTGAAGGGTTACAACTCCAAAAAGCGTATCGCTACAGACCAAAATTCTCCTCAAAAGCGCGGTGTTTGTACTGCTATCAGAACTCAGACACCTAAAAAGCCTAACTCCGCTCTTCGTAAAGTTGCCAGAGTAAGGCTGACCAACTCAATGGAAGTTACTGCTTACATTCCGGGTATCGGTCACAACCTTCAGGAGCACAGCGTTGTTCTGATTCGTGGCGGTCGTGTTAAGGACCTGCCTGGTGTACGTTATCACATCATCCGTGGTACACTCGATACTCAGGGTGTTGCTAAGCGTATGCAGAGCCGTTCCAAATACGGTGCTAAGCGTCCGAAGGCTGGTGCTAAGTAAGTAGTTTTCCGTTTGATTTTTCATGCAGTTTAGCGGCTATATATTTATATACGCCTCTGATTTCGCATGAACGGAAGGTTCACTTTCGAGTACCTATGATATCATTATATGAAGGAGGGAAGCTATATGCCAAGAAGAGGTCGTATTGCAAAACGTGACGTTTTGCCGGATCCTATCTACAATTCCAAGCTCGTTACCCGTCTTGTTAACAGCATCATGCTCGATGGTAAGAAGGGTGTAGCTCAGAAGATTGTATATGGCGCTTTCGATATCGTTAAAGAAAAATCCGGCAAGGATGCTCTCGAAGCTTTTGATCAGGCTATGGAGAACATCATGCCGCTTCTCGAAGTTAAGGCTCGCCGTGTAGGTGGTGCTAACTATCAGGTTCCTATGGAGGTTCGTCCTGACAGACGTCTCACATTGGGTCTCAGATGGTTGACCGCTTATTCCCGCGCTCGTTCCGAGAAGACCATGAGAGAAAGACTCGCTGGTGAAATTCTTGACGCGATGAACGGCACCGGCGGTGCTTGCAAGAAGCGTGAGGATACTCATAAGATGGCTGAAGCTAACAAGGCTTTCGCACACTACAGATTCTAATTTTGCTGCCTGAGGCAGTTATACAAGGAGAAAGTTATGCCAAGAGAAATTTCACTTGAAATGACCCGTAACATAGGCATAATGGCTCACATAGATGCCGGTAAGACAACTACCACCGAGCGTATCCTGTTCTATACAGGTAAGACTCACAAAATCGGTGAGACTCACGACGGTGCGGCTACTATGGACTGGATGGTTCAGGAGCAGGAGAGAGGTATTACCATTACCTCCGCTGCTACCACAGCCTTCTGGAAGGGCCACAGACTTAACATCATCGACACTCCCGGACACATCGACTTTACCGTTGAGGTTCAGCGTTCTCTGAGAGTTCTCGACGGTTCTGTCACCGTTCTCTGCGCTAAAGGCGGCGTTGAGCCCCAGTCAGAGACCGTTTGGCGTCAGGCAGATAAATATCACGTACCGAGAATGGCTTATGTAAATAAGATGGACATTATGGGTGCGGATTTCTATCGCGTCGTTCAGATGATGCGTGATCGTCTCAGATGTAATGCTGTTCCGATACAGCTGCCCATCGGTGTTGAAGATACCTTCCGCGGTATCATCGACCTCGTTGAGATGAAAGCTTATGTTTATTACGATGACCTCGGAAAAGACGAGAGAATCGAAGAAATCCCTGCCGATATGCTGGACAAGGCAGAGGAATACCACAAGAACCTCATGGAAGCTGTTGCTGAAACAAGTGAGGAACTTATGGAAAAATACCTCATGGATGAGGAATTCACCATCGAGGAAATCAAGACTGCAATTCGTAAGGCTACTATTGACAACACAATGGTTCCCGTACTTTGCGGTACTTCCTACAGAAACAAGGGTGTTCAGAACCTTCTGGACGCTATCGTAGACTATATGCCTGCTCCTACAGACGTTGAGAACATCAAGGGTATCAACCCTGATACTAACGAAGAAGAGGAAAGACCTTCCGACGACAACGCTCCGTTTGCTGCTCTCGCATTCAAGATTGCAACAGACCCGTACGTTGGTAAGCTCTGCTTCTTCCGTACCTACTCCGGTATGGTTAAGACAGGTACCACAGTTTACAACCCCAACAAAGACAAGAACGAGAGAATCGGACGTATTCTTCAGATGCACGCTAACCACAGAGAAGATATCGATACCTGTTATGCAGGTGATATCGCCGCTGCAGTAGGTGTTAAGGATACAACCACAGGTAACACACTCTGTGACCCCAAGGCTCCGATCATACTCGAGTCTATGGAATTCCCCGAGCCCGTTATCAGCGTTGCTATCGAGCCTAAGACCAAAGCTGGTCAGGAGAAGATGGGTATCGCTCTTGCGAAGCTCGCCGAGGAAGATCCTACCTTTAAGGCTTACACTGACGAGGAAACAGGCCAAACAATCATCGCCGGCATGGGTGAGCTTCACCTCGAGATTATTGTTGACAGACTTCTTCGTGAGTTCAAGGTAGAAGCTAACGTTGGTCAGCCTCAGGTTGCTTACAAAGAAACCGTTAGAAGACTTGCTGACGTTGACTTCAAGTATTCCAGACAGTCCGGTGGACGCGGTCAGTACGGTCACGTTAAGATCAAGGTCGAGCCCAACGAGAGCGGTAAGGGATACGAGTTTACAAACTCTGTCGTCGGCGGTGCTATTCCGAAGGAATACATCGGTCCTATCGATCAGGGTATTCAGGGCGCTATGCAGTCCGGTATCCTTGCAGGATATCCTGTTGTTGACGTTAAGGTTAACCTCTACGACGGTTCTTACCATGAGGTTGACTCCTCCGAAATGGCGTTTAAGATTGCCGGTTCTATGGCTTTCAAGGAAGCTATGAAGAAGGCAGACCCCGTCATTCTCGAGCCTATCGTTAAGGTTACTGTTATCGTTCCTGAGGACTACATGGGTGACGTTATCGGTGATATCAACTCCCGTCGTGGTCAGATGCAGGGTATGGAAGCTATACCCGGCGGTCAGCAGATTAACGCTTTCGTTCCGCTTTCCGAGATGTTCGGTTATGCTACCGACCTCCGTTCCAAGACACAGGGACGCGGTCAGTACGTTATGGAGCCCAGCCACTACATCGAGCTGCCCAAAAACATTGCAGAGAAAATTATCAGCACAAGAGCAAAGAAAGACTAATTTTTCTCTCTAAACACTTGCATTTTTGTTTACCTCTTGGTAAAATAAATGTATAAACTTTTTAACTGAAATATTAAGGAGGATTTTCCAATGGCAAAAGCTAAATTCGAAAGAAATAAGCCCCACGTAAACATTGGTACCATCGGTCACGTTGACCATGGTAAAACAACCCTTACCGCTGCTATCACTAAGTCTCTCGGTCTTAAGGGTTCCGCTGAGTTCGTTGATTATGCTAACATCGATAAGGCTCCCGAAGAGAGAGAGCGTGGTATCACAATCAACACTTCTCACGTTGAGTACGAAACAGACAACAGACACTATGCACACGTTGACTGCCCCGGCCATGCTGACTACGTTAAGAACATGATCACCGGTGCTGCTCAGATGGACGGCGCTATCCTCGTTGTTTCTGCAGCTGATGGACCTATGCCCCAGACTCGTGAGCATATCCTTCTTTCCCGTCAGGTTGGCGTTCCTTACATTGTTGTATTCATGAACAAGGCTGACCAGGTTGACGATCCTGAGCTTCTCGATCTCGTTGAGATGGAAATCCGTGAGCTCCTCTCTGACTATGAGTTCCCCGGCGACGACATTCCGATCGTTAAGGGTTCTGCTCTCCAGGCTCTCGAGGCTCCCGATGATCCTTCCAACCCTGCATACGCTCCTATCTATGAGCTTATGGCTGCTGTTGACGAGTACATTCCTACTCCTGAGCGTAAGGCTGACCTTCCCTTCCTTATGCCTGTTGAGGACGTCTTCACAATCACCGGTCGTGGTACTGTTGCTACCGGTAGAGTTGAAAGAGGTCAGGTAAGAATGTCTGACGAAGTTGAAATCGTTGGTCTTACAGACGAGTCCAGAAAGACTGTTATTACCGGTATCGAAATGTTCAGAAAGCTTCTCGACTACGCTGAGGCTGGTGACAACATCGGTGCTCTTCTCCGTGGTATCCAGAGAACTGAAATCGAAAGAGGTCAGGTTATCTGTAAGCCCGGCTCCATTAAACCTCACACCAAGTTCAAGGGTCAGGTTTACGTTCTTAAAAAGGACGAGGGCGGCCGTCACACACCTTTCTTCAACAACTATCGTCCCCAGTTCTACTTCAGAACAACTGACGTTACAGGTGTTGTAAACCTTCCTGCAGGCACAGAGATGTGTATGCCTGGCGATAACGTTGAGATGGACGTTGAGCTCATCACTCCTATCGCTATCGAAGAAGGACTCCGTTTCGCTATCCGTGAGGGTGGCCGTACAGTAGGTTCCGGCGTTGTTGTTGCTATCAACGACTAATTCTACTGAACACACGAAGTAAACACTTCAAGCTCCGAAGGCTTTGCCTTCGTGACTTTTTGTTTTGAGGCGTTATATAGTTTCGAGCATTGAAACAGACAAAGCCGAGCCGTTTGCGAAGAAAACGGCTCGGCTTTTAGCGAGGTAAATATAAAAATTAAACAAGGAGAATGAAAAATTATCTTTTGTAGGCTTCGGGAGTGAATTCGTAAACTTCCTTGACGTCTATTTCGCCTTTCTCGTAGGCTTGCTCGAGGGTCAATACCTCTTTTCGTTTTATCAGGTATATCGAAACCTCCGAAGGATAGTATATTCCGCTGCTGTAGAATTTATATCCGCCCAAATCCTTCTCGATTACAGCGGTGTCGCACGTTTGACCTTCATAGGTCGCGTGGTATACTCTCCAGCCGTTAGATTGACCGAAGTACTGCATATTTTTAGGCTTTATCAGCTTGCTGTAGTCCGTGTTTTCGGGCAGATTGCAGGATTTCACAAAGTATTTGGAAAGGATCTCTCTGTCATACCAGCCCTTGCCGCCTGTGAAAGCAGACGCAGGACCATCCTTCTCTATCATTTCGCGAATCATCTGAGCATACTCTTCTTCATCTGCAGCGACACCCTTTGCTCGAAGCTGTGTGGCATCGTTCAAGATAATGCAGTTATACGGTTTCCCGTCAGACGTATCGTAAAAAAGAAGCATCGCGGCATTATCAAACGTGTAGCTGTCTTCGATATCCTGCGCCGGCACAAGCAGCTCTGTCTGTCCGTCATCGACGTAATAGCAACGTCCCAAATTTGCAATTTCCACAAGGGTTACAGCCATAGCTTCAGCGTCGATTTTCATTTCTCTGAGCTTGTCTGTTATATCCTTGAAAGGTATCAGTTCCTGCTTTGATATGGAAACGCTGTCTTCGTGTTCTGTTATAATGTAATCATCACAATAGTAGTACCTGTTGGTTGCTCTTGGCTCTATCTTGCCTGTTTCAGCATACTCTTCAAGGGTGTATTCATACATCTGAATCAACGAGTTGCTGACCGAGTGTATATTCGCCCCGTTTCTCTTGGCTTCGGCTTCGAAATTCTCGTCCTTGGCTTTAAAGGATTCGATAATCTCCTTTGCATCTTCAACAAAAAGGCTTTCTTCTCCCCTTCGCGCGTAAACGTAGGACGGTGTTTCTTCTCCTTCGGAAGAAACGTCGGCAGAGCTTGTATCCGCATTGGAAGGAGCTTCACTGCTTTCCTGCGAAACGATTTCCGAAGAAATGTCCTGTGACGAGTTGTCAGCGCTCGGTTCGGTGCAGGAACAGAGTAAAACAGCCGACAAAAGCATTATCGAAAGCAACTTTTTCATAGAAATCTCCTATCGGGGATGAAGTTTCACATCGTAAGACCGCTGAGGGTGTAATCGCTGTTTGCAAGGGCGACCGCGCCGATGACAATCATTGCAACCGAAATTATTATAAATATAAACGCACCGACCTTCGCAATCTTGATTGCAAAATCCGACGGTTCCAAATCGTAATCATATCTCCATTTTTCGCCGAATGTGATAAAAAACTTGGGGAATATGAAATTGAGCACCGATACAATCAGGCACACAACACCAATCACAAGCAAATTATAGGCAGTATTAATAACACAGTCATCCTTTCTGTTTGTCCGTTCTGAGCCGGCTTTCAGCGGCTCAAAACGTTAAGCAAGAAAAACAGTTTAAGCTACTCTTCTGCGTTTTATTTCATAAACGAGGATAAGGGCTGTCATAATCACCCCGAGAGTTACAAAAGCAACCGACTCGTCACCACCTGTAGGTGGATTTTCGCCACGGTCTTTATACTGCTGGAGTTCTTCATCCATTCTGTCCCATTCGGCTTTAATTTCTTTCACTTTTGCCAACGTTTCGTCATTCAATAAAACCATATCGTACGTGTCGGTTGCACATCTTGAAAAGAAAGCATATTCATCTATCGTTGTTCCTTTATAGTCCGATTCCGACATTGCAATTATTGCTTCTTTCACAGAATCCGTTACATAGAAGCAGTTGCCCATACCCGAGCCCATAGCTACCGCCTTTACGGATAATTTTTCTGCATTAAAGCCATTAGCGGTTAAAAAAGCAGATATTCTTTTTATATTCGAAAGAAAATCGCATCCGCTTGTACTATAGTTTCCATACGTACTTATACCGGGATAATCACCGGCAAGGGTGATTTCAACAATACCTGCAAACTCTCCGGTTTTTGCAGACACAGCTTCCGCAAAATAATGTTCTGTTGGGCGAGGTGCTATTTTCCCTGTTTCTGCATACTCTCTAAGGCTATATTCGTACATAGGCATTATTGTGTCCGGATTTACTTTAATTCCGTACTCTTTATAGCTCTCTTTCACCAAATCAAGAGCCTCAAATTTTTCTATAAATCCTTTTGCGTCTTCAATGTAAACCGATTTTGCTCCTTTGTCAGCATACGCTGTGTCCTGCGCGAACACAGTTAGTGAAGCACTGGCCAAACAAAGTATTAGTGCCATAATTATGGATGTTGCTTTTTTCATATAATTGCCCTCCTTAGTTGCAATATTGTAACCATTGAATTTTTCCGTAACAACCGCTGACGGGGAAACCTGTGCCGTAAAATACTGTATTAGCACTTTAGTACATATCTGTCTCATCCCGTGGGTCGTATATGCGGAATTTGTTGTCAGATGCCCGGTTCGGCACAGGAGCAGAGTAGAACAGCCGACAAAAGCATTGTCGAAATCAACTTTTTCATAGAAATCTCCTGTCGGGGAATTATTTCCTTGTTTTTATTTTATCATCGTCAACTATAATTTGTCAATAATATTTTTACTTCATTCACAATGGCTATAAAAAAGATCCGAACGTCGACAGGCACAGAATCGCAGTAATTATTCTTTTGGACATAAAAATTCACCTCCCTTCCGTTTATATATTCCTTGGACTTTTTATGTCTCTAATATATAAACGATTGAGAGGTGGTATTTTGGACATTAAATTTTAGATTTTTTATTTTTCTTCAAGATTCAGCGAAATCGCTATATTTATGAGCTCATTTTTGTCTATGTTGCCCTGTACTGTTATGCAGTTATTGCTGGTGAACAGTATTATTGTTTTTTCTCCTTTGTTTTCGTAATAGATTCCTTTAATTCCATTTATATAGATATCTTCTATTGAAGTTCCTTCGGTATCAATTAATATTTGACCATTATATTGCGATAGTTGTTCTATCCAAAAGAATGTGTCTGTTGACGTATACATTACATAACGATATTCCCAGTCTGTTGTTTCTGTTTCCACCTCAAATCCTTCGGGAATGTAAGACGGGGTGTATACCTTCCATTCGGCGAGGGGGTCAACGGATGAGGTTTGATTATTATAGTTTGGTCTGAAAAGGGTGTGGTCTTCGAAAACTTCCATTATGAAATCTTCAAAGGGTTGGTATATCTTTGCAACGCCTATTGTGGTTGACGTGAACGCGATAATTATCAACAGAATTATCATTGCAACTCGTTTTGCAGCCGTGTTTATCAGCACGTAGTACAGCTTTTCTCGGCGGTGGATGAGTTTTTTCATTTGTTTTTCGAATTTTTCCGAAAAGAAGATTTCTGTGTTTTTTGTCTGTTCTTCCAGGCGCAAGGATTCCGCTGTCTGAATTTCGTACAGGGTTTG
>JAZSEP010000034.1:0-9376 GCA_045531755.1 Oscillospiraceae bacterium | reverse complement strand
AGAAGTGGTTGTTAAAGGTTCCGAGGTAACGCTTGGTGTAAGGATAAAGTCCTGCATCGAGGAGCTTTGTGATAACGTCACGCTTAACCTTCAGAGAACGGGCGGAGATGTCCATCATCTTGTCAAGACGGGCATAGAAGTCAGCCTCGTTCTTAGCGAGATATGCAATTCTCGGCAGGTTGATGGTAACAACGCCGACAGAACCTGTGGACTCGCCGCTTCCGAAGAAACCGCCCGACTTCTTGCGAAGCTCACGGAGGTCAAGACGGAGTCTGCAGCACATCGAACGAACGTCGGAGGGCTCCATATCGCTGTTGATGTAGTTGGAGAAGTAGGGAGTACCGTATTTTGCGGTCATCTCGAAGAGAAGCTTGTTGTTCTCGGTTTCGGACCAGTCAAAATCACGTGTGATGGAGTAGGTGGGGATAGGATACTGGAATCCGCGTCCGTTGGCGTCACCCTCGACCATAATCTCGATGAACGCCTTGTTGACCATATCCATCTCTTTTTTACAATCCTTATACTTGAAGTCCATCTCCTTGCCGCCAACGATACAGTTGAGCTCAGCCAGGTCGTTAGGAACCGTCCAGTCAAGAGTGATGTTTGTAAAGGGAGATTGCGTACCCCATCTTGAAGGTGTGTTTACACCGTAGATGAAGGACTGTATGCACTGCTTGACTTCCTTGTAGGAAAGGTTGTCTACCTTAACGAAAGGAGCAAGATATGTGTCAAAGGAGGAGAACGCCTGTGCGCCTGCCCACTCGTTCTGCATAATGCCGAGGAAGTTTACCATCTGGTTGCAGAGTGTGGAAAGGTGAGCCGCAGGAGCGGAGGTGATTTTACCGGGAACCCCGCCGAGACCCTCTTGGATAAGCTGTTTTAACGACCAGCCTGCACAGTAGCCTGTGAGCATTGAAAGGTCGTGGATGTGGATGTCCGCGTTTCTGTGCGCGTTTCCTATTTCGTCGTCGTAGATTTCGGACAGCCAGTAGTTAGCGGTAACCGCACCGGAGTTTGAAAGGATAAGACCGCCTACCGAATAGGTGACGGTGGAGTTTTCCTTAACGCGCCAGTCGTTGATGTTGAGGTAGTTGTCGATGATAGCCTTATAGTCAACCATCGTAGCGTTGATGTTACGAATCTTCTCTCTCTGACGGCGGTAGATGATGTACGCCTTCGCAACGTCATCGTAGCCAGACTTGATGAGAACCGACTCAACGCTGTCCTGAATGTCCTCGACAGAAATCTTGTCGTCCTTAATTTTGGGTTCAAATTCCGCGGTGACCTTCAGCGCAAGAAAATCGATTACGTCGGGATTATACTGCTTGTTACAAGCGTCGAACGCGAGTGTAATGGCGTCTGCAATCTTCTTTATGTCAAAGGATGCAATCTTGCCATCTCTTTTGAGTACGTTATACATTGTGTTCCCTCCTATATATGTAAAAATCATTAAATTTTAGACGGTGTCTGTGGTTTATTATATTACATATCTTGTGTCCTGTCAATCGAAAAAACGGAATATATTGTGTTTTTTGTCATATTCCCCTAATTTCGACACAAGATATTGTGCATAGTGCTGTTTCTCTCATTTTATAGAGAACTTCTCTTTTATGAGCAGAAAAATTTTCGCCGATGAGGTTGCCCGAATCCACGAAATTCTGCAGAAAATACTTCGGCGCGCCCTTTATCCATTCTGCAATTTTTTTGATGTCGTCCTCGGTGTGAAGCTCGGCTGTTACCGTGGTGCGAAATTCAAAATCCACACCGCAGTTTTTGAGAAACTCAACCGATTCTTCAATCTTTGTAAGGTCAAACCCGTCAATGCCGACGGTGAGCGGGTATTTTTCCTTGCAGTTTTTGATATCCATCGCAACGTAGTCCACAAGTCCGTTCCCGACAAGCTCCTTGAGCTTTTCGGGGAAGCAACCGTTTGTGTCGAGCTTGACAAGATAGCCCATCTCCTTGATTTTTTTGACAAAGTCGACGATGTCGGGCTGTAAAAGCGGTTCACCGCCCGTGATGCAAACTCCGTCAAGAAGACCGACTCTCTTTGGAAGAAACTCCAATACCTCGTCGAGCATATTTCCGTATTCGGTCGGTGAAAGCACCAGCCCTGCGTTGTGACAAAACGGACAGCGCATATTGCATCCGCCTGTAAAAACCGTACAAGCGACCTTGCCGGGAAAATCCAAAAGCGTCATTTTCTGAAAGCCTTGTATATTCATAGCACACCTCTTTTCACGTGCCTTATTAGTGTAGCATATATAGTTTGCTTCGTCAATAGAAAAACACAAGATATTGTACCCAAGTTGCAAAAACTTTTCTACATATTGTATATTTTGTTTTTTACTGAATTTTGCTGATTTCCCCGAAATCTGCGGACATCAAGCGCCTTTTACACGAAAATCCCCCGTGCAAAGTTATACTCTCTGCATAGGTAGACGGCTTCATAGCTCTGCGGTTTAACACACTAACACTTTAATGTGTTGACAAATCGAGGCTCGTATGGTATCATTAAAACACTTTTTATAATTGGTGGGATAATTTATGAACTATCAGTATCTCATTGCCATCGTCGTTTATATGGCGGCGGTAGTGGCAATTGGTGCGTTTTTTGCAAAGCGCGCAAACAAGAATACAAACGAATACTTTCTCGGCGGACGTTCCTTGGGTCCGTGGGTTTCCGCAATGAGCGCGGAAGCGAGTGATATGAGCGGATGGCTTTTGATGGGACTTCCCGGACTTGCCTATTGGAGCGGTCTTGCGGATGCAGGCTGGACGGCAATCGGCCTTGCAATCGGTACGTATTTAAACTGGCTCATCGTTTCAAAGCGCCTTCGCCGTTACAGCGAGAGGGTAGAGGCAATCACCCTTCCCGAGTTTTTCTCCAAAAGATTTAAAGAGAAGAACAAGGTGCTTCTGACCATCTCTTCCTTGATGATTATAGTATTCTTCACCCCCTACGCAGGAAGCTGTCTTATGGCTTGCGGAAAGCTTTTCTCACAGCTTTTCAACACCTCATATGAAACGATGGTTGTCGTCGCGGCAGTCTTCGTCCTTGCCTACACCTTCATCGGCGGATTCCTTGCAGAGAGCGTTTCCGACTTTATGCAGGGTGTCGTAATGTTCATAGCCCTCATCGCCGTGCTCGGCGTCGGCATCTTCAATGCGGGCGGAATTGCCGAGGTTGTAAAAAACGCAGGCGAAATCCCCGGATTTTTGAGCCTTTTCGAGTATGCAAGCCCGACGGGTAATGCCGACGTGATTTTCGGCGAGGCAAAGCAGTATCCGATAATGAGCATCGTTTCCGGACTTGCCTGGGGACTCGGCTACTTCGGTATGCCTCAGGTGCTCCTTCGCTTTATGGCAATCCGTAAGGAAAGCGAGCTCAAACGCTCACGCAGAATTGCGATTGTGTGGTGCGTAATCTC
The DNA here is from genome assembly GCA_045531755.1 of Oscillospiraceae bacterium. Lineage (GTDB taxonomy): Bacteria > Bacillota > Clostridia > Oscillospirales > Ruminococcaceae > UBA11540. The sequence continues at coordinate 5,945 of JAZSEP010000034.1, read as the reverse complement.
CCTCTTTGCCGCAATCTGTATCGGTATTATCGGACGTGTTCTCTATCCTGCACAGTATATGGAATACGGCGCAGGCCACACCGAGAATATATTTATCCTGATGTCAACCGACCTTCTCCCTGCACTTTTGGCAGGACTCATCTGCGCGGGAATACTCGCGGCATCAATAAGCTCCTCCGACTCCTACCTGCTCATCTCGGCATCCGCAATCTCCAAAAACGTCTTCCAGGGCATCTTCAAAAAGAACGCAACCGACAAGCAGGTTATGTGGGTTTCGAGAATTGTGCTCGTGCTGATAACCGTCTTTGCGATCTTCGTTGCAACGGGTGAAAACCAGATTATCTTCCAGATAGTCGACTTTGCTTGGGCAGGACTCGGAGCAACCTTCGGACCGCTGATGCTCTTCTCGCTGTTCTGGAAGCGCACGACGCAGATAGGCGCTGTTGCAGGAATGATAACGGGCGGAGTCACGGTGTTCGTGTGGAACTTCGTTATCAGTAAACTCGGCGGAATCTTCTCGGTATACGAGCTCTTCCCCGCATTCGTCTTTGCAAGCATTGCAATCGTGGTAGGCTCGCTTCTCTCCAAGAAGCCCTCTGCAGAAATCGAAGCCGACTTTGAAACAGTAAATGCAAAATAAGAACCTCACCCACCAGCGCATTAAAAATGCGGGTGGGTCCCGAGTGGTAGAAATGTTGTTTTACAATAAGAACCTCACCCACCAGCGCATTAAAAATGCGGGTGGGTCCCGAGTGGTAGAAATGTTGTTTTACAATAAAAAACGGCGACCGAATTTTCGGTCTCTGTTTTTCATTGAATTTTAATCAGCAGGCTTTTCCTTAATATTATAGAAATCCAAAATCGGTATCATCAGCATTGCCGTGAGCCCTGCGGTGAAACCGCCGTTATAGAGCATAAGTCCGCCGTGCATCTGCGCGGTAGAGGTGCAGATAACCGCGCTCAAGGCGCCTGCCGCAATTCCGTATCTCACGCCGTACTTTGCGGCTATCGGACAGAGTCCCGTCGCAAACGCAACACCGCCGAAATAGCTCTGCGTCGAGAGCGTCCACGGAATATCAAGACCGCAGACAAGACAGAAGCCGTGCACCGTCGCCGACAGCAGAGTGTAGCCGATGAGAATCGGGTATACGTTTTTGATATGCTGACCCGAAGCCGAGAAGGTAACCGCCGCAAAGATAAGTCCTGCCACGTTTCCCGTAAATCCCACGCCGTCGGTAAAGAGAATTGCAAGGTTAAAATATAAAAGGATGAAAAGTCCGTAGATTCCAATGTTGATAAGACAGGTTTTCATACCAAACTGCTCGCAGAAGTCGTCGAGATGTCCGTCCTTTTTGAGAAGCGCGAGCCAGCTTCTGAAGCTGCCTTTGCAAAGTATGATACCGATAACCGCGGTGAGAAGGAAGATTCCGCCCCAAATCACGTTGACAAACACAGGATAGCTTCTATTGAAGCTTTCGTATATTTCGTTTTTGTAGCCCACGTCGCCCGACGGCTCAAGTCCGAGCGTCTTGAACATAAGCGCGAACATAAAGATTCCGAAAAGCCCGATGGCAAGCCCTGCCTTGTAGAGATTAAAGCCTCTGTGCATCCTCGTCGTTCCGGGGAGCAGGGCAGGGACGATAAACCCAAACATAACGCTCGAAATACAGCCGAATATAACACCCAGAACCGAGAACTCCACCCCGAACAGCACAAAGCGCGCTCCAACGGGAAAGGCGAAGAAAAACTCGCTGATAAAGGGCGCGAGCGCGGTTGCAAACATCGCGATTCCGAGGTTCTCTCCGAGTGACTGCTTTCTGATAAAGCAATAGAGCACTACTCCCAAAAAGCACGGCCACATATTAAGGAAATTAAGACCGTAGAAGCCGTGTGCGATAACAAGGAAGAATCCTGCGAGCATAACCGAGCGCGCAGGCGAGCGGTTTATGATGATTAAAAGACTGCAGGCAAGACCGCAAAGCCCTGCGTTTAAGCACGCCGCCGCAAGACCGCCCAGCTCAAAATAGTCGGGCATATTTCTTGCAGGGGAGAAGAGTATCCGCGAAAAGCCTTCGCAAACCTCAAAAAAGCCTTCCCCTGTCACAAGAGCCCCGATAACCGACGCCCCGATGAGAATCAGCGAAACGGCAAGGGTGTATATAGAAATTATAACGTTGTTTACCCGTTCTCCTTCTGTAGAGTAACGGATGTACGATGCTTTTGTCATGTTATTCCTCGAATTTAAGCAATGAAAAACCGCCGTCAAAACAACGGCGGCATTTTCTTAAATTATTTAATGATTCTGAATTTGCCGATAATGGGAAGCTCTTTTGCTTTGCCGGTAACAGCGTTTACGATACCAACGATAACGAAGATGAGGTCAACGATAGACCAGATACCGCCGATGATCCAGCCGATGAGCGGGATGCAAGCGATAACGCCCATGATAAGTCCTGCGATGAAGAGAATGATACCCTGATTAACGTGGAACTTTGCAAACTTGGAATCCTTGCAAGCGAGAAGCGGAATAAGGAAAAGAATTCCGAGATAAGAGAAAAGGGAAAGGATTTTGCTGTTCTCGATATCAGCCGCATCAAATTCATTGGTTGTATCGGGTGTTTCAACGATGTTTTTCAATTCTTCACTCATTTTAAAATACCTCCGTGTATTTGTTACTTACATTATACATGCACTTCCACGAAAAAGCAAGAAAAAACTGTTTTATTTTGCTAAAACAGAAAAAACGCCTTATTTTTTCGAGATTTATGTGCAATTTGCACACAATAAAGATGTAAATTTTGGTTATATTATTGCTTTACTTTGGGTTGATTTTTTGACGAAGTTGATATAAAATTATAGTGTAAATATTTGTATCCACAAGTAGCGAGTAAAAAGTGCGCGACTTGTGGGTGCTTATCTCATATTCTGGGGTACAACAGCCTCCGAACATGAAAGTATGAAGAAATTTTTATTTTAAAAGGAGATGCACAAATGAGCGTCAAAAAACTTTTAGCAACCATATTGGCACTTGCAATGGTGCTGACAATGGCATCCTTCCCTGTATTTGCAGCAGAAGCAGAGCAGATCGCTCCGGCGGGCGTAACTTCACCACACCCGGTACTGACCAACGGCTACCACACTTGTAGCTGGAACGGCGTTATCGACGGAGTCGATGGTACAACGTCATGGTCTAATTTTTTCAGAGCTGGCTACACAATTACTCCCTCGGGAACACTTGGAACAGCTCCCAACCTGGATAACTTCAACTTTACAGTAGACCTTGGCTATGAATACAACATCACCGAGTTCTATTCTTCTTGGGGTTCTAGCTATGCAACAGGTGTAGCTCTTTGGGCTTCCAACTCCAACGCAGCTGACGCTGAGTGGACGTTGATAGCAGACTTCACCCTTGAAGACAACAAGCAAACAAGAGCGGTAACCCACGACGGATACTATCGTTATATTCTGGTAGAGGCATATAATACAAAGAACAATGACCCTGCTTGCCTTGAGGTTAAGTTTAAGGGCGTACTTGCTGAGGGCGTTGCTGTTCCCGATAAAATCACACCCGCCGGCGTTACTTCCCACCTTCCGAATCACAGCAACTACGGTCCTATCTCGGTAGTTCTTGACGGATTAGAAGCCAACAATGCCAACTTATTCAGAAGCTCAACCTACACTACCTCTACCGGCATCCCCGGCGATTCGAGAAACTTCAGCTTCGTCGTTGATCTCGGCGGATTCTACACAATTGCAAAGTTCTACTCCTCTTGGGGTAGCAAATACGCAACAGGAACTGCTCTCTGGGGATCTGCAGACGGCGTAGACTTTGGTACAGAGCCTTTTGCAACAGTTAACCTCTCAAGCACTTCAGGCACAGTAGAAATTGACTGTGACACTTCCTATCGTTATATCAAGGTAGATGCGTACAGCATACTTGATAACAACAATCAACCTGCTTGTAGGGAAGTTGCCTTCTACGGATTTGAAGATACTTCTGTACAGGAAGTAGAGTACACAGTAAACTACGTTGACACAGAGGGCGAACCCCTTACAGCCGCAAAGACCGACTCCGGTATCGTTGGCTTTGATGTAACAGAAACTGCAAAGAACATCACAGGTTACACAGTTGACGAAGCAACAAAGACCATCACACTCGTAAACGGCACAAACACAATCACCTTCGTATATACACCAAGAGCAACTGCAAGCTACACAGTAAACCACGTTGATACAAACGGCAGACCTGTCGCTGATGCAACCACCAGCACAGGCTACGTTGGCGACAGCGTAACTGTTAAAGCACTTGATCTCGTAAGATATACAGTTGACGAGGATTCCAAAACCTTCACAGTCGCTGAAGGCGGAAACACCATCACCTTCACCTATACCTTGCGTGACTTCAGCAGCCCCGCAGGCTTGGTTCCTTCTTCTGTAACCTCTACCTTTGACCCGAAACAGGCTAATACTCCGCTTAGCGGAATTATAGACGGTACGTTTACCACAGGCCACAATATGTACTTCTATAGTACGGATTTCGGAGCAACCGGTGACGGAACTTCTGTTCTCGGAAACTTTGTTTTCGAATTTGACACCCCCGTTAACCTCACAGAAATGTTCTTCCAGATGGGTGGAACCAACCACATTCTGAATGGTACTATCTACGGCTCCAACGACAACAGTACCTGGACACCTGTTCACGAGCTTGTTGATCTCACATGGGCACTCGCTTCTCCCGGTGTAACAAATACACAGGCCATCTCTCACGAGGGCTACTACAAGTACTTCAAGATAGACGTAACAGAAACAAGCGGAACATGGCTCGTTTGGGTTGAATCCACCTTCACAGGTACACCTGAGCCTCTTGTTGAAGAGCCCGTTACAGCTCTTGGCGCAAACATCAGACTTGAAGGCAACGGCCTCTCCGCAGGTATCCGTTTCGGCGCAGATATTGACAAGGCTCTCGCAGGCATCGAAGGCACATACACATACTCTGACAACGCAGAGATAAAGTTTGGTATGTTCCTCCTTCCCGAAGAGATGCTCGGCGGAGCTACACTCACAGCATACCTTGAAGCACAAGATGACGGTATAGGAGACGCTCTTGATATCGTTGCAAGAAATATTCTCAGCCAGGATGACGATATGATCAGATACACAGCAGTTCTCATCGACATTCCTGAAACTGCTTGGGATCAGACAATCGTAGCTGTACCCTATATGCTCGTTGACGGTGCTTACACCTACTTCGAAGAGAAGACACAGAGCTATGTAGGCGTTGCAGAGAAAGCAATTGCTTCTTTCAACAGCGGCAACCCCAACGGCATCACAGAAGATCAGTATAACGACCTCTTGGCAATTGTTGGCTAATCAGCGGTTCTGAGTTTACAGCCGATTATACTGACGGCAACTAAAACCCAAAACTCAAAATCCACGCTTTGAAAAAAGCGTGGATTTTTTGTCTTCGGCGGAATCGAAAAGACCGATTGACAAATCCATTGTGATAGTTGCTAAATTTACAAATCCTTTTTTGTGACAAAAGCCAAACTTGGCACGTAAGCCTTGGTTTCCATTGCTTTTTATTGGGAAATGAAGTAAAATTAAATAGGACATACATCCACAAACGGATTTTAAAAGCGTTGAGGATGTTTTAGTACGTTTCAAAAGGAGAAAAAGTATGAAGAAGATTCTTGCAACCATATTGTCACTTGCAATGGTGCTGACTTGTGCCTCCTTCCCTGCTTTTGCAGCAGACGTGGAAACACTCAAGCCGATTGGAGTAACCTCCACCTTTGCAGCGGCACCAAGCTACCAGCCCGTCAGCGGAATTATCGACGGTACAATTACTACAAGTAATTACACCTACTTCAAGGGCGCGAGCATCGGAACAAGCGGTGACGGAACGTCTGTTCTTGGAAACTTTATTTTTGAATTTGACACCCCTG
>JAZSEP010000033.1:0-8956 GCA_045531755.1 Oscillospiraceae bacterium | reverse complement strand
AATGAAAAAATTTCGGGAACCGCAAAAGTAAGCTGCGTAGCAGTGCGACATAATTTCGTGTTATATTGTAAGATTTTATAAAAACAGTATAACACTATTCCGAGATGTGGCTCAGTTTGGTAGAGCGCTGCGTTCGGGACGCAGAGGCCGCAGGTTCAAATCCTGTCGCCTCGACCAAAGAGATGCACAATCTTGCATCTCTTTATTTTTTGAACACAAGGACTTTTTTCTGACCTTTTAAAACGATATTCAAAACAAATTAACCTTTCATTGAATTTTGGAAAATTTTTTTCAAACAAAAACTGAAAACAGGGTTGCAATAAGTCGTATTTTGTGATATACTTAATTAAGTTAGGCATTAAAACAAAATTTAGTTAATAAATTATAGATTTGGCAGGTGTACATAATGAGAGAAAACAACAGCGAGTTTGATTTCAGAAAGCTTTGGCTTATTTTCAAAAACAATTGGATTGTTATTTTGGCGTCTACGCTGGTTTTGGGAATAGTTGGTTTTGCGTATACAACACTTTTTATTGATCCTACATATTCTGCGAACCTGCGCCTTTGTGTTTCCAATACGACCGAGGGCTCTGATCAGTATGCCTACTACAACCAGACTGACATCGTTGCTTCTAATAAGCTCGTTAATGCATGTAAGGATATTATAACGAGTAACACCGTGTTGAATGAGGTTGCTAAAAAGAGCGGTCTTGACTATAGTACGGTTGCTTTGAGATCTATGATATCAATAACTTCCGATGAAGATAACCAGATTTTCAAGCTCACTGTTTCAGCGAAAGATCCTGAACATGCATGTCTTATTGCCAATACAATTGCTGATGTTTCTCCTGAAAAGATAAGCGAATATCTGAAACCTACGTCTCTCAAGGTTGTCGACTATGCAACCCCCTCCAATGTGCCGGTAGCACCAAACGTATCTGGTAATACACTTATTTTCTGCTTCCTTGGCTTTGTACTTGCATACGGATTCTATTTTGTTCGTCTGCAGTTTGACGTATATGTTCGAACAGAAGAGGATATAAAAAGTCTTTTTGGCGATGTACCTGTATTGGGAACAATTCCCAATATTTCCGGAGAGACTGTGTCCCGTTCCAAGTATGAGAAGGGCTTGCTTTCACTTTTGAAAAGAAAACGCCATATAACAAAGCTGATCCCATCTACAGAGCTTTTGGGAAATAAAGCCTCGTTCTTTGTAAGGGAAGCGTATAAGGATCTCAGAACTAATATACTTTTCAGCTTGCCTGATACAAAATGCAAGATTATAGCTGTTGCGAGCTCGGTAATGTCTGAAGGAAAGAGCACAACCTGTATCAATACTGCTATTACCTTTGCTGAGATGGGCAAAAAGGTACTCGTAATCGACACAGATATGCGCAGACCCAGACTTCACAGACTCTTGAAGAGCACTGCAACACCCGGACTCTCCAACCTTCTTCTCAACCTCGCTACCTACGACGAGAGTGTTTTTGCAACTAACTTCCAGAATCTTGACGTTATTTTTGCAGGCGATATTTCACCTAATCCCACAGAATTGCTCTCTTCTGTAAAGATGAAAGAGATTATCGATGAAATGTCCAAGCACTATGAATATATCTTTGTTGATACACCGGCGATTGCGCCTGTTGCAGACACTGCAATCATCAGCAATCTTGTTTCCGGTCTTGTAATTATAACAAGACAGGGCGTAACGGAAAAGAAAGTGCTTGAAAGCTGTGTTGAGAGAATGACATTCGCTAATGCGAAGATTCTCGGATACGTAATAAATGGTGTTGATTTGAACACCAATTCTGCTACTAAATACAAATACAGCTATAAGTATAAAGAAGAATATAAATAAGTCGAGAATGGCGGAAGAATAATGGTAGATTTTCACACTCATATTTTGCCGGGGATTGATGACGGAAGCGATTCGTTGGATACAACCCTTAAAATGCTTGATGAAATGAGAAAACAGGATATAAAAACCATTGTTGCCACTCCGCATTTTGCCCCTCAAACAGAGGCTGTGTCGGCGTTTTTGGAACGCAGAGAGGCAGCACTACAGCTTGTTTCGCCTCATCTCAACGGATTAACTATCATACCTGCAGCCGAGGTTAAATATTGCAGAAATATATCAAAGATTGAAGGCATAGAAAAAGCCGCGCTTGGAAATCTCGGATATATCCTGATTGAAATGACATATCAAGAATGGACCAAACAGACAGTTGATGATGTTATAGCAATTATGGATAACACAGGATTGATTCCAATATTGGCGCACGTTGACAGGTATTGGAATAACAACACCAAAAAGCATTTTGAAGTCTTTTTAGATGCCGGTGTTTTGATGCAATTCAATGTGTCGTCTTTTGAAGGATTTTTTCAAGAACGTAAATTTATAAAGCTCATACGTGAGGGGAAGATACACCTTCTTGGTTCGGATTGTCATAATATGAAAAGACGAATTCCAAACCTCAAGTCTGGGTTTGATATCTTGGAAAAGCACGGTCTTGTCTCTTTGATTGAGGCGCACGAAGAAATCGTCTTTAATTCGGAGAGCCATACTTCTTCGAATAGAATAATTATTTAAGGCGTTGTAATTAAGCTATGAAAATCAGAAAAGCTCTTGCAATAATCCTTGCAATTCTTCTTGTAGGGTGGATGGCGCTGATTTTTGCATTTTCTTGTGAGGACGGGAAGCAAAGCGGTCAGACGAGTACAGATATTGCCACAGATATATCTGAAATTGTTATGCCGTCAAAACCTGTGGAAGAAACTGAAAAAATTATAGAAGAAAACCACAAGGCTATACGAAAAAGTGCACATTTTTTGGTGTATATGGTTCTTGGTGTGCTTTCTGTTGCATTTTTGTCGGCTTCGTTTGATATGCAGCAAAATAACAAACTGATTTTGAGTATGTCGTTCTGCTTATTTTATGCAGCAACCGATGAAATTCATCAGTATTTTGTTGCAGGGAGAAGCGGGATGGCAGAGGACATCTGCCTTGATTTTGTGAGCGCGTTCGTTGGAATATCTGTTTTTTTGATTTTTGAAAAAATTGCAAAAAGCTTGTGGAATAAAAGGCGGCGCATTTCTTAGAATTTACTTGACTTTTAGTACCTTGTGTGGTAATATAATCAGGTGTCATGCGGATATGGGGGAATTGGCAGACGCGTATGGTTCAGGTCCATATGCAAGCAATTGCATGCAGGTTCAAGTCCTGTTATCCGCACCAATAACAAAACGCCCTGACTAAAAGGGCGTTTTGTTATATAAAATGTGAATATGCGGGTGTGGCGGAATTGGCAGACGCACAAGATTTAGGTTCTTGCGGCAACACCGTGCAGGTTCAAGTCCTGTCACCCGCACCAAACAAAGCAACAGACCGTGCGGTCTGCTGCTTTGTTTTTATGTAGAGGACTTGAACCCGTGAACCAAAACTGATTGACATATTTACAACAAACCTTGAATTTGCTATAATGTTTAAAAGGTACAAAAGCGAGGTGTACGAAATGACAGTAAGTAAAAGATTTTTAAAATACGTCTCCTTTGGAACGAACTCTGACGAGAGCTCGGAGTCTTGTCCGTCTTCTGCAAGTCAGCTTGTGTTGGGCAGGTATATTGCAGAGGAACTGAAAAACATAGGACTTACAGAAGTTGAAATTGATGAAAATGGATACGTTTATGGTGTCGTTGAGGCAAGTCAGGGCAGGGAAAACGATCCTTCTATAGGATTTATCGCTCATATGGACACAAGCCCTGCTGTAAAAGGCGACGGAATAAAGCCACAGGTCGTTAAATATCACGGCGGCGACATACAGCTAAACGAAAAGGTCTCGATCAGAGTCAAAGATTTTCCGTACCTCGAAAAGTATGTTGGATGCGACATCATAACAACAGACGGGACCACGCTTCTTGGTGCCGACGATAAGGCGGGAATTGCCGAAATTATTTCTGCGTGCGAATATCTTGTGTCTCACCCCGAAATAAGTCACGGAAGAATTGCTGTAGGATTTACACCTGATGAGGAGATTGGCAGGGGAGCAGACAGGTTTGATTTGAAACGCTTTTCTTGTGATTGGGCATATACAGTTGACGGCGGAGAGCTTGGAGAAATCGAATATGAAAACTTCAACGCCGCTTCAGCAAAAATAACGGTTCACGGTGTCAATATTCATCCGGGAAGCGCAAAAAATAAAATGAAGAACGCAAGCCTTTTGGCAGCGGAATTTATAAATATGTTGCCAAAAGCCGAAACGCCTTCTCACACCGAGGGGTATGAGGGATTCTATCACCTTTGCGGTATGGAGGGTGACGAAACCTTGGCAGAATTAGAATATATCATAAGAGATCACTCTATGGAAGCCTTTTTAAAACGCAAGGAATTTATCAAAAATCTTGTTGTTTATCTCAACGGAATTTACGGCGAAGGGACCTTTGAAGCCGACGTTCAGGACAGCTATTACAACATGAAAGAAAAGATAGCCCCTTTTATGCATATCATTGACAATGCAGTAAATGCAATGAAGTCCGCTGGCGTCGACCCAATAATAATCCCCATACGAGGCGGAACAGACGGTGCAAGACTTTCTTACGAAGGACTTCCGTGTCCCAATATCTCAACCGGTGGTGCTAATTTTCACGGCGTACACGAGTTTATTCCCATTCAATCTATGGAAAAAATGGTTGAAGTGTTGATAACGTTGATGAAGAATTAGGAGATACACTATGACGATTACCACAGTTCTATTTGACCTTGACGGAACGTTATTGCCAATGGATCAGGATGTGTTTGTAAAGACCTATTTTGGACTGCTTGCAAAGCGTCTTGCTCCGTTCGGATATGAGCCCACAGACCTCATAAAAGCGGTTTGGGCAGGAACGATGGCTATGATAAAGAATACGGGTAAAAAGACAAATGAAGAGGTCTTTTGGGACGATTTTGCCGCGCGCTACGGCGAAGATTCGAGAAAAGACCTTCCAAAATTTGATGAGTTTTACCGAGAAGACTTCGACAAGGTAAAAGAAGTATGCGGATTTAATACAAAAGCAAAAGAGGTTATAGACCTGCTCAAAGAAAAGGGAATTCGGGTTGCTCTTGCTACTAACCCGATTTTCCCTGCGATAGCGACCCAAAAACGTATAGCTTGGGCAGGACTTGTCCCCGAAGACTTCGAGCTTTACACTACATACGAGAATTCGAATTACTGCAAACCTAACCCCGAGTATTACAAAGAAATTATCAATAAGCTTGGCGTAAAACCCGAAGAGTGCCTTATGGTAGGTAATGACGTTTCGGACGATATGGTTGCAGAAAGACTTGGTGTGAAAGTGTTTCTGCTGACCGATTGCCTGATAAATGAGACCGATACCGACGTATCAGATTTTCCAAACGGAAGCTTTGACGACCTTATAGAATTCATTTCAAGATAGGAAAGGAAGACGAAAAATGAAAGCAAAGACTAAAAAAGGACTGAAGATTACAGCTATAGTTATTGTGAGCATCTTGGTCGTTTATGCTGTTTTGGCTTTGGTTCCGAGACCTGACAACTTCAAGCTCGACAACCCGATGATGAAGGACACCCAAATGCCTCTTCTTATCGCTCACGGTGGCGGAAATAAAGAATTCCCAGATAACACCCTGGAAGCGTTTTATAATGCGTATAGCGTTGATAAAAACGTTATGATGGAAACTGACGTCAGTATCACTAAGGACGGCGTGGTTATCCTTTCGCACGATACTACACTTGATAGAAAAACGAATGTCACGGGCGCAATTGCCGATTGGAACTATAGCGACCTTATGGCGCAGAAGGTTGATTTCGGCTATACAAATCCGACCGATGACAACGACGCCTTGAACGGTGAGAGAAAACATTTTGTTGACGAAAACGGCGTTGAGAAGTATCCAACTGACGTCACGTATCCCGAAGGCGTTGAGCCGAGAGACGAAAAGGTGTTCCTTGCAACAACACTCGAGGAGCTCATAACCTCTTTCCCGAATAACCGCATCAACGTTGAGATAAAACAAGACGGCGAACTCGGTATGAAGGCGCTTGCCGAGATAGTGAAGCTTCTCGAAAAGCACGATGCGTTTGATAGAGTAGTGCTTGCAAGCTTCCATGACGACCTTTATAACGAATACAAGAGAATGCAAAAGGCAGGAGAGGTACCCGAGGAGTTTATGTACTCTCCCGGAACGGGCGGAGCAACAACCTTCTTCGTACTTCAGCTTTTAAAGCTTGACCTTTTCTTCACCGACGGAATGTGCGTGTTCCAGCTTCCTACAGAACAACTTGGATTTAATCTTGCTACAAAAACGCTTGTAAATACAGCACATAAACACAACCTGGCTGTTCATTATTGGACAATCAATGACGTGGAAGAGATGAAGTATCTCATAGAAATCGGCGCAGACGGTATTATGACCGACTATCCGCATAGACTCAAAGAAGTTTACGAAAACTATAATAAATAAAAATAAGCCCCACACCGAAAAATTGGTGTGGGGCTTTAAATTATTTCTGTGTTCCTCTTGCAATCAGATCGTCGATTAACTGCTTTGCAGCACGGGCAGAACGACCGCCACGGCTGAGCGCAAACTGTTCTGCAAGAAGCTCAAGCTCGTTTTCGGGAAGCGATATCCCGTTTTCCTTCGCAAGATGGCTGACAATATCAAGATAGGTCTTTTTGTCGGGCTTTTGGAAGGTAATCTGAATACCAAATCTGTCAGAAAGTGAAAGCATTTCCTGCATCGTGTCGTTGCGATGAACGTCATCACCCTCGCGGTCAGAGAAGGTTTCTTTGACGAGATGACGACGGTTGCTCGTAGCGTAGATAACTACGTTTGAGGATTTTGCAGATACAGAGCCTTCAAGCACTGCCTTTAAAGCGCTGTAGTTATCGTCATCCTTTTGGAAGGATAAATCGTCGATAAACAGAATGAACTTAAGCGGATTTACGCTGAGCTCATCGAGAAGGGCTGGTATCTCTCTAAGCTGTTCTTTTCTGACTTCAATGATTCTGAGTCCTCGGTTATAAAGCTCGTTAACAACGGCTTTTACAGTAGAAGATTTTCCGGTGCCTGCATCACCTGTGAGCAGAATATTCGCCGCAGGCTTTTCTTCAAGCAGGGCCACCGTGTTATCAACAATAATCTTCTGCTCGCGCTTGTAGTCGATTAAAGACTCAAGACGCGTACCGTCGGGGTTTTTGACAGGCACGATATGATTTTGCTCGTTGACGTAGAACATATGATATCGGGCATATATACCGTAGCCGTAGCGCTGAATATTTGCAATTCTGTGCTTGTAATCAGATGCGATGTCAATATCCGACGTTTCAAAAGTGGGCAAAAAGCCATCCCATTCGAGAGAAGAACGAAGTGCGTCAGGGGTAAGTGAGGAAACCTCCTGTAAAACCTTCAGTTCTTCAACAGCACAACGCTCCATAAGCTCTTCGGGAGTCTTTTTGCAACCGATAAGACGGATATATACGTTCTCGTCGTTGTTAACGATATCGCGTATGTACTCAGTAAGGTTGCCGTTTGAGCTTTTATATACAAGCGAAACAAAATCCGAATATGCTGATACGCTTTTGAGCAGGACGCCTTTCTCCAAACAAGAAAGGTATCTGCACAGTGCGCTGATGACAGGGTCGGAAAGCAGAGAACGGAAGATTGTCAGTGTGTGTATACGGAGATTTAAGGATTTGAGTTTACTATCCATAGCCATATCAGTTGAGGATTGCGCCTTTGGCACCGCTTGAAACGAGTGCGGCATAGCGCTTAAGATAGCCTGAAAGCTCTTTAGTCTTGGGCACAAAGCCTGCCATTCTTCTGTCGATTTCCTCCTGAGAAACCTTGAGCTCAAGCTTGTTTTCAGGAATATTTATGCTGATAATATCTCCGTCTTGAACAATACCAATAACTCCGCCGCTTGCCGCTTCGGGAGAAACGTGGCCGATGCAAGCGCCTCTTGTAGCACCGCTGAAACGTCCGTCTGTAATCAATGCAACGCTGCTTCCAAGTCCCATACCCATAATAGCAGAGGTTGGGTTCAGCATTTCGCGCATACCGGGACCGCCTTTGGGACCTTCGTAACGGATAACAACGACGTCTCCTGCAACGATTTTGCCGGCGTTTATCGCCGCCTGTGCATCTTCCTCGCAGTCGAATACCTTTGCGGGTCCTTCGTGAACAAGCATTTCGGGAAGAACGGCGGAACGCTTGACAACGCTGCTGTCAGGGGCAAGGTTACCTCTCAAAACAGCAATACCGCCCGTTTCGCTGTAAGGATTTTCAACGGGTCTTATTACATCATGGTTGAGATTTATACATCCTTCTATATTTTCGCCGACGGTTTTACCCGTTACGGTGATACAATCGAGGTTCAGAAGTTTTTTCTTTGAAAGCTCGTTCATAACGGCATAAACGCCGCCAGCTTCGTCAAGATCTTCAATATACGTTCTGCCTGCGGGTGCAAGGTGACAGAGATTGGGAGTTTTTTCGCTTATCTTGTTTGCGATATCAAGATTGATTTCAATTCCGCATTCGTGAGCGATTGCAGGAAGATGAAGCATACTGTTTGTTGAACAGCCGAGAGCCATATCAACCGTCAGAGCGTTCATAAATGCTTTTTCGGTCATAACGTCACGGGGACGGATATTTTTCTTCAGGACATCCATAACCGCCATGCCTGCGTGCTTTGCAAGCTCAATTCTTGCGGAGTAAACGGCAGGAACCGTTCCGTTGCCTTTGAGTCCCATACCGAGAGCTTCAGTCAGGCAGTTCATCGAATTTGCGGTATACATACCCGAGCAGGAGCCGCAGGTCGGGCAGGTTTTGCACTCATATTCACGTAGTTTTTCTTCGGTGATTTTGCCTGCACCGTATTCGCCGACAGCTTCAAACATCGAAGAAAGGCTTGTTTTTGCGCCGTTCACTCTTCCTGCAAGC
>JAZSEP010000020.1:0-12464 GCA_045531755.1 Oscillospiraceae bacterium | reverse complement strand
TAATATAAAGAAAAGGAGGCGAGGGGATGAAACTTTTTAAATGCCTTTGTATTGCAGTTATAAGATACGCTCTTACGATGGTAGCCCTTTTTGTTGGTGCAAACACTCATGTTACTATGTTTGCTTATCTTTGTGCACTTCTTTTTGGTGTGGTTTATGTTGCGGAGCCATTTTTCAAAAAGCGTTTCAAGCTTTCTACTGCGGAATACGTCCTTTCTGCCGCCGTTTTGCCACCGCTGATTGATGTTGCGGCGTACTATATTTCAATCAGACTACTAACCGACAGCTTTTTCCCGTTGGTTTTTTTGATTACCTTTTGTGTTCACGCTCTGTGTTTGCTGATTAGTGGTCTAATCGCACTATACAAACTTATAACAAAAGCTATAAGAAAAAAGAAATCCGACCAAACAACAACGTAGATATAAAAAAATCCTCACGAAATATCGTGAGGATTTTTGTTGTAAAGTAAAGACTTTTTACAGCTTTTTAAGTCCTGTGCCAATCAGTCCGACCTGCTTGAAGTCCTTGAAGTTGTGGCGGATAATGTAGTCGATATAAGACAGGAAAATCTTTGCAAAGAGCATATAACCCGTCGGGGCGAGGTGTCCGCCGAGACCGAAGGTTTTTCTCATTTCGGGGCTGTATACAGGGCCGTGTTCATAGAGGTCGATGACGTAGCAGTTATCGAAAAACTCTGCAAGCTCCCAAATCACACGGTGATGAAGCTCGGTTTTTTCGGCAATATCTCCCCAGGCGTTAGAATAATACGGCATTGTCACAAGGAAGAACTTCGCATCGGGCTCAATTTCCTTGTAGCGCTGGATTATCTGTCCGTAGTAGCCCATAAAGGTCTTCGCGTTTTTGGTGTAGTCCTCTTTGCAGATGTCGTCTGTAGAACCGATTTCAATAAACGGCTTGGAGTACAGAAGGTCGTTGACGCCGAGCGCTATGATGTACGCCTGCGCCTTAAGGTCGGGGGAGTAGTAGCCCTTTTGCTCGGCAAAGCTTTCGATATACTCCTTGGCGGTCATGCCGCCGCGGGACATATTAATACACTTAAACCCTGCCATACGGGCCATATACTGACCCCAGGAGTAGTCGTAGAAATCGTGATAGCCCGTACTACCGTCGGGGTTTGTAGACTCAAACTCGCCCGAAGCAAGACTGTCGCCGATGCAAGCGACGGTGCGGAAAATTCCGCAGAAGCCGCCGTCGGTCACAAGGTTTTCCAGAGGCTTTTCGCCCTCAATCTCCATAAAAGGAGAGGCATCCATTCTGCTCATAACTATAAAGTAAGGTGGTGGCACAGCCACCACCTTTTTCCTTTCTTTACGCTTTTCTTGCAACGCCGCTGTCGATAGCAGCCTTAGCAACTGCCGCAGCAACGGTCTTTCCAACGCGCTCGTCAAACGCCTTGGGAAGAATATACTCGGCGTTTAGTTCCTCGTCGGAAACGAGGGAAGCGATAGCGTAGGAAGCTGCCATCTTCATCTCCTCGTTGATGTCGGAGGCGCGAACGTCAAGCGCACCGCGGAAAATTCCGGGGAAAGCGAGAACGTTGTTTATCTGGTTGGGGAAGTCGCTTCTTCCTGTGCCGACAACCGCCGCACCGCCCTCTTTTGCGAGGTCGGGAGTGATTTCGGGAACGGGGTTTGCCATCGGGAATACGCAAGCGCCCTCTGCCATTGTGGAAACCATCTCGGGAGTTACGCAGTTCGGAGCAGAAACACCGATAAAGATGTCCGCGCCCTTCATAGCGTCTGCAAGCACGCCCGTGATGTTAGTTTTGTTTGTCTTCTGAGCCATAGCCGCCTGCGCTGGATTCATACCCTCAGCGCCCTTGTGGATAACGCCGAAGCGGTCGCACAAAACGAGGTCGCCGATGCCAAGACGGAGAAGATGCTCGCCGATAGCGATACCTGCAGAGCCTGCGCCGTTGATAACCGCGCGGACGTTTTTGATGTCCTTCTTAACAACCTTCAAGGCGTTGAGAACAGCCGCCGCAACAACGATAGCAGTACCGTGCTGGTCGTCGTGGAAAACGGGGATGTCACAGATTTCCTTGAGCTTTCTTTCGATTTCAAAGCATCTCGGAGCGGCAATGTCCTCGAGGTTGATACCGCCGAAGGAGCCGGAGAGAAGATATACGGTGCGGACGATTTCGTCAACGTCCTTGGACTTGATGCAGAGCGGGAACGCGTCAACGTCAGCAAACGCCTTAAAGAGAGCGCATTTGCCTTCCATACCGGGCATACCGGCCTCAGGTCCGATGTCGCCGAGACCGAGAACAGCAGTACCGTCGGTAACTACTGCAACGAGGTTGGAACGACGGGTGAGGTCATAGGAAAGGTCAACGTCCTTTTGGATTTCAAGACAGGGCTGTGCAACACCGGGGGTGTACGCGGTGGAGAGCTCCATACTGTTTGTAACGGGAACTCTGGAAACGACCTCAATCTTGCCCTTCCATTCGTAGTGCTTGTCAAGTGCGATTTGTTTGATATCCATATTCAACACTCCTTAGTTGTAGGAACTTTCTTTGTTTGTCAGCTCGGTAGCTTCCTTGCCGAGATAGGTTTCAACGTCCATACCGAGATAGTTGCAAAGGTCAGCCATCTCAGCGACTGTGTTGATATTTACCGCTATGCCGTTCTCAAGACGGTCAGCCATAGCGAAGATTTCCTTCTCGCCGTGGGTGTAGATTCTGTCAGCACCGATAGCCTTGGGAGATTCTCTGAGCTCGCGAAGGAGTGTGGAGAGGTGCTCCTTGATAGCCTCTGCGTCGCCGAAGATTTTGGGGTCGATAGCGATAAAGCCGTGGCAGGTACCGCCCTTGCCGCCGATATGTGTGTGGTTGGAGGTAAGACCCATCGAGATGATGGAGCAGAAGATTTCGCAGAACATACCGTAGCCGTAGCCCTTGTGGCTTCCGTTCTGCTCGGTGCTTCCGCCGAGGGGAAGGATTCCGCCGCCCTCCTTGGAAACGATGTCCTTGAGAACGCGTCCCGCGTCGGAGCTTTCAGCACCTGTGGAATCAATAGCCCAGCCTTGAGGAAGGGGCTTTTCAAGCTTGTTGTAGATTTCGAGCTTTCCGCGTGTAACAACGGTTGTGGAAGCGTCGAAGAAGAAGGGGTATGGTTCTGCAGGCATAGAGATAGCAATCGGGTTAGAGCCGAGCATAGCCTTTCTGCCAAAGGTGGGAACCATAATAGCCTCGGAGTTTGTCATAGCCATACCGAGAAGACCCTCGTCACAAGCCATCTTTGCATAGTAGCCTGCGATACCGAAGTGGTTGGAGTTTCTGACGGTAACGATGCCGACACCGCTTTCCTTTGCCTTTTTGATAGCAAGCTTCATAGCCTCGTGGCTGATGAGCTGACCCATACCGTCGTTGCCCTCGATAACAGCGGAAACGGGAGTTTCAAACACAACCTCGGGCTTTGCCTTGGGATTTATAAGACCCTTTTCGATACCCTTGTGGTATCTGACAAGTCTTTGCATACCATGTGACTCGATGCCGTAGAGGTCGGAAAGCAGAAGCACGTCGGTGATAATTTTGCACTCGTCCTCTGTGAAACCGAAACGCTCAAACGCGTCACAGCAGAATTTTTTCAAATTTTCATAGCTGTAGGTAATGTAGGGTGTCATAACAAAATCCTCCAAAAAATCATTAGTTCTATGATACCAAATTGCACCGCAAAATGCAACGAAAAAACCGAAAATATTTTCCTTTTCCGAGAAATTTTTCGACCCTCTATGGCAATATGCGAGATATGTTTTTTTGCGCTAAAGCGGTTTTTGTGTAAAAAATTGAAATTTCCAAAAACCTCTTGCAGAGAAAAGGAAAATCCTTTATACTAAAATAGAATAGTAAAATGGAAAAGAATGGGCTCGAAGGGCTTCGGGCGGGAAAAATAAAAAGGAGAAAAGTATGAACGCGGTAGTATTTGGCGTAATCAAACTCTTGTGCGGTCTGACCTTCTTCCTCTACGGAATGAACGTAATGAGCTCGGGACTTGAAAAGGTCGCAGGCTCCAAGATGGAATCGATGCTCAAAAAGATGACTTCAAACCCCTTGAAGAGTCTTCTTTTGGGCGCAGGAATTACAATTGCAATTCAATCCTCGTCGGCTGTAACGGTAATGCTCGTCGGACTTGTAAACTCCGGCGTTATGCAGCTTTCACAGACCGTCGGCGTAATTATGGGTTCAAACATCGGAACCACCCTCACCGCGTGGATTTTGTCCCTTGCGGGAATCGAGAGCGACAACCTCTGGATGAACCTCTTAAAGCCCGAGAACTTTTCGGCAATCCTCGCCTTCATCGGTATTATAATGATGATGGTGTCCAAGCAGAAAAAACGCCGTGACCTCGGAACAATCTTCATCGGCTTTGCCGTTTTGATGTACGGTATGGAGTTTATGGGCGATGCGGTAAGCCCGCTCAAAGACGTCCCCGAGTTCAGACAGATACTCACAATGTTCTCCAACCCCATCTTAGGACTTCTGGTCGGTGCGGTTTTCACGGGTATCATTCAAAGCTCCGCCGCTTCGGTCGGTATTCTGCAATCTCTTGCACTCACAGGTGCTGTAACCTACGGCACGGCAATCCCGATAATTATGGGACAGAACATCGGTACCTGCGTTACCGCGCTTCTGTCGAGTATCGGCGTTAACAAAAACGCAAAGCGCGTTTCGGCAATACATATGAGCTTCAATATCATCGGCTCGCTCTTTGCAATGGTAGTAGTCTACGGCGTGAATATGATATTCCCGCTCGAATTCTTGAAGGACTCTGTCAGCCCCTTTGCAATCGCGGTTGTCCACAGTATCTTCAACGTGGTCACAACCTTCCTTCTTCTTCCTTTCTCGAAGCTTCTCGTCAAGCTTGCGAACAAGGTTATCCGCGACAACGACAAGGAAGAGGTATTCACCTTCATCGACCAGCGTCTTTTCGCGACACCCTCTATCGCTATCGGCGAGTGTAAAAACAAAACCGCCGAGATGGCAAAAAGGGCAAGCGCAGCCGTTATGAAATCCATCGGACTTATGGCCGAGTTCGACGAATCCGCGTTTGAAAACGTCTTCGAGGAGGAAAACGAGCTCGATAACTACGAGGACAAGCTCGGTACGGCGCTGGTAAAGCTTGCAGGTAAGGATATCTCCGACGCCGACAGCAAGCAGATTTCGATACTCCTCAATACAATCGGCGACTTCGAGCGTATCGGCGACCATTCGATAAATATCGCCTACGCGGCACAGGGTATGAAGGATAAAAACCTTGTCTTCTCTCCTGCGGCGCTCAAGGAATTCGAGGTGCTCAATTCCGCGCTTCAGGAAATCCTTGATTTGACCGTCGAGGCGTTTGATAAAAATAACCTCGAGCTTGCGAAAAAGGTCGAACCCCTCGAGCAGACAATCGATAAGATTACGGGAATTATCAAGACCCGCCATATCGAAAGACTCAGAGCGGGCGAATGTACCGTCGATGCAGGAATTATCCTCTCCGACCTGCTCACAAACTACGAGAGAGTTTCCGACCACTGCTCCAACATCGCGGTTGCCCTCATCGAGATTGATAAAAACGAATTCGAGGCGCACGAGTATCTCCACGAGCTCAAGGCCCCCGAAAACGAAGACTTCCGCCGCGAATACAGAGCATATAAAGAAAAATACAGACTCAACTAAACACCAAAATCCCCGAGCAACCCTCGGGGATTTTTCAAAAGGAGAAGCTTATGATAAAGGTAATTCTTTGGGATATCGACGGGACGCTTCTCGACTTCAAGAAGTCCGAGAGCTACGCCATCAAAAAATGCTTCAAGGAGCTTTCAATCTGCGAAAACACCACCGACGAGATGGTGGCGCGCTATTCTGCGATAAACCACAGAATGTGGAACGAGCTTGCCGAGGGTAAGTGGACGAAACCGCAGGTGCTAAACGGCAGGTTCGAGGAATTTTTCAAGACCGAGGGCATAGCCTACACCGACTACGAGAAGCTGAATTCTCTTTATCAGGTCTACCTCGGCGAATACTTTTTCTTCTTCGAGGACGGCAAGGAAACGCTTTTGAAGCTCAGGCAAAGCTATAAGCAATACGCCGTCACCAACGGCACAGCCGTCGCACAGCACAAAAAGCTCGCTCTTTCGGGACTTGATAAGATTTTCGACGGCGTTTTCATCTCCGACGAGGTTGGCGTGGACAAGCCCCACAAGGAATTCTTCGACAAGGTCTTTGAAACGATAGGCGACTATAAAAAAGACGAGGTCGTCATCATCGGCGACTCGGTTTTAAACGATATGAGGGGCGGAAACAACGCAGGAATCTATACAATCCTCTTCGACCCTAATAAAAACGCGATAATTCCCAAAACCGTTATGGTCGATAAAATAATAAACCGCCTTGCCGACGTCGAAAAAACCGTCGAAGAGCTTAGTAAACTGTAAAAAACAGTAGACAATTTGTAAACAATGTGTTAATATGGTAACAAGATAGAGGCGCAGTCGTCAAGATAAGCACCGATAGGGACTTTGGTTTCGGTGTGGTAAAGGGGCGATTGCCGAGAAGGAAGGGCGTCCCAAGCCTTTTTCTTCGGGCGTGACGATAACATCGGCACGACTGTCACCGAAATCGGTGGAGAGCTATTTGTACCTGTAACTTTAAGGCCACGGTATAATAGCCGTGACCTATTTTTTATGTAAAGGAGATTCAATATGGTAGGTTCGTTTTGGGCGTTTGTCCCGGCAATTATCGCTATCATCTTGGCACTTGTCACCAAGCAGGTGTACGTTTCTCTGTTCCTCGGTATCTTCGTCGGAGCATTGATGTACACGGGCGGTGACGTTCTCAACGCGTTGTTCACACTCTTCCAGGTAATGAGCGAAAAGGTCGGCGGCAACACCACGATTATCGTTTTCCTCGTAGTGCTTGGAATACTCGTTGTTTTGTTGCAGAAATCGGGCGGTGCAAAGGCATACGGCGAGTGGGCAGGAAAGAAGATTAAATCCAAAGGCGGAGCTCTTGCGGCTACTTCCGCGCTCGGCTGTCTTATCTTCGTCGACGACTATTTCAACTGCCTCACAGTAGGCTCGGTTATGCGCCCCGTTACAGATAAGTTCAAGGTTTCCAGAGCGAAACTCGCGTACATAATCGACGCTACTGCCGCTCCCGTTTGTATCATCGCTCCCATCTCCTCTTGGGCGGCAGCGGTTGCAGGCGAGCTCGAGGGCGACGGACTTATGGTGTTTATAAGCACCATTCCCTTCAACGTATACGCTCTTCTCACCATTATAATGGTGTTCGCACTCTGCTTCTTGAAGTTTGACTTCGGCAAGATGAAGCGCTGTGAGAATATAGCGGAAACAACAGGCGACCTTCACGCAGGCATCTCCGAGGACGCAGAGGATAGCTCCTCCGAGGTCAAGGCTAACCCCAAAGGCAAGGTCCGCCACCTCATCATCCCCGTTATTATCCTCATTCTCTGCTGTATCGGCGGTATGATTTATACCGGATTCTTCTACAACTGGGATACAGGCCTCATTGACACCACTCTCCAGTCGGCAAACGTCATCGAAGCGTTCTCCAACTGTGACGCAGGAATGTCGCTGGCTATCGGCTCTACAATAGCACTCGTAATAATCTCCATCTACTATATGTGCGCGAAGGTCGTTTCCTTCAAGGAAATCACCTCGAGCTTCACAGACGGCTTCAAG
Source organism: Oscillospiraceae bacterium (assembly GCA_045531755.1). Classification (GTDB taxonomy): domain Bacteria; phylum Bacillota; class Clostridia; order Oscillospirales; family Ruminococcaceae; genus UBA11540. Next base: position 4,757 of record JAZSEP010000020.1, on the reverse strand, counting down.
GCAATGGTTCCCGCTATCCTCATCCTCACTTTTGCTTGGTCTATCTCCGGCATTATGGGTGCAAAGGGCGGATACCTCGACGCACAGGCATTTGTTGAAGCAAACCTCGCAAACAGCAACTTCCCGCAGTTCTTGTTCCCTGCAATCTTCTTTATACTCGCAGGCGGTATCGCCTTTGCAACAGGAACCTCCTGGGGTACCTTCGGCGTTCTCGTTCCGATTGCGGTAACAATCCTCGGCGGCAGCGGAACACTCACAATAATCACAGTTTCCGCAACCCTCGGCGGTGCGGTGTTCGGCGACCACATTTCGCCTATCTCGGATACAACCATCCTCGCATCCGCAGGTGCACAGTGTAACCACGTCAACCACGTCAACACACAGCTTCCGTATGCGGCGACCGTTGCAATAATCGCTACGGTATCCTACGTTGTCGCAGGCCTCTGCGCAACCCTTGGCGGACTCGTCAGCGGTATCGCAATGTGGGCTGTTGCGCTTCTGCTCTTCGCAGGCTTCGTCTTCATTGTCAGAGCCAAAAACAAGAAGACAGCGTAAACTGTTTGTCAGTTAAAACCACGAAAGGACGGAGAGCATTCTCCGTCCTTTTAAAACTTGACAAAACCGCGCTATAATGCTACAATTTATTAAATTTCATTTGGAAGTGTTAACTATGCTTTTAACAAAACGATGGCGCAACTCAAAATAATCCACACCAAAAATTAAAAGGAGAATTTTGAGATGAAACTTAATAACGTAGATTTTGAAACATATTTTAATAACTACCCCGATAAAGACGGCTACTTCGGAAGATACGGCGGAGTGTACGTCGACGATAAGCTCAAGGCGGCAATGGCGGAGATTACACAAGCCTACTTCACCATCTGCCAGTCGAGAAAGTTCATCGCCGAGCTTCGCAGAATAAGAAAAGAATTTCAGGGCAGACCCACACCCGTGTCCCACCTTGAACGCCTTTCCGACGCCCTCGGCGGCAGGGTACAGCTCTATGCAAAGCGCGAGGACCTGAATCACTCGGGCGCGCATAAACTTAATCACTGTATGGGCGAGGCGCTTCTTGCAAAGTATATGGGCAAGAAGAAGGTAATCGCCGAAACAGGCGCAGGTCAGCACGGTGTTGCGCTTGCTACCGCTGCGGCATACTTCGGACTCGAATGTGACATCTATATGGGCTCTGTTGATATAAAGAAACAGGCTCCCAACGTCGCAAGAATGAAGATTCTCGGCGCAAACGTCGTCGAGGTAACCCACGGACTCCAGACCTTAAAAGAAGCTGTTGACGCGGCTTTCGACGCGTACAGCAGAGAATATAACGACGCTATCTACTGCATCGGCTCGGTTCTCGGCCCGCACCCCTTTCCGATGATGGTCCGCGATTTCCAGAGCGTCGTCGGTATCGAGGCAAGAGAGCAGTTTGTCGAGATGACGGGACACCTTCCCAACGCAATCGTCGCTTGTGTCGGCGGCGGCTCCAATGCGATGGGTCTTTTCTCGGGCTTCTTGAACGACCCCGTTGATATCTACGGCATCGAGCCTCTCGGCAGAGGACCCAAGATGGGCGACCACGCCGCAAGCTTAAAGTACGGCACCGAGGGCATAATGCACGGCTTTAATAGTATAATGCTCAAGGACGAAAACGGCGATCCTGCTCCCGTATATTCGGTTGCAAGCGGTCTTGACTATCCCTCTTCAGGCCCCGAGCACGCCTTCCTGCAGGAGATTGGCAGAGTCAAATACGACGTCATCGACGACGAGGAAACCATCGACGCGTTCTATAAACTGGCGCGCCTTGAGGGTATCATCCCCGCAATCGAGAGCTCCCACGCTGTCGCGTATGGTATGAAGCTCGCAAAGACGATGGACCACGGCTCAATTCTCATAAACCTCTCCGGCAGAGGCGACAAGGATATGGACTACGTCCTCGAAAACTTCGGAATCAGATAAAACCACCTCTACAAAAAAATCGGCGACCCACACATCCGTGTGGGTCGCTTCTTTATGCTATATTAACCGTTTTAATTCCCTGCTGTGCGGCATAATTAACCGTATTTGCTGTGCCGCCTTTGTTGACAACGAGGTATGCGATGCAGTATGCGCTCTCGTCGACGAGCCGGTGGTTTCTGACGTGCATACAAAACGAGGTATAATGCGGACTTGTGATGATAACCTCGTCCGCAAGGGATTTTATCCTCTCGTATTCGGCAATATCCCGACCTGCCCAACGGTTTGCCTGTTCGGGACAGGGGAGAATCAACACAAGACGGACGTCGTCGTGGGTCTTTTTCAGCTCCAGAACCATCTGCGCCGCAAGGGTGTCAAAGCCGAGGGCACCGCCGCAGCAAAAATTTCTCACGCCGCGCGAATACATATCGTCAATAGCTGCTTTCAGCGGAGGAATCAGCTCCTCCACGGGTTTATACAGTTTTCTGTGCCCCGTAAAACAACAGGTGGTTTCCTTGGTCATATCCTACTTCCTTTTGCCTTTTGCCCAGTCGGGCTTGTTTACCTGCCTTGCCCTCGCGATACCGAGCGCGTCTGCAGGAACCTCGTCTGTGATGGTCGAGCCTGCCGCCGTGAAGCATCCGTCGCCCAGGGTAACGGGAGCCACAAGGTTGCAGTTGCAACCGATAAATGCATCGTTTCCGACGGTGGTGCGCCACTTGTTCTTGCCGTCGTAGTTGACGGTGATAACTCCGCCGCCGAAGTTCACCCTCTCGCCCACGTCGCTGTCGCCCACGTAGGTGAGATGCGCGATGTGCGTAGCCTTTCCGATAACCGAGTTCTTGACCTCGACGAAATCACCTATGTGTACGTCGTCAAGGATTTCGGTGTTCGGTCTGATGTGGCAGAACGGGCCCATCGTCACGCCCGAGTGCAGCTTTGATTTGTAAACCTGGCAAGCGTTTATCCTGCAGTTGTCACCCACCGTGCTGTCCTCAATCAGCGAATTCGGACCGATGGTACAGCCCTCGCCGATGACGGTGCTTCCGCGGAGAATAGTCCCCGGAAGGATGACGGTACCCTTTCCTATTGTTACGGAGTCGTCAATCATAATGCCGTCGGTGCAGAAAAACTCCACGCCGTTTTCAAGATGCTTTTCAATAATCCGCATTCTCTCGCGGTTTCGAAGCTCTAAAAGCTCCAAGCTGTTGTTACTCAATAATATCGCCCCCTTCTAAAATTATATAACTCAAAACGTCACAAGTCAATTGCAAACCGCGCCCAAAATTGCAAAAACGGTGTGAAAGCACAAAAATTCGTTAAAAACCCTACAAACAGAGATACCCTTTTTGTGATAAATCACAATTTTGCGCGGCACAAAAAATTTTTTGAAAATTCTATGGAAAATTTTGTGAATATTTGGTATACTGTATAATGTGTCTGTATGTGTACCGACACCAAGAATACGTTTTTAAAAGATGCAATAAATTTCAGGAGGTATATGTAAAATGAGCAAGAAATTTGTTTACCTTTTCTCCGAAGGTAATGCAAACATGCGTGAGCTTCTCGGCGGTAAGGGTGCAAACCTCGCAGAGATGACCCACATTGGTCTTCCTGTTCCCCAGGGCTTCACAGTAACAACTGAGGCTTGTACACAGTACTATGAGGACGGAAGAAAAATCAACGATGATATCCAGGCAGAGATCATGGAATACATCGACAAGATGGAAGGCATCACCGGCAAAAAGTTCGGCGACAAGGAGAACCCCCTTCTCGTTTCCGTTCGTTCGGGTGCAAGAGCTTCCATGCCCGGTATGATGGACACCATCCTCAACCTCGGCCTTAACGAAGAGGTTGTTGAAACAATGGCAGCACAGTCCGGTAATGCACGTTGGGCATACGACTGCTACAGAAGATTTATCCAGATGTACTCCGACGTCGTTATGGAGGTTGGTAAAAAGTACTTCGAAGAGCTCATCGACGAGATGAAAGAGAAGAAGGGCGTAACTCAGGACGTTGACCTCACAGCAGAGGACCTCAAGGAGCTCGCTAGTCAGTTCAAGGCTGAGTACAAGGCTAAGATCGGCAAAGACTTCCCCTCCGACCCCAAGGAACAGCTCATGGGCGCAGTAGAGGCAGTTTTCCGTTCTTGGGACAACCCCAGAGCTAACGTATACCGCCGTGACAACGATATTCCTTATTCTTGGGGTACCGCTGTTAACGTACAGATGATGGCATTCGGTAACATGGGTGACGACTGTGGTACAGGTGTTGCCTTCACACGTGACCCTGCAACAGGTGAACCCGGTCTTATGGGTGAATTCCTTACAAACGCTCAGGGTGAAGACGTTGTTGCCGGCGTTAGAACTCCAATGCCTATCGCTCAGATGGAAGAAAAATTCCCTGCTGCTTTCGCTCAGTTCAAGGATGTTTGTGCTAAGCTCGAAAATCACTACAGAGATATGCAGGATATGGAATTTACTGTTGAAAATGAAAAGCTTTACATGCTCCAGACAAGAAACGGCAAGAGAACAGCTGCTTCTGCACTGAGAATCGCTGTTGCTCTCGTAGAAGAAGGCCTCTGTACAAAGGAAGAAGCTATCTTAAAGGTAGAACCGAAGCAGCTCGACGCCGTTCTTCACCCACAGTTCAACGAAGCGGCATTAAAGGCTTCCAAGCCAGTGGCTACAGGTCTTGCAGCTTCTCCAGGCGCTGCGTGCGGTGCGATCTATTTCACTGCAGACGAAGCGAAGGAAGCAGCTAAGAACGGTCCTGTACTGTTAGTAAGACTCGAAACTTCT
>JAZSEP010000032.1:0-3178 GCA_045531755.1 Oscillospiraceae bacterium | reverse complement strand
AACAGCCGACGACCTCAACAAATTCAGAAACGGCACTTACCTCGGCGACGACAGCCTCCAACTCACACCCTACGAACTATATATCAAAATCCTCATCGACACCTTCGGCGACCAGGTTGAAGACGACTTCTCCTTACAGCTCCCCGATGGCGTCATCGACTTGAAATACCAGAAAGACGCCGTCATACAAGGCTATCAGATGCTTATGCAACACAACGGACTCTTCCTCGCCGACGTGGTAGGTCTCGGCAAGACCATGATAGCAACCATGATAGCAAAACGCTTCGTCGAAGCCAACGGCAAAAACACCAACATACTCGTCGTCTATCCGCCAGCGCTCGACGACAACTGGAAAAACACATTCAAACTATTCGGCATAAAAAACAAAATACAGTTCATCACCAACGGAAGCCTCTACAAGATACTCGAAGGACGCGACCAATACAAAAGTAAAGAAGAATTCGACCTCATCATCGTCGATGAAGCACACGGATTCCGTAGCGACAGCTCAGGAAAATACGACGAGCTACAGAAAATATGCAAATCCCAACGCCGCAAAGACTCAACATCATGCGGCACAGCAAAGAAAGTCATGCTGTTATCGGCAACACCCCTCAACAACCGTCCCGACGATCTTCTCAATCTGTTGCTGCTCTTCCAGAACAGCCAGAGCTGCACCATCGACGGCATACCAAATCTCAAGGCGTTCTTCTCGCCCCTCATCCAGGAATATAACAAACTGATGCGCGAAAGAGACAAGACCGACATAACAGCCAAAGTCGATAAGATATACGACAAAATACGTAACAAAGTCATCGACAAGGTGACCGTACGACGCACGAGAAACAACATCGAAAACGACCCCGACTATCTCGCCGACATCAACAAGCAAGGCATCAGCTTCCCTAAGATACTGCCACCTAACGAACTCACTTATATCATGGACGCCGACACAAGCCGACGTTTCTATGAGACGCTGAAACAACTCACCGAGAAGATACACTTCGCACGTTATCGTGCCATAGAATTTCTCAAACCGCAGTTCCGGAGCAAATACAAAAACGCCGAGCATATCGGTCAGAGCCTCGCCGGAATCTATCGCGTCCACACCGTCAAACGATTAGAAAGCAGCTTCTACGCCTTCAAGAAATCGCTCGCCACCTTGCTGCGTATCACCAACGACATGATCAAGATGTTCGAAGAAGACAAAGTCATCATAGCGCCCGACCTTAAAGTCAAGGAACTGCAAGCCAAAGGCATGGAGTTAGACGAAATCATCGAACACGCCATCACCAAAGGATACCTCAAAGAAGACATACTATATCCCGCCGACGCCTTTGAACCCATCTTCCTTACCATGCTACAACACGACAAGAAAATACTCGAACACCTCAACGACGAATGGGCTCAAGAACACGACGACCCTAAATACGACCTCTTCAGCAAGAAACTCAACGAAGAATTCTTCAACACCAACATCAACCATTCCGGCAAGTTAGTGCTCTTCTCAGAAAGCGTCGATACGCTCAACTACCTCTACGACCGACTCACCAACGAGATGCACCGCTCCGATGTCCTGATGGTCAGTGCCACCAACCGCAGCAAGCTAACACCCGACATAAGAGAGAACTTCGATGCCAACGAAGCCATCGACCAGAAAAGATACAATATCATCATCACCACCGATGTCCTTGCCGAAGGCGTCAACCTGCACCGTTCCAACGTCATCATCAACTACGACTCCCCATGGAACGCCACCCGCCTCATGCAACGCATCGGACGTGTCAACCGTATCGGCTCCAAAGCCAAACACATCTACAACTATATGTTCTACCCCTCACGTCAGGGCGACAACGAGATACAACTCTACAAAAACGCCCTCCTCAAACTGCAAGGCTTCCACTCAGCCTTCGGCGAAGATGCGCAGATATACTCCAAAGAAGAAATCGTCAGACAATTCAAGATGTACGACAACACCGTCAAAGACAACATCGACAAGAAGATAGCCCTCCTCCGCGAAGTACGCGAACTCTACAACACCAACCGCAAACTATACCACAAGATAAAAAACCTCCCCATGAAAACCCGCCTCTGTAGAGACGCGTCAACAACACCTATAAGGTATAAACAAGAGGTTGTTGACATGTCTCAACAAACACAAGCGTCGACAACACCTATGAAATATAAACAAGAGGTTGTTGACACGTCTCAACAAACACAAGCGTCGACAACGAAGTCTGTTGACTGTTGTCCGTTGTCTGTTGACCCAAAAACAATAGTCTTTATCTCCTCCGATGTCAAGACCGAGTTCTACCTCGCCGACGACAAAGGCGTCCAAGCCATCGACTTCTTAGAAGCCGTCAGCTACCTCAAAGCAACGCCACAAGAAAAAGCGATACCATTCGACAAAAACGCCTCACATTACAATCACGTCAACAAAGCCTTAGAACTCTACACCAAAGAATACGTCGAAGCCGCCGACACCACATCAGCAAACCGCAACGACTTAGACAAAAGCTCTTTGGAAGCCAACAAATTCCTTCGCACCATAATGCAGATAACCACCGACGACGAACTACGCAAGCACTGCACCACGCTCATCACCTACATCAACGAAGGAATATACTCACAACTCCCGCGTCACCTCAAGACACTCGCACGCGAATACAAAAACGACCGTCTCAAAATAAAACAAGACGAATACACACTCCTCAGAAAAATAGAGACACTCATCAAAGAATACCACACATACAACAAACAACAACAAACAAACCACACAACCGACCCGCAAATAATAATATCAGAAACATTTATTATGACAACGGACAACAGTCAACAGTCAACAGAAATTAAGTATTAACAATAGCTCGTAGAGACGCCGAGAACGCTAACATTCATAATGAACTTTGCGAACTTTACGCCTTTGCGAGAGACAAAAAATGTACCCCATGACCTCCGAACAATTAAGAAATACTTTCCAATCACCTTTCGATATAAACCGATGGTATAATCTCCTGCACGACATCTTCAAGGCAAGCGAGTTGAAAGTCACGCCCGAGAAGATCAACGACGACCCCGACGAAGAAGGCTACTATCTCGGCAACGTAGCCACCGCCGACTACTACCGCATCGGATTCTTCATCTTCAACATACGACGAGGCTCCGTCGCCAACCGCCG
>JAZSEP010000100.1:0-11024 GCA_045531755.1 Oscillospiraceae bacterium | reverse complement strand
CGATACCTGATAGTGTAACGGATATAGGAAGGAGTGCGTTTTCTCATTGCGATTCCTTAACGAGTATAACGATACCTGATGGCGTAACGAGTATAGGAGATAGTGCGTTCTTTGGTTGTAGTTCTTTAACAAGTATAACGATACCTGATGGCGTAACGAGCATAGGAGATAGGGCGTTCTATTGGTGCACCTCTCTCACAAGCATCACCATCCCCGACAGTGTAACCTCGATAGGTAGCTATGCGTTTAGATATTGCACCTCCCTCACCAGCATCACCATCCCTGACAGCGTAACCACAATAGGAGACGAAGCGTTTAGAAATTGCTCCTCCCTCACCAACGTTTACTACACAGGCACAGAAACTCAAAAACAACAAATTTCTATAGGCTCTGGCAACACCAATCTTACAAATGCGACCTGGCACTATAATTTCTGCGGTGAAGGAAACCACACCTACGATAACGCCTGTGATACAGAATGTAACGTATGTGGCGCAATCCGCGAGGTTGGCGACCACGTATATGACAATGCTTGCGACGCAGATTGTAATGAATGCGGTGATATGAGAGAAGTTTCCGACCATATCTACGACAACGATTGTGATACAGGCTGTAATGAATGCGGAGCGATTCGCACAATAACTCATAAGTACGACAACGCTTGCGACACAGATTGTAATGAATGCGGTGATACGAGGGAAGTTCCCGACCACACCTATGACAATACCTGCGATGTAGATTGTAACGAGTGCGGAATAGTTCGCGAGATAGAACACACCTACGACAACGCCTGCGATACAGAGTGTAACGTCTGCGGCGCAACCCGTGAGGTTGGCGACCACGTATATGACAACGACTGCGACGCAGATTGTAACGAGTGTGGAACAGTTCGCGAGACAGACCACACCTACGATAACGCTTGCGATACAAACTGTAACGTTTGCGGTGCGCTTCGAGAAGCTAATGCTCACGTATATGACAACGAGTATGATGCAACCTGCAACGAGTGCGGAGAAACAAGAGACGTCGGAGACCCCTATGCCCCAACCTTCACAGTTGAAGACACGACTGCAACGGTAGGAAAGACCTTCACGGTAGCCGTTTCCACAAGGAACAACGTGGGTATCGTAAGCTTGAAGCTCAAGATAGGCTACGACGCAGAGGTTCTCGAGCTTGTAAGCATCGAGGAAAAAGACTTTGCAGGCACCTCCTTTGGTGCTGTCACAAACAACCCGATTTCAGTACTTTGGGAAGACGTTTTGAGCGACAACAACACCACAAACGGCACGGTCGCACTTCTGACCTTCAAAGTAAAGGACACCGCAAAGGCAGGAACCACCGAAATCACCGTAACCTACGACCCCGAGGACGTATATGACTACGGCATGAACAACGTAGGCTTTGCGGTTGAAAACTCAGCGGTCACAGTGGTCGAGTACGTTTCGGGCGACATCAACAACGACGGCGTGGTCAACAACAAGGACCTTGGCGTGCTTCGCCGCTGGCTCAACGATTGGGAAGTAGACATTGTTGAGCTCGCAGCCGACGTCAACCGCGACGGCAAGGTTAACAACAAAGACCTTGGAATCCTCCGCCGTTACCTCAACGACTGGGACGTCGAGCTTAAATAGTTGGCCCAAAACCCACCATCGAACAAACAAAAGGATGTGTAGAATTTCTACACATCCTTTTAACGTTTAAGGGAACAATTTGCTATAATAGTTCGCACATTTTCTTTGAAATATCAACAAATTCTTCGGGTAAAATCTTTTGTATTTCTCGGTCGAAACTTAGTAGTCCGTTTGTTTCGTCCTCAACGTCGGAAACCTGAGTATATACCGCCGCGCACAACCCTTTTTCCACTAACGGAAGCACCTCGTTTTCATAGAGGCTTCTGAAAGCCGAAACAAACTCCTCGCGGCTCTCAAACTTTCCGTAACCGTAGGTTTTTTCGGTGTTGAAAACGTGTCCCTCGGGCTTGTAGGAATACCCGCCGAATTCCGATAGAACAAGGGGCTTTTTGCATGCCGCAAGCTTGACCTTTTTGAAATAGACGTGCTTGCTGTCAACGTCGGTTTCTCCGCCGGAAAACCAGCCCGAAGCCGAGTCGATAAATCTCGTGCTGTCAAGCTCACGGAGCTTTCGGTACATCAGACTTGAACAAAACTGTCCCCAGCCCTCGTTGAATATAGTCCAGTAGCATATGCAAGGGTGGTTGTACAGATGCTCGACCGTTTCGCACATAGAAAGCTCAAACTGCCTTCTCGTTTCTTTGTCGCGGTGCAAAAGCCTGTCGTCAAGCTTTTTGAGGAAAACGGTAGGTAGTGCAGTATCTCTGAAGAAGGAGTATCTTCCATTGTTCACCATATCCTGAAATACTACCATGCCGAGCCTGTCACAGTCATAATAAAACTGCTCGGGCTCAATCTTTATGTGCTTTCTCAGCATATTAAAGCCGAGAGCCTTCATTGCCAAAATATCGTCCTCAAATCCTTTTTCTGTAGCGGGGGTGAACAACCCGTCACTCCAATATCCTTGGTCTAAAAGACCGTGGAAAAAGTATGGTTTGCCGTTTAGACAAAGACGCCTTATTCCGTCAATCTCACGAATTTCCAGGGTTCGCAGAGCAAAATACGACTCCACCTTGTCACAACCCGTGTCAACCGTAAAATAGTAGAGATAGGGGTCTTCGGGCGACCATAACCTTGGGCTTTCAACGTCGATTTTTGCAGTTCCGTCGATAACGGGAAATTCGCACTCTCCATCAGGCATTCTGACGGTTACTATGCCACTGTCCGCTCCGAAAATACGTATAACAGCACCGCTCTCGGTGACGTCTGTCTTCAGCCTTTGAACGTAGCTTTCAGGTACACTTTCAAGCCACACCGTCTGCCAGATGCCCGTCACAGGAGTGTACCACATACCCCCGCGCTTTCTGCACTGCTTTCCGTATGGCAGGACAAAGTCGCAAAGTGTGTCCGAAACCGAAACCTCAAGGACGTTTTTCTCTTTCAAAAGGTCGGTTATGTCAAAGTAAAAGGGGAGATATCCGCCCGCGTGATGCCCCACAAAAGCCCCGTTTACAAACACTTCGGTCTTCTGGTCAACGGCGCCGAAATGCAAAATCACACGGTCCTTTATAAAATCCTTTGGGATTTCAAACTCTCTTCTGTACCAAAGAGTGTCGTAGTCCGAAAACACCTCTTCAATTCCCGAAAGAATCGATTCTGGAGCAAAGGGGACAAGTATTTTGTGGGTATACACCCTTTCATTTACGGCAAAATCCCACTCGCCGTTTAGACAAAGAAAAGAATCCCTTTTCATCTGCGGACGCGGATAGACGTTCCACGGCTGAGCAGACAGATTTTTACCTTCTTTTGTATAAAGTCTAACGCTCATCTGCGTTCTCCTTTTTAAGCAAAATAAACTGAGGAACAAGAACAACCGCAAGACCTGCTATTGCGATAAGTGCCGCTAAAAAGATATTTTCGTTGGGGATAAACGAGCTCGTTCCGTCGTCGTTTACAATCATCTCTGCGTTTTTGAGTACCGCCGCACCGATTGCAGGGCCGATAACACCCGGAATCAGTACCTGTGAAAAGATTCTCAACCCTTGGAACATTCCTGCTTTTCCAACGGGAGTCCGGTCACGTATCATAGCACCAAAAACCGCAGAACCGCTCAGATATCCGCACATCATCAAAAGCGAACCGATAAATACGAAAGCTGTGTCCTTGCAGAAAAACAGAACAATGTATCCCGTGCAAAGAGCAACAAGAGCGGGAACAACAGAAGCGCCAAAGCCCACTCTGTCATACACCCTGCCGTAGAAGGCGGTTACGACCGAAGCTATGATTATCGCGGGAGCCATAATCAAAACGTAATCGTCCATTTTGAGTGAAACGTTGTAGTACAGGATGAGGTACGGCATAAAGATTTGTATCGAAATCCCAAACACCGCAAAGCCCAAGAAGGTTATGTAGAGCATACCGTTTGATTTTATTACAGAGGGTCTGAAGCCGTAGATAATGTTCTTGAAAAAACTACTGTTTTCGGGAAGCTTTTCAACACTTTCCTTGATGAGAAACAGACCGAGAACGCCAATGACGATAACCGTGATGCCGATTATCAAAAATATTGCGGTCCAGCTTTCCGACTTGTCCAGATCAAAAGCCATAAATCCGCCGAAAACTGCAAGAATAGCCACAAGCGGCATCATCGCGTTAATGCCCTCCGCGGCACCTCTGCCCGAGTTTTGAGTTTCGTCGGTGAGCCACGCGTTAAAGCAAGCGTCGTTTGCCGACGAGCCAAAAAACGTCATAACGCAGTCCATAATGATAACCAGAGAAACACCGATAGAGGCCGCAGAGGCTGTCATCGGGAACATGGCACTGATAACGTCAACACGTATTAAAGCAAAGCTTGCTATAGATATTCCCCAAAGGATATATCCGCCGCAGATGAAAAGCTTTCGCTTTCCCACCTTGTCCGAAAGTGCGCCGATAAAAACTGTGGTCAGGGTCGCCGCAACAGCCGAAGCCATAACCATAGCAGAGATGTCTTCAGGGCTTGCCTGAAACATCTTGTAGATAAAGACGTTGAAATACATATTTTCGACAACCCAAGCAATCTGTCCTGTAAGACCGAAGATTATCAGAGCTGTCCAAAAGCGCGGAGAAAGTTTACCCTTTTTCATTTCATCACCATTTCCGTATCGTTCTGCTTCAAGTATACCAAATAATGCACCGCTAATGCAACAAAAAAGTGAGAGCGGTAAAAAATACCGCTCTATCTGTTGAGTAGATATATTGCAAAATTTAGGTACCCTGCAAAAGAAACCCACACTATGTACGGAATCATCAGATATCCTGCAGGCTTTGAAATTCTGTAGAATAAAACAGCCGTAATAACTATCAATATCCACAGTACAACAAGCCATATAAAAGCGAAAAGATACCACTCGAGGTTAAAGAAAATAATCGACCAAAAAAAGTTGAAGAAAAGCTGCACGCCGTAGAATATAAGTGCACGCACCACGTCTTTCTTTTCAGTATTTGATGAGATAACGAGATACGATGCAATTCCCATAAGTATAAAGAGAATTGTCCAAACGATAGGGAAAAGCCACCCAGGCGGCGAAAGCGGAGGCTTTACCATACTGCCAAAGCTGTCCATACCTCCACCTGAAATAACGCCCGAAACTGCACCTACGGAGAGTGGAATAAGAAGGCAGGTTAGCAAACGGGTCCAATCAATCTTCATATAATCAACTCCAATCAGTATGAATATATGCAGAGTGAGAAGATAAAATACAAAATAAAAAAGCACCCTTTTGGGTGCTTTGAATTATTTCTTGCCGAGTATCTTGTTTTCAGAGTTCTGAACAAGGTTGTAAAGCGACGAAGCAAACAGCGGATAAGCCTTTGAAATGCCGTCGGTGGACATTACAAACCCCTCATCCTCAGCAGACTTTGAGGTTTCTACAAGCTCTGCCTCGCAGTTGTTCATAGCAGAAGCGGTCAAAAGCGAGAAGGATTCCTTTGGAACGTTAAAGAAGTTCTTGTCGTTTTTGGGGTTAGAGCTGTGCATATATCGGAAAACCTTATACACCGAAAGCATAAGATAGCTTGAAACCTCAGAGGTCATTTCCTTGCTGTTTGAGCGTCTGAGTATGTCGAAGATTATATTCAAGGAGTTTGAAATGAGTTTTTTGTTGAGAACGGGAACCATACTGCCCTTGAGCGCGTTTTCCTTGCCCACGGTTTCGGGCTCGGGAATATCTTCGACCGAAATGATTGAACCGTCCTTTTCAGGTGAACGTCCGAGAAGGTAATCGCAGGAAACGTTGTAGTAGTCGGCCGCGCGGACAAGAAAATCAAGACCGCACTCGCGAATGCCTTTTTCGTAATGCGACAATAAAGCCTGAGAAATCTCAAGCTCTGCTGCTGCTTTTTTCTGGCTTATTCCTTTTTCTTTGCGAAGGAGAGTCAAAACTCTCGGGAAATCCGCCTGCATTCTTGCCGTCCTCCAGAAGTTTGTAAAAAAACTCATTGTAATTTAGTACACATCTGTGCTATACTTATATGGATAAAACAGTGCAAATAATATAGCCATGCAGGACACGGCTATACCAAGGCAATATGAATAATACAGAGTGTATAAATTATTATAGTACGGCGGTTTGGATTTGTAAATAGTAAAATGACTATTTTGCAGATATTTGTCGTTTTGACCAAATTGCTTGACGATAATTTGGTCAAAAATAAATGGAGTTTTCCTAATTTTTGGATTGACATCGGAAAGGAATACAAAAAATGCTCACCTACAAAATTCATCTGATAAGACACGGGCTCACAAGCGGAAATCTCGAAGGAAGATTTATGGGCCAGAGGGATGACCTTTCCCTGTGCGAAGAGGGAAGAAAAGAGATTGAAAAGCTCGTTGAGGAGTTTGACTATCCTAAGATACAAAAGCTCTACATAAGCCCTATGGCACGTTGCAAGGAAACTGCGGATATAATCTACCCCGACGCGTTCAGACAGGAGATTGACGAGTTAAAGGAATTTGACTTCGGCGACTTCAGCGGAAGGAAGATTTCAGAGCTAAAGACCGAGCCCGAGTTCATAAAGTTTGTGGAAGGTAAGGAAAACGGCGGTCGTGCACCAAACGGCGAGAGCACAACCGAATTCAATGCGAGATGCAAAAAGGCGCTCGAAATAATCTTTCACGACATGATGAAAAACAAGATAACTAATGCAGGAGTTGTGGTGCACGGCGGAGTTATTATGAGCCTTCTGTCACAGTTTTCTCTCCCAAGACAGAACTATTACGATTGGGTTGTTGAAAACGGAATGGGCTTTACCGTGCTGATGACACCTGAAATGTGGCTTCGCGACGAGGGCTTTGAGGTCTACCACAAGCTCCCGTACAGAATAATAGAGGACTATTCTGACAATGATATAGATGAATAATCGTTGTTGGAGTTGATTTTGTGAGAAAAACGGCAAGACTACTGCTGAAAAGCCGATGGCTGTCTGCATCGCTTATAACCTTTGTTGCGGTGCTGTTCATAGCGGTATTACCCTTGCCGTATTTGTTTTTGCCAAAGCTACCCTCGCTTTTGTGCTCGGGGATAATCTCACTCTTTGCCGCAAGACCCGTGCTGATGGGGTATATGCGTTGGTGCGCGGGGTTGGAGCTTGATAACAAGCCAAAGGCCTCGGAACTGTTCTATTTTTTCTCAACACCGAAAAGGTATTTCAAGAGTGTTTTCGTGGGTGCAGTCGTTTTTCTGCGAGTTTTTCTGACCGCAACGCTCTCAATGCTACCAACAGCAGTCTGCTTTTCGTTGGCGGCTTGGCTCAAAGCACAGCCCTATAACGAAATAACGGACATCTTCATCAGAAATCTCTTGATGCTTGGCATAGGCGGCGCGGTGCTTTTCCTTGTTTTGTTCGTCTTGATTGCCCTCAAAAACTCTGCAACTCCATATTTTATGGCGATAAACGACAAGATGCGGATTTCAGAAGCAGTGAGAAGCTCCCGACAGCTTGTAAACCAAAAAGGCGGATATATCTTTGGAACGCTTGCCCTTCTCCTTCCGCTTTGTGCGCTGATACTCCCGGCTTTTATTATAATTCCGTATTACGTTACCTTTTTTGCGCAGATAGTCAAAAGATTCCCCGAAATATAAAATCACCTCCGCTCGCGTTTTCTCATACTATGAGATAAACACATATTGCGGAGGTGCTTGTTTTGGCAGAGGGTATATTCTGGATATTCATATCCTTTTTTGCAGTGCTCGGCATTCTGGAGCTTTTCAAAATGATACAAAACCTTGTCTGCAGAGAGGAAACCGCGTATAACATACTGCTCGTTCCCGTCGGCGACGACACGGACAATGGCGCGGAATGCAGAATACATACGGCGGTAGCTGACTTTTCGGACACCTTGAGCCGACAGGGGAGAATAATGATAGTAGACGTGGGTATGGGAGAGAAAAACAAGGATATCTGCGACAGACTTTGTGATTTGTATAGCCTGAAAACCGTGACTCCCGACAACCTGCCGATGATGATAAAAAACCTTTGCCCGCAAAAAGAATGAAGCTGCGCTTTTTTGCACAGCTTCATATTTTTTATGCCTTTGTTTCGCAATAGATACAACGATATGCATTCTCGTCGGTCAGCTTGAAAACATGGTCAAGCTCCTGCTCAACAGAGGTGATGCAACGGGGATTTTTGCACTTGATTACGTTTGTGAGAATTTCGGGCTTCTTAATGTTGAGCTTTTCAACGAGCTTTCCGTCACGGATTACGTTCACGGTAGCCTTCGGGTCAACAAAGCCGATAACGTCAAAGTTCACGGGGATGTCGGCATCAATCTTGATGATATCCTTTTTGCCGAGTTTCTTGCTGCTGACGTTTTTGATTATCGCAACGGAGCAATCAAGCTGTTCAAGCCCCAAAAGCTCGTACAGACGCATACCGCTTCCTGCGGAGATGTGGTCGATAACTACACCGTTGGTGATGGAATCTATATTCATAGTGTGCCTGCCTCCTCTAACAGCTTGAGAATAAGAGCCATGCGCATAAACTTTCCGTTAAGCACCTGCTTGAAGTAGCAAGCACGAGGGTCGCTGTCAATAGCTACGCTGATTTCGTTCACTCTCGGCAGCGGATGCATTATGCATAGGTCGTCTTTGGCGTCCTTAAGCTTCGAAGGTGTGAGAATATAGCTGTCCTTGAGTCTGAGATAATCCTCTTCGTTGAAGAAGCGCTCGCGCTGAACTCTTGTCATATAAAGTATGTCAAGCTCGGGCATAACAGACTCCAGATTGGTTGTCTGCTTGTAGGGAATACCGCGTTTTTTAATAGCCTCGTTCTTGACGTAGCTGGGCACCTTTAGCTCCTCGGGGGAGATAAGTACGAACTTTATACCTTCATAGCGTGACATAGCCTCGATGAGCGAATGGACGGTTCTGCCAAACTTGAGGTCACCGCAGAAGCCAATAGTCAGATTGTCAAAACGGCCCTTTTCGCGATATATAGTGAGCAGGTCCGCAAGTGTCTGTGTCGGATGGTTGTGACCGCCGTCACCCGCGTTTATGACGGGTATCGAAGCATTGTTTGCGGCAACGAGGGGAGCGCCCTCTTTGGGATGGCGCATAGCAATGATATCTGCATAGCAAGAGATTGTCTTTGCTGTGTCGGCAACGCTTTCACCCTTAGCGGCAGAAGAACTCTGCGCCTCGGAAAAACCGATTACGTTTCCGCCAAGCTCATACATAGCCGCCTCAAAGCTCAAACGGGTTCTTGTGGAGGGCTCGAAGAATAGTGTCGCGAGCTTTTTGCCCTTGCATATTTCGCTGTACTTTTTCGGATTTTCAATAATGTCGTTAGCGGTTGCCACAAGCTCGTCTATCTCGGCAACGCTAAGGTCAAGAATACTGATAAGACTTCTCATTTCGGTCCGCCTTTCTGTAAGTTTAGGCTTTTGCTCCGTTGATGGCAAGATAAGCCTTTATTCTGTCAACGTTTTCCTGGTTTTTGGGGTCTTCCTCGAGATATTCAATGATATCGTATACGTCAACAACAGAGTATACGGGGAAACCAAACTGCTCCTCGATTTCCTGCATTGCACCCTTTTCACCCTGTCCTTTTTCCTTGCGGTCAACCATAATGAACGTAGCCGCAACCTTTACTCCCTCAAGGTGTGAAAGAATTTCCATGCTCTCGCGGATGGCTGTTCCTGCTGTGATAACGTCCTCAATGATAACAACCTCTTCACCTGCTTGGGGTACGTATCCAACGAACACGCCGCCTTCGCCGTGGTCCTTCACTTCCTTGCGGTTGAAGAAGAACGGAACGTTAAGGCCGTTCTTTGCAAGCGCAACTGCCGCGGAAACTGCGAGTGAAATTCCCTTGTATGCAGGGCCATAGAGAACTGCTTTTTTCTCGCCAAGCCTTTGTGTATAGGCTTTCGCATAAAACTCGCCGAGCTTTGCGATGTCATCTCCTGTTTTTATCATGCCGGCATTTATAAAATAGGGGATTTTTCTTCCGGATTTTGCAGTGAAGTCGCCAAACTTAAGTACTCCTGCGCCTTCCAAGAACTGTATAAATTCTCTCTTGTAGCTTTCCATTTTTATATCTCCTTTAATCAGTCGCAAAATTCTTCAACACAACGGTTGTATGCTGCAACAGGGTCATCTGCAGCGGTAATCGGTCTGCCGACAACGATGTAGTCAGAACCGATTCTCTTAGCCTCTGCAGGAGTCATAACACGCTTCTGGTCGCCGACGTCACCGTCTGCAAAGCGGACACCGGGAGTAACCGTAACGAAATCCTTTCCGCAGATTTCGTGAACCTTTCCTGCTTCAAGGGGTGAGCAAACGACACCGTCAAGTCCTGCAACCTTTGCGTTGTGAGCGTAGTGCATAACAACACGGTCAATGGGCTCTTTTATGAGAAGGTCGTTTTCCATTCTTTCCTGGTCAGTGGACGTAAGCTGTGTAACAGCTATGAGTAAAGGTCTTGTTCCGTCAGGACGGGTAAGACCCTCGAGTCCTGCTTCCATCATTGAAATAGTTCCGCCTGCGTGGAGATTTGTCATATCAACGTCAAGATTAGACAAAACCGCCATAGACTTTTTAACGGTATTGGGAATGTCGTGAAGCTTCAAATCAAGGAAGATTTTGTGTCCGCGCTTTTTGATTTCCTTTACGATGCTCGGTCCTTCCGCATAGAAAAGCTCCATACCAATCTTAATAAAGGGCTTTCTTCCTGTGAATTTGTCAAGGAAAGAGAAAACCTGCTCTGCGCTTGCGAAGTCACAAGCCACTATAACGTCCTTACCCATTATTTTGCGCCTCCTATAATCTCTTCAAGTGAATTTATCCTGTATTTTTCCATAACCTTTGGTAAATCGTTTATGATGTCGCGGCAAACGTAGGGGTTGACAAGGTTTGCGGCACCTACCTGTACGGCAGCAGCGCCTGCAAGCATCATCTCAACAACGTCCTC
>JAZSEP010000022.1:0-20331 GCA_045531755.1 Oscillospiraceae bacterium | reverse complement strand
CGCAATAGGACATATTGTGTAAACGGGTTTTCAAACCCTTAACAAAACCTAAAAGATGTTGGCGTATGCCAACCGCCTTTTCTATTTCTTTCTTGCTTTTTTTTTGGGTTTTTTCTTGACCGAGTAGCCGAAGGAGCCGATTTTTTTGCCGAGGGCGAAGTACTGGCCGTGGGCGTAGGCGGCGAGGGCGCATTTTTCGATATGGAATTTGCCCTTTTCGTCGATATATCTCTCGTCGATGTTCACGGCGACGATGTCCGCGATGAACATATCGTGGGTGCCGAGCTCGACGATATCCGTGACCTTACACTCGATACTCACGGGGCTTTCCGCTACCATCGGGCAGTTTAGCTGTGAGGCTTTTTCACGGGTGAGCTTACAGGCGGAGAATTTATCGACCTCGCGGCCGCTTTTGACTCCGCAGAAGTCGACCGAGCGGATTATATGCTGTGAGGGAAGGTTTATTACAAACTCACCGCTATTCTTGATAAGGTCGTAGGAATAGCGCTGTTTTCTGACTGAGATGTAGGTTTTTGCAGGGTCGGAGTTTATAATTCCCGTCCACGCGATAGTTATTAAATTATCCTTGCCGTTATGTGCGCAAGAAATCAGCGCAGGCGGTACGGGAGCGAGGAGTGTTCCTGCTTTCCAAGCAGTTTTTGCCATTTATATCACTTTCCTGTATAGAAATCGGTGTAGGTTTCGAGAGCGTTCATATCAAGCTCTGCGCAGATGACGCTTCCCTTTTCGGAGTGGCTTGCAGCTGCGAGCAGACCGTCCATATTGGGTGTCATCTTGAACGGTGCGGTGATAATGCCCTTGCCCTTATATTTTAGTCCTATCTCGTCGCCGCCGATGAGGCAGGATTTTATGCCGAAGGCATAGTAGTACTGAACGTTACTCTGCACGTCGCGCATTGCGGCAAGGGGCTCGTGGCTCTGGCGGAGAGCCTGCGGTGCGGCGATAATCTTTGCTCCTGCTTCGACAGCGTTTTTATAGCACTGCCATTCGAGCGCGTCACCGCCGTTGAGTATTGAAACCGCGCCGACGTAGGTGTTCATCACGGAGAGGTTATCCGACAGCACGAGCTCGGAGTCGTTGCACTCGTCGGAGATGTACATCTTGTCCTGATGTCCCGAAATCTTGCCGTTTCGGTCTATGAGATAGCTTCGAAGGCGGAGTCCGCCGCTTTTATAGGTGAGTCCTGCGCCTACTATGACGTACATTGAATACACCTCGGCAAAACAGCCGACAGCCGAGAGGGTTATCTCGTTTAGAAGGTCCAGTTTTTCTTCGCCGAGGCTCTTGAGAAGGTCGTATGCCTCGAGGCGTTTTTTCTTGCTCTTGCGAAGCGACTTTGAAAAGCCGGGGACAAGCGAAATTGCGTGGAGCTGGAAAAACTCGGGAAGCACCACGACAGCCGCGTGCTTTGCCGCCGCCTTTGAAAAGTAGAGGTCGAGGTTTTTGAGGTACTCGGTGAGGGTGTCGAAGATTTTGTACTCGCAGTTTATCGACGCCACCACGGGCTTTTCGAGGTCGGGCACCGCCTTTACGGAGTGCAGGGGGAGCTTGTCGAACACCCGCTCGATTCGGGAGGGGCTATAGAAGCCCTTTGCAAGCTTTAGCATAAGTCCATCAAGCATTTCAAACCCTCCTACTTGTTTATCGTCGCACAGAACGGCAGTCTGTCGTCAAACGTCGATTCAAAGCCGTTCGGTTTATCGGGGTCGGGAGCGCTTTTACAGGGTGCGGTTACGCAGTGTCCCTGATTTGTGACGTTTACCACACAAAGTCCCGTCTGCTGTGATGCGCGCCACGCGCCAAAGAGTATCCTTTCCTTTGAAAAGTCGAGGTCGGGTATGTACTGCACCGCGATTATCGCGTCACAGCTCTCCTCTGTGGCAAGGTGGACAAGCGACGGGTCATAGATATCGACGTCCACCGTGATGAGCAGTTTGCCAAACGGGGTTTGTACCGTGAAAAGCCTGTCTGCCTCGGAATATGCCGAAGCTATCTCGGGAGAGAGGTGGCAGGCGCGCTGTATCAGCGAGGGTCTGCCCTGCGGATTTACGAGGCAAACCGCGATATTCTCGTGGAGAGAAAACATAGGAGAAAGGGTGTAGACCCCGTGGTTGCTCGCAAAGGTCGCCGCCTTTTCGAGAAAGGTCTTTGCCTCCCACTCCTGCATATATCTTTTTTCGGGCGGAATTATAACAAGGTCGGTCGAGGGCTGTGGTTGATCATACAGGTGGCAAACGCAGATGTTCATTGTAGCTCTCCTTTGTGTTTGATGTTATAGTATAATTCTACCATATCTGCCACGATTTAGCAACAGAAAATTGCCCCAAAACCCTGTTGTTTGAAATGGAAAAGCCGACCTTTTCAGGTCGGCTTGGGTTTTGTTATAAAACAACGGATTTTAATTTTAGCAAACGCCCTGTGCGAGCATTGCATCTGCAACCTTTATGAAGCCTGCGATGTTTGCACCTGCTACGAGGTCATCGCCGAGTCCGTAGTCGTTTGCAGCCTTGACGGAGTTATCAAAGATGTTCTTCATTATCATCTTGAGCTTCGCGTCAACCTCTTCTGCTGTCCAGCTGTAGCGCATGGAGTTCTGGCTCATTTCAAGACCGGAAACTGCAACGCCGCCTGCGTTAACTGCCTTGGAGGGAGCTACGACAACGCCGTTTGCCTTGAGGTATGCAACAGCCTCGTTTGTTGTGGGCATATTGGAAACCTCTACGTAGTACTTAACGCCGTTAGCAACTATCTTCTCAGCCTCAGCCATTCCAACCTCGTTCTGAGTAGCGCAGGGCATAAGGATGTCAGCTTTTACGCCCCAAGGCTTCTGACCGGGGAAGAACTCAACGCCGAACTTGTCAGCATAGTCCTGTACTCTGTTGCGGCAGGAAGCGCGCATCTCGAGCATAAAGTTTACCTTCTCCTCGGTGGAAATTCCATCGGGGTCGTAGATGTATCCGTCGGGTCCGGAGATGGTTACTACCTTACCGCCGAGCTCGTTTACCTTCTTTACTGTGCCCCATGCAACGTTACCGAAGCCGGAAACTGCGAAGGTCTTGCCCTTGATGTCGTCCTTGAAGTGCTTGAGCATTTCAACTGTATAGTAAACCGCGCCGTAGCCTGTTGCTTCGGGACGGATGAGAGAACCGCCGTATGTAATTCCCTTACCTGTCAGAACGCCTGTGAACTCGTTCTTGAGGCGCTTGTACTGACCGAACATATACCCTACTTCTCTTGCGCCTACGCCGATGTCACCTGCAGGAACGTCTGTGTCGGGTCCCCCGTATTTTACGAGCTCTGTCATAAAGCTCTGGCAGAAGCGCATAACCTCTGCGTCGGATTTGCCCTGCGGGTCAAAGTCGGAACCGCCCTTACCGCCGCCCATAGGCAGAGAGGTGAGGGAGTTTTTGAAGGTCTGCTCGAAGCCGAGGAACTTTATAATTCCCTCGTATACGGAAGGATGGAAACGAAGTCCTCCCTTGTAGGGGCCGATTGCGCTGTTGAACTGGATTCTGAATCCGCGGTTTACCTGTACGACGCCGTTGTCGTCAACCCACGGAACGCGGAATTTGATGATTCTTTCGGGCTCTACCATTCTTGCGAGAACACCGCTTGTGATGTACTCGGGACGAGCTTCAACAACGGGCTCGATGGA
Source organism: Oscillospiraceae bacterium (assembly GCA_045531755.1). Lineage (GTDB taxonomy): Bacteria > Bacillota > Clostridia > Oscillospirales > Ruminococcaceae > UBA11540. The sequence goes on along the minus strand of JAZSEP010000022.1, from coordinate 16,655 downwards.
CTCGAAAACCTCTTTTACGGTCTGATGGAATTCAGGCTCGTTAGGGTTTCTCTTCTCAACCTCAGCGTAAAGCTTGTTGAGATATTCATTCTTAAACATATTATCACTCCTTAAATTACAACACTAATTTTTACCATAATAGCACAAAAACCTACAAAAAATCAATAGTTTTGTTTTGACATAAGTGAAGTTTTGTAGTATTATATTATAGATAATCGCAAGTTTAAACCTACTTCATATAATATTCACAAAAACATGGTAAAATTAGCCCATATTTCACGAAGGGAAAACGAAAAATGATTGAAGTTAAAAACCTCGTAAAGCGTTATGGCACAAAGTGTGCAGTGGACGACGTGTCCTTCACCATCAGGCGCGGAGAGATTCTCGGATTTCTCGGTCCTAACGGTGCGGGAAAGAGCACCACGATGAACATCATCACGGGATATCTGTCCTCTACCGAGGGCAGTGTTACCATCGACGGTGTCGACGTGCTTGACGACCCCATCGCCGCAAAGAAAAAGATTGGCTTTTTGCCCGAGCAGCCGCCGTTGTATCTTGATATGACCGTCAAGGATTATCTTGACTTTGTGTGCGACCTCAAAAGCGTAAACAAGGACAGAAAAAAACACCTTGCGGAAATCTGCAAGGTCGTTAAAATCGACAACGTATACAACCGCATCATTAAAAATCTCTCGAAGGGTTACCGCCAGCGTGTCGGCATTGCGCAGGCTATGGTCGGAAACCCCGAGGTGCTTATCCTTGACGAGCCCACCGTCGGTCTTGACCCTCATCAGATTATCGAAATCCGCAATCTTATCAAGGATCTGGGCAAAAACCACACGGTTATTCTGTCCTCGCACATTCTGCCTGAGGTGCAGGCGGTGTGTGACCGCGTTATCGTTATAAACAAGGGCAGGCTCGTTGCCGACGACACTCCCGACAGGCTTTCAAAACAGCTGTCGAGCGACCACAGGCTTATCCTTCGAATCGACGGCCCCGAAAGAGATACATACAACGTTCTCACCAAAATCGGCGGTGTTGCGAAGGTTGAACAGCTCGGCGAAAAAGAGCCCGGAACACGCGACTATATCGTAGAGGCAGAAAACGGCGTTGATATCCGCAGAGCGATATTTACCCGTCTTGCCGACAGAGGATACCCGATACTTTCAATGCGAAGCAGCGAGATGACCCTTGAGGATATCTTCCTGCAGCTTACTGACGAGGGGGCGAACAGATAATGACCGCTGTATTCAAAAGAGAATTCAAGGCGTACTTCACGTCGCCTATCGGTTGGATCTATCTTGCCGTTTTCTATTTATTTGCAGGTCTTTTCCTGTATTTGGGCCCTGTGTCTTCCCTCACGCCCAGTCTGTCGCTCGTTTTTTCTTCGTTGCAGACAATCGTTATGTTCCTCATTCCGATTCTCACCATGCGTCTTTTCAGCGAGGACAAGCGTCAGAAAACCGAACAGCTTCTTCTGACCGCTCCCGTGGGGCTTACAGGAATCATCTTCGGCAAGCTCCTTGCGGCGTTTGCGGTTTTTGCGCTCGGCTTTTCGATAACTCTCATCTATGCGCTGGTGCTTGAAAGCTTCGGCGGATTTGAGTGGTCGGTCTTCTTCAGCAACCTTTTGGGTATGCTTCTGTTGGGACTTGCGCTCATCTCCATCGGCGCATTCGTTTCCTCGATGACCGAAAATCAGGTGGTTGCCGCTATCGGCGGATTTGCCGTCACGCTCGTTCTGGTCTTCGTTGACACTCTGGCTACTACCGTTAAAAACGGCTTTGTTGCTTCTATCCTCAAAAACCTCTCGGTTTACACAAGATACAACGACTTTTCTCTCGGCGTTATTAACTTCTCCGACATCATCTTCTTTTTGTCGGTGTGTGCGGTGTTCGTTTTCCTGACCGTGCGCGTCTTTGAGAAAAAGCGTTGGAGCTGATGGGAGGCGAGCAAAATGAAAGGCTTTAACAAAAGAAAACTTAAATTCGGCGGACTTGCTACCGCCTTCACGGTAATCTTCATCGTGATGGTCGTGCTTCTCAACTGGGGAGCTACCGTCCTCGTTGAAAAAAATCCCTTGAGAATTGACATCACCGACAACGCGGTTTACTCCTTCTCCGAGCAGACCGTTCAATACCTCGAAGCCCTTGACCAGAAAATCAAGATTTCGGTTCTTGCAAAGGAAGACGAGTTCGTTGCCTACGGCGACGAAACCTCGCTTCTCTATGCCCAGTACGGCGTTGACGTTTTGAGTCATCTGCCCGCCGCAAACGAAATGATAAAGCGCTATGAGCAGTATTCGGATAACGTTGAGGTGGAGTACGTTGACATCCTCGCTGACCCCACCTTCGTCAGCAAATATCCGAACGAAAAGCTTCTGCAGGGTCAGATAATTATTTCCTCGGAAAACACGGGAAGATACAAGATACTCAACGCCATCGACCTTTTCTATATCAACACAAGTGATTATACGGTATACCTCGATGCAGAGAAGAAGCTCACTTCGGCTATTATGGTTACTGCGCTTGAGGACCTTGTGAAGATTCAGTACACCACCGGTCACAACGAAGCCTCTTCTGCAGGTCTTGTGGGACTTCTTGAGCAGAACGCCTACGAGGCAGAGGAGATAAATCTCTCGCAGAAAGACATCGCCGAGGACACCGACATCCTCTTGATTATGGCTCCGCTTGTTGATTTCACCGCGGAGGAGCTTAACAAGATTGACCTTTTCCTTGACAACAACGGAAACTTCAACCGCCACGTATTCTATTTTGCGGCGTTTGACCGCGCCGAAACTCCCTTGCTTGACGCGTTCACAAAGGAGTGGGGTATCACCGTTTCGACCTCTACAGTTCTTGAAACCGACCCCAACAAGTACTATAGCGGTTATCCGTTTATGAACATTCCGTCCTATGCCGACGAGGTGCTTTCCTCAAAGTATGCTTCGCTCTCGACGGGACTTGTAACGCCCTACAGCGTTCCTCTGTACACCGAATTCACCGAAAAGGACAACCGTTCCACCGAGGTTCTCCTCTCCTTCACGAACACGGCTGTTGCGATGCCAAAAGGCGCGCCGGAGGATTGGAAGATTGAGGACGCGACCGAAAAAGGCCCCTTTGAAGCGGCTGTTATCGGAAAGCGCACCACCTATTCGGGTATCACCGAGCTTACCTCAACCGTTACCGTTTTTGGCTCCTACGTTATGGCGGACTCTAACGCTCTGAGCACAACCTTGTATGCAAACGCCGAGTATCTGCTTGACGTTTTCAACTCGGTTTCCGAAAACGAGATAAAGCTCAACATTCTCATCAAGGACCTCGGTGCAGATCCGCTTAATATGACCTCTGCACAGCAGAGAACCATCGGAATTTTCTTCTATATCATCGTTCCGGTCTGCGTTCTCGTTGCAGGTATCGCAATCTGGATTATCAGGAGAAACAAGTAATGAAAAAACAGCTCAAATACATCCTCATAACCCTTGTGGCAGCGCTTGTTCTCGGACTTGGCGTGCTCGCAGCGGTGCTGTTTGTTCCCGATGCTCCCGACGATTCATCGAGTATGCCTGCTTCTCAGAGGGTTTACGTCTATGAGAAAAATGCGGCAGACATCGTGAAGATGACCGTCACAAATCAGCACGGAAGCTTTGAGCTGACCCCCAAGGACAGCGGAAACTTCCATATAAAAGAGCTCGACAGCTACAGGCTTGTACAGAGCTATATGAACTCGCTTGCAAGCACCTATGCCTCTCTGAGCGCGAGAAAGCTTGTCACCGAAGCTCCCGAGGACCTTTCGCTCTACGGCTTTGACGAGCCGCTTGCATCGGCTTCGATTGAGTTTAAGGACGAAACCGTCACCGTTATTATCGGCAACGCCGAGCCTACCACAAACGGCTACTACTGCAAGCTTGGGGACTCGGACAAGGTTTATCTTCTCAACAACGGCGTGGGTTCAAGGCTTCTTGCGAGCAAGCTCTACTACGTAGACAGGCAGATTACCCCGATGTATGACACCACCGTTGAGCTCGCGTTTGATAAGGTCGTGCTTTCGGGCTCGGTTCGCGACAAGGAGATTGTCATCGTGCCGACACCCGACAACGAGGACGACACCTATGCGGAGATTTTCGGCTATCAGATTATCTCGCCTGCAAACGCTCCTTTTGACCTCACTGCCGGAAACGATTTCCTAACGTCCTTCTTTATTATGGCAGCAGACGTCGTTGAGGTGCTTTCTCCCGACGAGGAAACCCTCAGACAGTACGGCTTTGACAACCCCTATTCCGTTGCGGAAATTCACTCCTCTTCGGGCAACTTCACCGTTACAGTCGGAAAGCTTGACGGCGAATATTGCTACGTTATGAACGATACCGACGACGTTATCTTCAAGTGTCTTGCTTCCTCTGTTAACTGGCTTGAATCGCAGTATCAGGACCTCGTTTCCACCATCTTCCTCGTTCCGCACATAAACCTCGTGGGCAACGTGGATATCGTAACACCCGACAAGGAATACAACTATACCATCACCTACAACGAGGAAAACGACGTAATCTTTGCAAAGTGCGGTTCCAAGACCGTCAACACCGAAAACTTCCAGAAGCTCTATCAGGTGCTCGTTAGCTGTTATCTTGAAAACTATTCGACCGAGCGCCCTGACGGCGAGCCCACCCTCACTATAACCTACACCTTCCACGAGGGCGGTACCGAAAGGCTTGAGCTCTATCCGAGCCCGTCCGACCCCCGTCAGTCGATAATCAAATACAACGACAGCTTCACCGATTTCAAGGTCAGAACCGTTTGGGTTGACAAGGTTATCGCAGATTGCGAAAGACTTCTGAACGGTCAGGAGATTTCGACCTCGTGGTAATTTGATGCAAAACTAAAGAGAGAACAAACTTCGCGTTTGTTCTCTCTTTTTCTTTTGGGTTTTATACGATTATCTCGAGCTTCTTTACCTCTACGAGCGAGGGGTCGAAGGTGAGGCTTACGTCGTTTTTGCCGGTGTTGGTCCAGCACAGGATTATATCCGACGATTCCTCGCCGTTTGTTCCGTTCAGCGCAAAGGTTCCGCGCCTTTTTCCGCCTATGAAAAAGTCCACGGGCATCTGTGTGAGCGAGTCTGCAGGAGAGGAGTAGGTTATTCTGACTCCGCAGTTTACGGCGACCTCTACGTCAAAGGTTGCCACCTCTTCGTTTGCGAGCGCTCCCGTTTCGAATATGACGTTGGATGCGGACAGATCCTGTTGCTGTCCTATAACGTCGCCCTCCAAAAAGCACCTGAAGTTCGGGCTCTTCATCAAAACTCTGAGGACGTTCTTTGCATTTCTCTGAAGCTCGCCTCTTGAAACCGCGCCGTTTTTAACCGCCTCTACAAGCTTTTTGGCAGGGTCGCGGACGTCCCTGTTTACCATAAACAAGTCGTTTTGGGAAACGACCTGACCTATTCTGCTGTCGGATTTTTCCGCAATCGTGGGAAGCGCGGTGTTGGGCCACCAGTCTGTCATAACCAGTCCGTCAAAGCCCCAATCCTCGCGCAGTACGGTGGTTACGAGGTGGTAGTTTGCCGAGCAGAAATCGTCGTTCAGACGATTGTATGCGGTCATAATCATTCTTGTGTGACCGTCCTTTACTATCATCTCGAAGGGCTTGAGATATATCTCGCGAAGCGCACGCTTACTGACGACAGAATTGACCTTTACGCGATTTTCCTCGCGGTTGTTTGCCGCAAAGTGCTTGAGGGTGGGGCTGACTCCCTCCACGGCAAGTCCGCGGCACATTGCGCTTCCGATAAATCCCGTGAGATACGGGTCCTCGGACAGATATTCGAAGTTTCGTCCGCAAAGCGGGCTTCTGTGAACGTTGATTCCGGGGCCGAGAAGTCCGTCAACTCTGAGCTTGAAGAGCTCTATTCCCATAAACCTGAAGAGTGTTTCGACAAGCTGGGGGTTGAAGGTGCAGGCGAGCATCGTGCCGCCGGGGAAGCTTGTCGCCTGTATACCGCCCTCGAGGCGAACTCCCGAAGGTCCGTCACAGACGGCGGCTGCAGAGATTCCGAAATCTCTCAAAGGCTGTGTGAGTCCGCCAAACGCTCCTGCTGTGCCGGGGCGCACCTTGGGACTGCTCATTCCCTCGCCCTGCGTCAAGCACGCAAGGTCAAAGTCGGAAAGCTGTGCAACGAACTCGTCAAGAGTGTTTTTTCCCTCGTAGACGTCGGCGAGCTTGATTGACCTGTCGCCCGTATATTCAAGCTCCTCGGGCTTTGCGCCGACGTAGTTTTCCTTGACGGCTACCTTTTCCCACGCGAGTGTGCCGTTGTCGTTTTTCATACGCATAAACTCGCGCGTGGGATTTAATGTGTCCTTGCACTCGCAGATTGTCTTTTCGGCTTCGTTTTTATACTCGAAAACAAGCGATGCGTTTCTGACGTCGGTACCGACGTAGATTTGATACACGCCCTCATCGAGCACGAAGCGGGAGGTTTCCTCGTCAAAATATGCCATATCGGAAATCCTGAAGGACACCTTGAACTCCTGTTCTTCGCCGGAGAGAAGCGGTCCTGTCTTCTGGAAGGCAACGAGAGCTTTCGCAGGTCGGTTGGAGCCGTTTTTGCCGTAGTAGACCTGAACGGTTTCCTTTCCTGTGAATCCACCGATGTTTCTGACACAGAAGCACACGGTTATATTTTCCTCGTCGGCAAAGCATTTTATCCTTGAAACCGCGAAATCGGTGTAACTCCTGCCGTATCCGAAGGGGTACATAACGTTATCAGGGTCAAAGGTTTCAAAGTATCTGTATCCGACGAACACGTCGTCCTTATACTCTATATCCATCGGCTCGGTGAAGCCGTCTGTTGCAGGATGCTTTCTTATATCGCAGGGAATGGTGTCGGCGAGCTTTCCGCTGGGGACGAGCTTTCCGCAGACGATGTCTGCAACCGCCTGTGCGCCGTCCTGTCCGCCCTGCCAGACGCAGAGCACCGCACCCACCTTATACTCGCGCACCCAGTTCATATCAATTATATTACCGACGTTGAGCACCACGCAGACCTTGTCGAAGCATTCGGTGACAAGCTGTAGGTTTTCGCGCTCTGTCTGGCTTAAGAAGTAGCTTCCGTCGCCTATGTAGTTATCGCGGGATTCGCCTGCATTTCTCGCGATGATGAAAAGGGCTTTGTTGGATTTTTTCGCCGCATTTTCAACGGTTTCGCGTTTCAGCGGCATCTCGACCTGTGACCAAGGGGGTCCGGGCCACGCAGGGCCGTTGTCGTAGGGGTTGTCCTTGAGCCACTCGACGTATTCCTCGCGAAGCTCACGGTTGAGCTCGATATCGCTGTTGTTATTAAGGCAGTCAAATATGGTCAGGGTGTAGGGCTTGTTTACAAGACCGCCCGAGCCTGTACCGCTGTTGTTATAGTGCGACTGCATTCTCCCGAACACGGCAATCCTGTCGCCTGCGCGAAAAGGCAGGGTTCCGTCGTTTTCGAGAAGCACCGAGCCCTCTGCATTAGCCTGCAGAGCATAGGGCGTTATCTCCTTTATCGGTACGGTATAGTTTTTAAAGTTATCTTGCATATTGAGTCCCCTTTCGATGCTTATGCCAACATTTTACCACATCTTCTGCTCGGTTTCAATCGGAAAATGACATTAACTTTCGGTTGATATTTTTATTTTTTATTGACAGCGCCCTTTTGAAAAGGCTATAATTGATGAAAAGGAGGGTTATTATGAAAAGATTTTTTGCAGTAGTTTTGGCTTTCGCGCTCGTGCTCTGCTTTGCAGGCTGCGGCAAAACCGAAAAAAAGGAATTTTCGCGCGGTGAGGTCGTCGGCAACACCTATGAAAACGCATTTCTCGGTTTGGGTGTTAAGCTTGAAGAGAGCTGGGTTTTCTTTGACGACAGCCAGATTGCCGAGCTTAACGGCTATTCACAGGAGCTTTTGGACGATGATTTTGAGGAGTATCTCAAAAACGCGACCGTCGTTTATGATATGTACGCTATGAATTCCGTTGATTCAAGCAACGTCAACATAAACTTTGAAAAGCTCACCGCCGTCGGAGAGGTTCAAACCGCAAATATGAAGAGCTTTGTTTCGGGCATTATGCCCACCGTTCAGAACTCTCTCGAAACTGCGGGCTGCACCGACGTATCCTATGAGCTTATCGACGTGAAGCTTGGTGAAAACAGCTATGCCGGTGCTAAACTGACGGGCTCGCTTATGGGAATTAATTTCTATCAGGTGCTCGCTTGTATAAAGTGCGACGGTTACGTTGCAAACGTCGTTATTTCCTGCTATAACACCGATACCACACAGGATATTCTCGACAGGTTCTATACCGTAAAATAACCGACCCAAATAAAAGACCGCCCGAAAATGGGTGATGTCCTTATCGGAGAAATAAGATAGGGGTATGGGCGCAGCCCGATGCATTTGTAAAACAAATGCGAAGCTGGCGATAAAACAGAAGGGAGAGTCATACGGAAGCAAAATTCCGTAAGACTCTCTCTTTTTCTGCTGTCTATGAGTGATATTCTTTGCTTTCGCAAAGAGTGATATTGCCCTTTCGGGCAGTGATATTGTTCGGCTACGCCTCACAGTGATATTCTATTCGCTCTAAAACTCGCGAAGCGAATACCACTCGGCGTAAGGCGAATAGAACTGGCGTGATACTCCGATAAGAGTATCACGCCAAGTCGGGCGGTCTTTTGTTATCTTACCATAACTGCTATTCCGTCGGGAATGGCGGTGATTGTCGCGTCATCGCGGCCGACGAGCGCTTTTGCCTTTTGTATTGCCTCGTCAAGCGAGTGGGCAGGAATCATGTGCATTTTCTCGACCGTTTCGTCGTCTATCTTTGAAACGTAGACGACCCTTGCCTTCTGAAGCACGCGAAGGATTATCTGTGCTTGCCATTGGTCAGGGACGGTTTGGTTTCTGCCTCTTGCGAGCACCTTGTCCATTGCCTCGTCGACAGTTTCGCTGTCCGCCAAAACCCTGAAGAAATGGTCGCCGCCCGTGCCGTCCTCCGATTCGGAGAGCATTATCACAACTCCGCCTTCCTTAACGGTTGCCTCGCCTGCGGTCATTCCCTTTGCCGCCTGATAGGTATTCTGGTCGAGGGGGTAGCCGCCGTTGGTGGTTATAGCTATATCGGCAGGCAAAGCCTTGACTCCGCAGTATTTCGAGAGGAAATCGGTTCCCTTCTTGTGTGCCAGAACGGTGTCACCGCTGACGGCGAAGATGGGTTTTTTCTCGGCGTTGAGCACCACGTTTACGATAAAGCAGAGCTTCGCGTTCTGCGCCGCCCAGAGCATATCCTCGTGGACGGGGTTGCCGTCAAGAATTCCCGTTCTTGCGTTTTTGTTGGCGATGAACTCGGAGCAATGGTTGCCCATTACCGTTTCGCGAGAGGCAATTCCGGGGAGAACGCTCTTTCGTCCGCCCGAAAAGCCTGCAAAGAGGTGTGGCTCGATAAAGCCCTCGGCTACCAGAAGGTCAGCCTCGAAGGCTATCTTATTTATCTCGCAGGGCGCGCCCGACGGGAGTGTGCCGATGTTTACAAGCATCTCGCGGTCGTCGCAGTCGTGGATGTATATATTTTCGTTTTGGACTATCTCCTCGCCGAACTTGTCCACAAGCTCGTCCTTGGTAGTACCTCTATGGCAGCCCGTTGCAATGAGAATGGTAATCTCTGCATCGGGGTTTCCTTTTCTGATGTCGGCGAGCATCTCGGGCATTATCACCTTGCTCGGCACGGGACGGGTGTGGTCGCTGGCGATGATTACCACCTTTTTCCTGCCCTTTGCAAGCTCGGAAAGCTTCTTTGAGCCGACAGGCTCGTCAAGCGCCTTTCTTACAAGCGCTCTGCCCTCAAGCTCGGGCTCGTATTCCTCGATGTGTGAGGTGAGGACGCCCAAAAGCTCCTCTTCCTTGAATTTTCCGACGAGCTTTCCTCTGCCGTATCCAAACTCTACTTCTTTCATCTATATTACCTCTTTTATTGTTTTCGACGGTGTAATTATACCATAACACACCCTCAAATTGCAATATTAACTGAAATTCAATATTCTTTCTATTGAAATTAATGTCGCTTTGCTATATAATAGATTACACAAACCTCGCGCGCATTAAATGTGAGAAGGCTGTTTCTTCAAATCGGCGGGGTTTTTGGAAAATTTGCGAAACTTTTAACTGTAAGGAGACCGACCTATGAACCCAAAAAGACTTTTAGCAGTTGTACTGGCTTTTGCAACGGTGCTGACCTGTGCCGCTTTCCCTGCGCTTGCGGCAGATGCAGTCCCCGTTACACTCACCTATCACAGCGCGAGCGGCACCACTTCGTTTGAGAACTACTATTTTTCTAACGCTGTAGACGGTGACGACACTACCCATTGGACGTCTGACCAATACAACAGCTCAAACTCGGATTTAAAACTACACTCCGTCGTATTCGAGCTTTCCGAGCCCGGTACGCTTGATGAGCTTACAATCAAGTGGGGCGGTTCGAGTTGGGGTCAAATGGGTGTTGACGCGTATAACGTTTACGTTTCCGAGGACAACGAAAACTATGCGCAGATTCTTTCCTATCAAGATCTCTATGACACCGATACTGCCGAAGAAACGTATGCCGGATACGAATACGTTTCGGGTACAATTGATTCAGTATTCGGTGATTTGAAATACAACGTAACCGAGACCGGTCTTGGTGCAAGAAACGTCCGCTACGTCAAAATCGAAATCACCAAGCACCTCTACCGTTCTTCCATCCTTGAGATTACGGCGGCAACAAAAGAGGGCGGTGCTCTCGTTTCTGCAAGTTACACCGTAAAATATCAATATGAAGACTGCAGACAGGCTGCCCCCGACAAGATAGTCAACACAGGCTTTGTCGGTGACACGGTAACCGAAACCGCAATCACGGTTGACGGCTTTTACCCCGACCGACAAAGCAAATCCGTCAGACTCATCGACGGTGCGAACACAATCATCTTCGTCTATGCTCCGAACGTACAAGGCGATCCGGTTGAAGTATATCCTGTCAACGCAACCACCGATATGGTTGAAGCCAAGGCTGTCACCTACGCCATAGACGGCATAGCCTTTTCTGCAGGAGCACCTAACTACAACTACTTCAAGAGCGGACCCATTTCAACCACAGGCGACGGAACAACTCCTATAGGCAGCGTTGTTTTTGAGTTTTCTGCGCCTACAAACCTCACAGAAATCTGGCTTAACATGGGCGCTTGTAACGTATCGAGCGCAAAGCTCTACGGCTCCAACACCACAGACGTACCGTCTGCATCCGATTGGACAGAGCTTTACACCTTCGACAGCATCGAGTATGACGTTGTAGATGAAACCAACGCAAACCTCGGCAGACTGAACGTTTCTGCCCTTTCACACAGCGGATACTACCGTTACTTCAAGTTTGTAGTAACCGGCATTTCCAAGACCGGCAGCATCGTATGGCTTGAAACGGGCTTCACGGGAACCCAGAAATCCGATGTGCCCGAAAAGGTAGCTGTAAATTACGTGGTTGAATACGTTAACGTACACGGCTTGCCTGTTTCGCGCCCAAGGTTCGAAACAAGCTACGTTGGCGAAGAAATTACTGAAACCGCAATCCAGATCGACGGCTACACGGTGGACCAGTCTTCTAAGACCATCACCCTTGGCGCTGATGAAACGGCAAACGTGATCTCCTTCGTGTATACGGTGACTGACCCTGACGTACCCGTAGCAATCCTTCCCATCAGCGTAACTACGAATATGACTCCTCTCCAAAACCGCGACAACCCCGTAGAAGGAATTATAGACGGCGTGGCTTATGCAAGCGCGCACGCTTATTTCAAGAGCGAAAATCTTTCCATGGGCAACGGTCAAACCGTTCTCGGCAGCTTCGTTTTCGACTTTGGCAAGGAGTATAACCTCACGGAAATCTGGTTTAATATGGGCGCTTGTAATATGAAGCACGGCAAGCTCTACGGCTCCAACTCAACGAGCGACCCCGATTCAACCGCCTGGACTGAGCTTACCGCCTTTGAGGACCTCGTTTATACTGCCGTGGACGCGAGCAACTCAAGCAAGGGCAAAACGAACACACAGACCATCTCACACAACGGAGGATACCGCTACTTTAAGGTCGAAGTAACCGGTCTTTCCCAGCCGGGCGGTCTGACCTGGCTTGAAGCTTCCTTCAAGGGAATCGACGCCCCCAAAGCAACGCCCGTTGTCTGCACGGTAAACTACGTTGACGAAAACGGCAACCCCATCGCAGATTCCAAGAGCGTTGAGGCCTTTGTCGGCGACACTGTGGTCGAAAGAGCAATCGAAATCTACGGTTTCGCGGCTGACAAGGACTCTGAATCCATTGTCCTCGACGCCGATACAACCAAAAACGTAATCACCTTCACATATTCGGCGATTGACCCCAACGAGCCTGTCCAGCTTTCTCCTGTCAACGTAATTACAGATATGGGACAGGAAAAATCCATCTACTACGCCTTTGACGGCGTGGCTTTTTCAGCCGGTTCTCCCGATTATAACTATTTCAAGAGCGGAGGACTCCCCAAGGGCAACGGAGAATTAGTTCTCGGCAAAATTGTTTTGGAGTTTGAACATCCAACTAATCTCGCTGAGATTTGGTTCAACGTTGGCGAGTGCCACATGACGTACGGCAAGCTCTATGGCTCTAACGTTACAAAGAGTCTGTCCGGACCCGGTTGGACAGAGATACACTCCTTTGAAGACCTTGAGTTCGTTGACGTAGATGCTCTCGACGCGGATAAAGGCAAAACAAACACACAAACCATCGAGCACGAGGGATACTATCGCTACTTCAAGATTGAGATACTGAACGTTTCCACAGACGCTTCTCTCATCTGGCTTGAGACTACCCTCAAAGGAACGAAGAACCCCTCTCTTCCCGAAGAGCCTTTGAAGGTGGCTGTGGATTACGTAGTAAAATACGTTGACGCCGACGGCCTTCCTGTTTTCAATACGAAGGACGCAAAAGACTTCATCGGCGACGAAGTGACTGAAAATGCAGTCGAAATCGACGGTTACACAGTCGACAAGGCATCTCAAACCATTACCCTTGATGCCGACGTCAGCAACAACATCATAACCTTCACGTATACGGCAATCGACCCTGACGCGCCTGTGACAATTGTTCCTATCAGTGTCACAACCGATATGACGGTTAATTCGATGTATACTCCCATAACTGCAATCAAAGACGGCGTCGCCTATGCCTTCTCAGGCCACTATTTCAAGAGCCAGTCTCTTCCTATGGGCTACGGTCAAACCGTTCTCGGCAACGTTGTTTTCGACTTCGGCAGAAAGTTTAACCTCACGGAAATTGAGTTTAATATGGGCGCTTGCAATATGATGTATGGCAAGCTCTACGGCTCCAACACGACGAGCAACCCCGATTCAACCGCTTGGACGGAGCTTACCTCCTTTGACGACCTCACCTATACCGTCGTAGACGAAAATGACGCAAACAAGGGCAGAACCAACACACAGACCATCGAGCACAGCGGAGGATACCGCTACTTTAAGATTGAGGTAACCGGTCTTTCCAAGGCAGGCGGTCTGACCTGGCTTGAAGCTTCCTTCAAGGGAACCAAAAGGATTGACTCCGTAGACATTCTCGGCGCAAACATAAGACTTCAGGACAACGGCTTGAGCGCGGGTATCCGTTTTGCCGCAAAGGTCAACAAGCTGAAGGAAAACATCACCGGCGAATACAGATATTCCGAGGATGCAGCCGTGAAGTTTGGTATGTATCTGCTTCCCGAGGATATGCTTGAAGGAAAAACTCTCGTCGCTTATCTTGAAGACGGCGGAGCGGATGTTCTCGACATCCCTGCAAAGAAAATCTTCTCGCAGGACGACAGCTCCCTCACCTTTACTGCGGTTCTGACCGATATCCCCGAAAGCGCATACGCCCGTGATATCGTTGCCGTTCCTTATATACTGAAGGACGGCGAATACACCTACTTCGATGAAATGACGAGAAACTATGCAAGTGTTGCAAGCGTTGCTCGCAGAACCACCTATTCCGACTCGGCAATCGCCGCTGTTGAAGACGCAGACCTCAAGGCAAAGATGCAGGCCATTGCAGACGAGCTTGACGTTATCATCGAGGCTCTGCAGGGCTCCGACGATTCGGCTGAGGACGTTCCCTTCACTCCCATAGTTTCCCATCAGGATTACTTTGAAACCAAAACCTACACCGCAAGCTCGAACGAAACTGCCGTTCAGTATCTGTTCCACGAGCCGATAAGAGCTACGGGCAAGGACTATCCGCTCATCATCTTCCTTCACGGACTGGGAGATACTGTCAATATAAACAGCCTGGGAACCTCTGCACCGCTTGTTAACTCGCTGATTCTTTTGGAAAACGAGAGCGAAAAATACAGCGCGTACACCCTCGTTCCGTCAACACCTCTTTCCAACGAGGGCTGGTGGACGTCCCAACAGCTGACCGCTTTCAAGGCTCTGATTGCCGAGCTGGTCGAGGATTACAACATCGACCCTGCGCGCATCTATATCTCGGGAATCTCTATGGGCGGTATGGTGACCTGCCAGCTTTTAAACGAAATGTCACCCAACACCTTTGCGGCAGCCGTACCTCTGAGCGGTACCTACGATCTGACCGACCCCGACTCGATGCACAACACAGCCTTCCGCATCTATCACGTTGCTACCGACAGCACCGTTAACGTTTCCTGTGCAAGATCCTTGAACAACCAGCTCACCCTTTCGGGTCATCCGAATTTCGAGTATTTTGAGTTTGAAACCGGTACCCATACTTCCCCCTTGAACACCGTATTTACCGACGGCCGTGACGAATTCTTCGACTGGTTGTTTGCTCAGAGCCTGCCGGCAGACGTAACCCCGACGTTTGCCAAGTAACGCGGCTTAACAGTGACGGACAGATAGAAAACGTAAAGCAAAGCGCACTCCGTAAGGAGTGCGCCTTTGTTTTATCCGAGCTTTGCGTTGAGCCTTCGGCTGACAAGCTTCAGCGAAACAAATACCGTTATCCACACCGCGAAGTACACCGCCAAAAAGATTGCGGTGAATATCAGCAGGATGGTTATATCGAAGGGAATCCAGCTATTTACGAGGTAGCAGGTCACGTACGCCACGTACAAGAGCGAGAGGTGGCACAAAAGCGCCTTTGGCACGCTCCAGTCTTCTATCTGGTTGAAAACTGACACACCTGCCTGTATAAAGGCAAGCAGATACACCGAAACGATTGCCGTCAGAAGCTGTACTCCGTCAAGTGAAAAATTTTCTACGGTCTTTTCCAAAATCGCATAGATTATGCCGATCACTATCGGGCCAAAGCCCCCGAACACGAGTCCTCTGTGCAAAAATTCTTTTAAGTATTTATTCATTTCATATACCTATCCTTTCTTTAACGGTTTTGAGCTGTCTGCGGGAAACGAAATCCGTGTACCCGTTTTTGAAGCGAATCTTCAGCGTTCCCGATATCGAGGTGTCAAACCTTTCCATCTTTTCTACGTTTGCAAGGCAGGACTGGTTTATCTTCACGAAGCTTTTGGGAAGCTTCTCCTCAAGGGTGTACAGCCTTTCCTTCAGAAGATACCTTTCTTTGTCGCAAACGGCATAGACCTTGTTGGAAATCACCGCCACACAGTGTATCTCAAAGGGATTGAGCTTCACCGCCTCGTTTTCTCTGTAGCCGAAAATTTCCGCGGTGCTGTCCTCTGCAAGACGCTGTATCTCCTCGACAACGGCGGTTTTCTCCCTCGCGTAGACTACGACACGCTCCTCACAGTCGGGGGCGATTATTATCTCACATTTCAACCTACCATCTCCTTTCGAGAACATCTTACCGCAACCAAAATCTTTTTTCAAGTGGTTTTGCTCGTTCGGTCAGAATACGACTTTAAACGGAATTTTTCCCTAAACGTCCGACTTGAATTTTTGCTTGCTGGTGCGTATAATTGTATTAAAAGGAGTGATAGTATGAATTTTTTTGAAATAGCCCAAACACGTCAATCCTGCCGAAGCTACGACGCCGAGAGGCGTGTCGAGCAGGAGAAGATAGACGCGGTTTTACAGTCCGCGGTTCTTTCGCCGTCTGCCTGCAACGGTCAGCCGTACCATATAACCGTCTGCAAGGGTGAGAGCGCGAAAAAGGTCGCAAAGGCGGTGCAGGGCATGGGAATGAACGGCTTTGCAGGCGATGCGCCCGTGCTGCTGGTCATCTCCGAAAAGCCGTACGTCAAAACTGCGGCGCTCGGCGCAAAGCTAAAGGGCAACGACTACCGCTCTATCGACATCGGCATTCTGTCGGCGTATATCACCGCCGAGGCTGCCGCGCAAGGACTCGGTACCTGTATTTTAGGGTGGCTCGACGACAGCAAAATCCGTGAAATCTGCGGTCTTGACGGCGCTGTGCGCCTCGTTATCACCCTCGGCTATGCCAAAGCCGACGACAAGCTCCGCGCCAAAAAGCGCAAGCCCCTCGAAGAGCTTGTGAGCTTTAAGGAATGAGAAATACGGGGTAAAATTTTCTCCGTCGTTTTTCAAAATGCAAGCACCCTTACACAGAAAAACTATAAATCCGCCCTGCGATTTAACATCGCAGGGCGGTTGCGAATATTAGAGATATCAAAGAG
>JAZSEP010000027.1:0-3559 GCA_045531755.1 Oscillospiraceae bacterium | reverse complement strand
GACCAATGGTCTCCCCTACGGGTGAAATTACGGCGTTGCGCTTGTTGGGGCCCGTTTAGTTTTGCGGTAAACCTTTCGGGCGAGTGATACTCGCCCCTACGGGTGAATTTACGGTGTTGCGCCTACGTGAAAATCGACACTTTTGTAGGGGCGACCACTGGTCGCCCGTTTGATTTTGCGGTAATCTTCTTTTCGGGAGACCAATGGTCTCCCCTACGTTGATTGAACCATAGGCAGTCTTAGTTAATTATTATACTTATCGTATATTTTCTTTGTTTTATACTGTCTGTTTATGTAAATTGCATATATTGTAGGGACAATCATCAAAAATACGGGGGCAATATAGGTCGAAACGCTGTTATCGGCGTTGAAAATCGAGAAGGAATTGTTGAGCGAATGGGCAATTATACACGGTATAATCGAACCGCTCCGATAGGCAATCGTCACGAAAAGGTATCCCACAGCGGCCGCATAGCCCACCTGCAGAAGCGTCGGCACAAGGTCTGCGCCGTTAAAAAGGTTTATGATATGCCCGATTCCAAAGGTCAGCGAGTTTACCAAAATCGCGATTTTCAGGTTGTCCTTTGCCATCATACGAAAGAGGAAGCCCCTGAACACCACCTCTTCGATAAAGCCGACGTTGAGCATCGTGATTACGTGGAAGATTATCTCCTGCGGAGTATTGTTTATATTGATTCCGCTCCAGAAGTTTACCGAGATTATCAGCGCGAGCGGAACAAACCACAAAAATTTTTTGGGCTCCTTTACCCTCGCAAAGCCGTAGTACTCCCCTCTTTTGAGGGCGATTATCAGTATCACGAGCGCGACGGAGAGGACGGTGTTTATAACCGCGCTTCTTGGGTCTGTCAGACCGAAGTTTTGCATACAAAAGGAGTTAGACAGAATGTAGATTACAATCAAAAGTATGCAAAACAGCGTTTCGTGCTTTTCAAATACCTTTTTTACCACCCTTTGCTCCCCTTTCGTCAGGCTGTGTCTTTAGCCGTCCGCCGTTGCGGATTTTTTATCTCTCGTCTTCGATGTGTGTGACAATCGGCTTGCCGTCCTTATCAAGAAGCGGAGTAAGACCGCCGCTGTATCCGCTGCTGCAATACATATAGTTCCCTCTTGTCGTTAACGCCTGTCTGCTCACATTCCGTTTGCATCCAGTCGACGACGGCGCCAAAGTCCTCCTCACTTCATCTCCCACTGGGAGCGTTCGTCGGCTTTGCCGGTCTCTCTATCCACCAAAATCTCTACGCCGGTTGCAAAGCCAGACTGCGAGTAGGTTTTTACAAATCTTTTTTCCTTTTTCATAACGCTCACCTTATACTGCTTGTATATTTTGTTGGTGTTTATACTTTTGGTAGTTTAGTTTGTAGTGGTTTCGGGTTCTTTTGGCTTGTGCTAACATTTTATTGTAGGGCCGACCATTGGTCGACCGTTTGATTTTGTCGTAACCCTTTCGGGCGAGTGATACTCGCCCCTACGGGTGTTTGTTATTTTTTCGGGAGACCGATGGTCTCCCCTACGGGTTGCACTGGTTTTTCGGGCGAGTGATACTCGCCCCTACGGGTAAAATTACGGTGTTGCGCTTGTAGCGGGCGAGTGATACTCGCCCCTACGGGTGTTTGTTATTTTTTCGGGAGACCGATGGTCTCCCCTACGGGTTGCACTGGTTTTTCGGGCGAGCATTGCTCGCCCCTACGGGTAAAATTACGGTGTTGCGCTTGTAGCGGGCGAGTGATACTCGCCCCTACGATATGGTGAAATATATTTCCCGAAAGATAGTGCAAACATAGCTTCTCTTGTCGTTAGCCGTTGTTCGTTTCGCCTTAAAGTTTGTGCTAACATTGTTCCGGTCAAAAACATGGTCGATTCACTCACGTCCGTTCGTGACTCTCCCTGTTTTTTCCGAAAGTAGTCTTCGCTTCATCTGCCACAGGCAGCGCTCGACTACTTTCCCACACAGAAGTTTGCGAAAACCTCGCTGACGACGGCGTCGGTGACGCTCTCTCCCGTAAGCTCCAGAAGGGCTTGGGACGCCGTGTTTATGCAAACGTCGGCGGCATCGAGGGTGAACCCTTGTGTCAGGCACTCTCTCGCCTCTTCAAGTCTTTGCTTCGCTTCGCGGACGCAGGAAAGCTGACGCTGGTTCGCGATAATTCCTGCCGAGGTGTCAAGCTTGTCGGTTTGAAACAGCTTGTCCGCCATTTCGGCGAGGTTGTCGGCGTTTTCTGCGGTCTTTGCGCTCATTTCGAGCAGGTTTTCAAACTCGTTTCTGAGAATTTCTACGTCTGCGTTGTGTTCAAGATCGGTCTTGTTGACAACCGCGATGGCAGGTCTGCCCTTTATCGCCTCGATTACCTTGAAATCGTTCTCGTCAAGCGGTGCGGAGATGTCAAAGACGGCAAGCACCAAATCGGCGCTCTTTATATTCTCCTCTGCAAGCTCCACGCCCAGCTTCTCGACGGTATCGTCGGTTTCGCGGATTCCTGCGGTGTCGGCAAGTCGCAAAATAACCTTGCCAAGACGGACGGTTTCCTCGATTACGTCACGGGTCGTGCCTGCGATGTCGGTGACGATGCTTCGCTTGTAGCCCGAAAGCAGATTCATCAAGGTGGATTTTCCAACGTTTGGCTTGCCGACGATGGCGGTTTTTATGCCCTCGCGCATTACCCTGCCCGTGTAGAAGCTCTTTTCAAGCGCGTCAAGCTCGGCAATCGCGCCGTTTACCGTGTCCTCAAAATCGGAAAGTCCGACGTCCTCGATTTCCTCGTCGGGATAGTCAATCCACGCGGAAAGGTGCGCCGAAACGCCCAAAAGCTTCTTATTAACTGCAGTTATCCTCTTGAAAAGCGCGCCCTCACGAGCCGCGAGCGCGGCGCTCATAGCCTGAACGCCCTGCGCGTTGATGGTGTCGGCAACCGACTCGGCTTGGGTCAGGGTCATCCTTCCGTTCAGAAACGCGCGCTTTGTAAATTCGCCGGGGCCTGCAGGCACAGCACCTGCCTTTATCAGTGCCTGAAGGGTCTTTTCAAGCACCAGAAGTCCTCCGTGACAGCTTATCTCACAGACGTCCTCGCCCGTGTAACTCTTCGGCGCGCGGAAAACGAGAAGCACCGCGTCGTCGATGTCGGTTTCGTCAAAAACCATGCCGTAGGCGGCGGTGTAGCCCTTCATTTCGGAAATTTTTTTGTTTGTAACGGGGCGGAAAACCCTCTCACAGATGGAAAGCGCGTCCTCTCCCGACACCCTGATGACACCAATGCCACCCGCAGCATACGGCGTGGAAATCGCCGCAACGGTCTTTTCGGACATAGTTTTCACCCTTTCTTTAGCGTTGCCGAAGACAACATTTAGCTGCGACTTTGTCGCTATTTAGCTATCTCGCACCGCGAGATTATTTAGCTGTCGCGGAGCGAATATTCAGCTCGGCGTCAGCCGAATTTAGCGTTGCTTTCGGCAATATTTAGCTGCGACGTTAAGTCGCTATTTAGCTATTTCGCACCACGAGATTATTTAGCTTTGCGCCATCGGCGCAATATTTAGCTGTCGC
>JAZSEP010000038.1:0-3486 GCA_045531755.1 Oscillospiraceae bacterium | reverse complement strand
GGTAATATCGAAACCTCTATGATGTATTGAGCCAGATGAAGTTATGTTTCGAGGTCCATAGGGTGAACTAATATTATCTATTGACCCATCATACATAGGGCATACCACAGGTACTTTCATTTCTTTACCACCTACTATTTTGGTTGTGGTCATACCGTTATACTGTGAAACAGTACCTTTTGTAGAAATATGGCTTATAGGCACATAACCCCATTCTTTTTTGCTTCCTGTTTCAAAATATCCGTAAGCCCAGCCGTCATCTCCGCCTGTGTCTCCAAGCACAACGAAATCGTCATCAACAGCAAGCTTGGTCGCAGTTTTGGTGTATTTATTTCCTGTTGCATAATAAACACAGGTTTCCCTTAAAGCTTTACCTGTCCAAGACTGTATCCACTGATACAACGAATGGATATATATAACTTCGCTTATACCGTTTTTGGTAGCTGTCAGTGTTGTTTGTCCGGGCTTTTTACCTGTAATTTGACCTGTGGTTTCATTAAAGTCAATTATTTCTTTATCTCCCACAGTCCATTTAACACCGTCAAATTTCGTCAAGTTAACAATCTTATTGGGGTATGATTTTCCGTTACCCCATACATCAACATCATTATATGGCAGATAGAGAAAACCGTTTATCTCTTCATCTAAATCCGTATAATCTATGTACCCAAACTTACCTTCTTTATATTCAACATAACAATATCTGCCATATCTTCCCAAAACCGTTATATTAAACCTTTTCAAAAAATCATTTGAACTTGTTTGGGGATAAACATTGGGAACACTTAATAACAAAGATATAGCATCGAGAATAGGTTTTAATATAAAACTTATATTGAACTGAGGGGTGTATGACGCTCCGCTTCTAGGCTGCGAATACACTTTATAAAAATAGCCTTTCGCGTAACAAGTCACTTTCTTAACAAGAGGCTCCACACAATATACTCTTAGTGTATCTTGAGCATCACCCAAAATAGCCTTACAAGTTATATCAGAATAATTATGAGATTTTAAGCCTTTTATTTTTCCGGATATGGTGCAAGATACCGCATCTTCATCGCTCGATTCCCATTTTGTAAGTGCATTGGGACTGTTCCTGCCATCTATTTCTGCGGTAAGCGTTTTTTCTTCGCCTTTAAGAATACCTCTTACTTCATTTATTTCTATGTTTTCTATAATGCTTGCCGGTGCAACTTCAGTTGCAAATGCACAAACATTAAAGAATAGTGTAAAACACAAAGTTACAGAAACAATAGAAAAAACTTTTGAAACAATCTTTTTTCTCAAACCATATTTACCTCCTTAATTTTAACATCATGATTTTTAAGTGTCAATTTACAGTTTTGTTACCGTAATTACACTTTTGTAACCTATTCATCGAAATCTCCTCCTAAATGTTTGTTTATCTATATATGACGAAAACCGCAAAATGTTACGCAAAAAAATTTAAACTTTTTCCGTGTTTCTCTCTTTTGCACAAAATTAAGCGCCGTAAATTGTGCAGCCAAACAGCAAAAAGCTCCCTCAAAAGGGAGCTTCTGTCTCATTTCAAAAAAATATAATAAAGCACTCCGTAGATTACTGCGGCAAGCGTGCCGTAGACAAGCACAGGTCCCGCGATTTTGAACATATTTGCTCCCGTGCCGAGAATTTTGCCCTCGCTTTTAAATTCCATTGCGGGCGATACAATCGAGTTTGCAAAACCCGTTATCGGCACAATCGTACCCGCACCCGCATAATAAGCAATTTTATCAAAAACGCCGCACGCCGTAAGGATTGCCGAAAGGAGTATCAACGAAACAGGCACAAGCAGTTTCACGTCCTCCTGTGAAAGTCCAAGATACTCATAAAGCATTGAAAGTCCTTCGCCCAGCATACAAACCAATCCGCCTATAACAAATGCAAAGCTTCCGTTTTTGAGCTTCTTTGTCGGGGGCGATGCTTTCTCAGCCATTTTTCCGTATTCCCCGCCTGTAATCGCCATTTAAAATCACCCTTTGTTTTTTGTTTCACAAATATTTTCCCTCTTAACAATACACTTATTCAAAATTTAAGCGTGCATTTATTTTTGCATTGACTTTGACAAATAAAAGATATACAATATATTATGTAATATTATGAACAGGAGTGATTCCAATGGCAGTTAAAAAGCTCAAATATTTCGCAGGCGGCAAATGGCTCGATTCTTCCTGCGAAAAATATATGGACGTTTACAACCCCAGCACAGGTGAAGTTATTGCTCAGACTCCCTGCTGCACAAAGGATGAAGTTAACGAAGCTATCGCTTGTGCAAAGGAAGCTTTCAAAACCTGGTCCAACGTTCCCGTAATGAAGAGAGTTCAGGTTATCTATAAATTCCGCGAACTTCTTGAAGCTCACATGGACGAGCTCACCGAAATCTGTGCAAGAGAGCACGGCAAGGTATGGAGCGAAGCAAAGGGCGATATTCTTAAGGTTAAAGAACCCGTTGAGCTTGCTCTTTCAGCACCCTCACTTCTTATGGGCGAAGCTCTCCGCGATACGTCACTCGGCTATGACACAACTCTTTACAGAGAACCCGTAGGCGTTTTCGCAGGCATCGTTCCCTTCAACTTCCCCGGTATGATTCCCATGGGCTGGATGTCACCCATCTGTATCGCTTGCGGTAACACAATCGTTCTCAAGGCTGCATCAATGACTCCCATGACCTGTATGCGTCTTGCAGAGCTCTGGCAGGAAGCCGGTCTTCCCGACGGCGTTATCAACATCGTTACCTGCTCAAGAAACGAAGCAGAAATCTTTATGGATCACCCCGACGTTAAGGGTATCACCTTCGTTGGTTCAACAAGCGTAGGTCTTCACATTTATTCAAGAGCAGCCGCTAACGGCAAAAGAGTTCAGGCTCTTTGCGAAGCTAAGAACCACGGCCTTGTTCTTGAAGACGCAGCTCTTGAAAGAAGCGCAAGAGGTATCATCAACTCATCATTCGGCTGTGCCGGTGAACGTTGTATGGCTCTTCCCGTTATTGTTGCTCAGGAAAGCATCGCTGACGAGCTTGTAGGCTATCTTGTTAAGTTTGCAAAAGAACTCAAGCTCGGCCCTGCTTACGATAAAGAATCAACCCTCGGCCCCGTTGTTACAGAGGCTCACAGACAGTCAATTCTCAAGTGGATTGAAAAAGGCATCGAAGAAGGCGCAGAGCTTGTTCTCGACGGCAGAAACCCCGTTGTTCCCGGTTACGAAAACGGCTTCTACGTTGGCCCCACTATCTTTGACCACGTTACAGAGGATATGACAGTCGGCACAAGAGAAATCTTCGGACCCGTTCTCTGCGTTAAGAGAGTTAAGGATTTTGAAGAAGGTCTTGCAGTTATGAATGCAAATCCCTTTGCAAATGGCTCGGTTATTTTCACACAGAGCGGTTACTATGCAAGAGAGTTTGCAAAGAGAACTGACGGCGGTATGGTTGGCGTTAACGTCGGTATCCCCGTACCCGTTGGCGTATTC
>JAZSEP010000059.1:0-3161 GCA_045531755.1 Oscillospiraceae bacterium | reverse complement strand
GTTATGGGTATGAAGGTGAATCGGAACCTTTACGTGCTCCTTGAGCTTTTTGACGAGTGAGTATGCGTCCATAGGAAGCAGGAGGTTAGCCATATCCTTGATACAGATAACGTCTGCGCCCATCTTTTCGAGCTCGCAAGCCAGATTTACGAAATATTCTTCGTTATGCACGGGGCTTTCTGTGTAGGAGATAGCCGCCTCACAGATACCGCCGTATTTCTTGACGCTTTCCATTGCCTGACGCATATTTCTGGGGTCGTTGAGTGCGTCGAAGATTCTGATTACGTCGATACCGTTTTCGATGGATTTCTTTACGAAAGCATCTACAACGTCGTCTGCATAGTGCTTATAGCCGAGAAGGTTCTGACCTCTTAAAAGCATCTGCAGTTTTGTTTTGGGCATTGCCTTTTTGAGAAGGCGAAGTCTTTCCCAGGGGTCTTCGTTCAAAAAGCGCATACAGGAGTCAAAGGTAGCGCCGCCCCAACATTCAAGCGACCAGTAGCCCATATTGTCGAGCATCTCGCAAGCAGGGAGCATATCCTCAACGCGCATACGGGTTGCCGCCTGTGACTGATGTGCGTCACGGAGAATTGTATCGGTAATTTTCAACGGATTTTTAGCCATAATTTCACCTCATTATTTAAACAAAGCGATAAGAACGCCTGCCGCGATAGCAGAGCCGATAACACCCGCAACGTTCGGGCCCATAGCGTGCATGAGCAGGAAGTTGGAGGGGTTTTCCTTCTGTCCGACAACCTGTGAAACTCTTGCCGCCATAGGAACTGCGGATACACCTGCCGAGCCGATGAGTGGGTTTATCTTGTTCTTTCTGAAGAGGTTTACGAACTTGACGAGAAGCACACCGCCTGCAGTACCGAAGCTGAACGCGATGATACCAAGAGCGAGGATTCCGAGTGTCTTCCAGTTGAGGAATGCAGATGCGGTTGCTGTTGCACCGACGGAGATTCCAAGGAAGATTGTTACGATATTCATAAGCTCGTTCTGAGCGGTCTTACTGATACGTTCAACAACTCCGCACTCTTTCATAAGGTTACCGAGCATAAGGCTTCCTACGAGGGGAGCTGCAGAGGGAACGAGAAGCGCTACGAAAACCGTAACGACAATCGGGAAGATAATCTTCTCTGTTTTGGATACGGGACGAAGCTGTTTCATCTCGATCTGGCGTTCCTTTTTGGTTGTGAGAGCCTTCATTATCGGAGGCTGAATTACGGGAACGAGAGCCATATAGGAGTATGCCGCAACGGCTATCGGACCGAGAAGTGCAGGAGCGAGCATTGCGGTAACGTAGATAGCGGTAGGTCCGTCTGCACCGCCGATAATAGCAATTGAGGAAGCCTCGAGTCCTGTGAAGCCGAGAAGCTTTGCACCGAAGAAGGTGATGAAGATACCGAGCTGTGCTGCGGCACCGAAGAGAAGGCTTATGGGGTTTGCTATCATAGGACCGAAGTCGGTCATAGCGCCAACGCCGAGGAAGATGAGGCAGGGATAGATTCCGAGCTTAACTCCGAGGTAGAGGTAGTCGATAAGACCTGCGCTTATGCTGTTTCCGAGGTTTTCGGTCATATACTGGATAACAGAGGCATCGGGTGCTACCTGATACTCATTGATAAGGGTATCTATCATCTCCTGAGTAATCGGGTTGCCGCCGAAAAGTGACCAGTTGACGTGTCCGCCTGCGAAGAGTACCTCGTTATATACTCCTGCGAGGGGGAGGTTTGTGAGAAGCATACCGAATGCTATAGGCAAAAGCAGAAGGGGCTCGAACTTCTTGACGATTGCAAGATAGATGAGTACACAAGCGACAGCCATCATTACGAGGTTAGGCCAGGTTTCGCCAATGTTTGCAAAAAACTCATAGAAGCCCGTCTGCTGTACAAATTTCATTATGTATTCCATTTTACAGCGCTCCTCTAATCTTATTCAATTGTGAAGAGGAGGTCACCGCTGTTTACGGTTGCACCCTTTGTTACGTTTACGGAAGTGAGTTTACCGTCCTTGGGAGCCATGATTTCGTTTTCCATCTTCATAGCCTCAAGAATCATTACAACGTCACCGCTCTTTACGGTGTCCCCAACGTTTTTGTTAACTGCGAGGATTGTACCGGGCATAGGACTGTTGACTGCCTCAGCGCCGGCGGGAGCTGCTGCAGGTGCTGCTGCAGGAGCAGGTGTTGCAGGTGCTGCGGGTGCTGCGGGTGCAGGAGCTGCCTTTACTGCAGAAGCGTCGATTTCCTCGATTTCGATTTCATAGGATGTACCGTTTACGTTTACTCTATACTTTTTCATATCTTTCACTCTTTCCTTTTATATTCTTTTTACCGAACGTATTCTTATTGCAGAAACGTCGGTTCCAAGTTCTTCTGCAATAACTGCGGATACTGCCGCAATAAACTGCTTTCTATCGGGTATCTCGGTGTTTACGGGTGCCGGTGCCGCTTTTGGCTCCTCGACCGTCTCTTTTTTATTACCGAGTCCGCAGAAAAAGCTTGTGATTTTGCATACAGCGATAAGACTTACAAGACCGATGAATACAATACCTATACCCATCAGTACAACCAAGCCGATTGAAGGCTCTGTCTGTCCTGCTGATGCAGTTAAAAGTGTGGTTGTGATATTCATTACTGTACACCCTCTTTCTGTTTTCCACTTTCTCGCCATTTAACATTATACCACACAGATGTCAACAACTCAACATATTTTTTGCCCAATTTTCTCTGTTTTTTATCTCTTTTTTGGTATCTTCTGCCCATCGGTTTTTTCTTCCTTTTTTTCTTACATAAAACCCATAATGACTTCTTCCCTGTTTTGTGCTACTATTTGTA
The DNA here is from genome assembly GCA_045531755.1 of Oscillospiraceae bacterium. Lineage (GTDB taxonomy): Bacteria > Bacillota > Clostridia > Oscillospirales > Ruminococcaceae > UBA11540. The sequence goes on along the minus strand of JAZSEP010000059.1, from coordinate 319 downwards.
TACACAAAAAGTTTTGAGGGGGATTTATTATGATTCTTGAAACAACGCGTTCCAAAATCGACGTTCTTACAGTTAACAGAATAAACATTACATACACGCTAACAACCGACGGGGAGTTTTTCGGTATAGAGTGTTACCGCGAGGGCGCAGACACTTCAAATCCCCGTGACTATGCTTCGGTGAAAAGGCTCACTGCCGACCGCGAGGAAGCCGAGGCGTGCCTGAAGGAGTTGATTGAAAAAAACGTCTTTCCGATGCATCTGAAGGACGTTCTTGAGGACAGGCTTGAGGTGTGAAAAAAGCGCCGATATGGATTGAA
>JAZSEP010000079.1:0-8987 GCA_045531755.1 Oscillospiraceae bacterium | reverse complement strand
TGCGAAGCTTTATAACGAAATCGTCAATCAGCCCCTGCGCCGACTCCTCGGTGAGCACTCCGTTTTCAAGGTCGCGCTCGATATAGATGTCAAAGAAGGTCGCAACACGTCCCAAGCTCATCGCCGCACCGTTTTGCTCCTTGATGGATGCAAGGTATGCAAAATAGGTCCATTGAATAGCTTCACGCGCATCTTTTGCAGGGACGGAAATGTCAAAGCCGTAGGATTTTGCCATCTCCTTCATATAACCGAGAAAGGCAATCTGCTGGAACAGCTCCTCGTCAAGACGGATGGTCTCGGTCTTCAAGGTGCCGTCGGTGACAGCTTTCTTGTCCTTCTGCTTTTCTTCGATAAGACGGTCAACGCCGTAGAGCGCAACTCTGCGGTAGTCGCCGATAATTCTTCCGCGTCCGTAGGCGTCGGGAAGACCTGTGATAACGTGGCATTTTCTCGCCGCGCGCATCTCGTCGGTGTACGCTCTGAAAACGCCGTCGTTGTGGGTGGTTCTGAAGCGGAATTCCTGCTCGATTTTGTCGCCGAGCTTATAGCCGTATGCCGCGCACGCCTGACGCGCCATTCGCATTCCGCCAAATGGGTTGACACCGCGCTTTAACGGGGCGTCGGTCTGTGTGCCGACAATGATTTCGCTGTCGCGGTCTATGTATCCGGGCGCATACGCGGTGAGGGTGGATACCGTTTCGGTGTCGATGTCAAGCACACCTCCGCGCTCGCGCTCCTTTTTGAAGAGCGCCTGTACCTTGTCCATAAGCTTTTTCGTGCGCTCGGTAGCGGCGGCAAGAAAGCTCTCGTCGCCGTGATATTCCTTATAGTTTGTCTGGATAAAATCGCGAACGTTGATTTCGTCCTGCCAAACGCCGTTTTTAAATCCATTCCAATTCTCGTGATTCATAAAAACACTCCTTTTAGAGCTGCTCAAAACAAAAAGAGCAACTCAGCTTTTACAAACTGAATTGCCCAGACGGTCGGCTTATATACCTTTACACTCCACCGCAGTATTCTGCGTTTTCCGTCAGTCATGTAAAAGCATATTTATTATACTATATTCGTCGGGTTTTGTCAATCAAAAAACGCCGCCGACGAAGATTTCTATACCGATGAAAATGAGTATCGCGCCGCCGAATATTCCTGCCTTGCCCGAAAGGGAGGTGCCTGCCTTTTTGCCGATGTAAATTCCGCCGAAGCAGATGAAAAACGTCAGCACGCCGATGATGACCGCCTCAAGCAGAGCGGACAGAAAACCGAGCTCGGCAATGGTGAAGCCAACGGAAAGCGCGTCGATAGAGGTTGCAACGCCCTGCACGAGAAGAGCAACAAGTCCCACACCGTTTTTCTCGCAATCACAGTCACCCTTTATGCCCTCGTATAGCATCTTTCCGCCGATGAAGGAAAGGAGAATGAGCGCAATCCACGGGATAAATTTCTCAAAAACCTTGAAGTGCTCAAGAACGGTATGTACGCAGACCCAACCCAAAAGTGGCATCAAGGTCTGGAAAAAGGCAAAAATTCCCGCAACCGAGAACATCTTGCGCTTTTTCATACACGGCTCGTTTAAACCGTTGGCAAGCGAAACCGAAAAGGCGTCCATCGCAAGCCCGACACCTAAAAGAATGCTGTTGAAAAAGAAGGTAAACGAAAGATTCAAGTCGAAACCCCCAAAAATGAAAAAATCCAAGCGCAAAACCGCGCTTGCAACCTGTTACAACGAAGATAATTGTAGCACAAAAAGACGAGCTTGTCAATCAAGCTCGTCTAATATTGTGTATAGATTTTCGTCGGAGTATTCGATTTCCGAGGAGAACAGCCTTGCAAGCTCGATTTGGTCCTCAAGGGTGAAATCGCCCTTTTCGCTAAAGACTATCGCGCCCAAGCTATGCAGAATTTCGTATCCCAAAACCGCAAACCTCGCCCTTGCAACCGCCAAATCAAAATCGGGAGCGTTTGCAAAATGTCGGTAGATGAGATATACGACAAGCTGTTCATACTCACCCTGTCGCTCACACATAAAGCGGTCAAACTTGGCGGTGTCGCCGTCAAAGTCTTTGAGTTTTAAAAGAAGCCCGGTCCAATCCTCGTCAAGCCTTTCAAGACCGAGCAAAAGGTCAGCCCATTCGGTAGTTGAACGCTCGTCGTTCTTCGCGCCAAGTAACGAAAAAACCTCGTCAATACGTTGCCCAAGAGGGATTTTCCTGTCCTGTAAAACCGAGATTATCTCATCGCGCACGAGAATTATCTCATCGTCGGTGTCGATTTTGGGCAAGAGTTTTGTCGGTTCTTTTTTGGAGAGAATCAGCCTGCCCGCCGCCTCACAGCAAAGCCCGAGACCCATCTCAACCCTGTCGGGAAGCTCGTTTTTAAAACGCGGATGCGCGTCACAGATCTCGCAGAGATAGCCCTCGCCGAGATTTATGATAATATCACAGAGATTGTCGCAGTTTAAAAACGGACACCGCTCGTTTTCAGACAGCACGAAATGCGCTTCGCCGTCTGTCGAGATGTTTTCAGAAAGCCGTTTTCCAAACTCTCCGCCCACGCTTTTGTATTTCTTCAGGGTAACAGGGTCAACGTCAATCTCCCAACCGATACAGCAGTTGTGTCTGCACTCGCTTTTGATACACTCAAAATCCTTGTAATAATCGGGAAGAATATATTTCAGCTTCATACTTTATGCTCTTTTATCCATTTCAAAATTTCGTCATAGCCCGCACTGCCGTCGGCAACGGATAAACCAAGTCGAACAAGTTCTTCTTGCGTGTACTGCAACGTTACGTTATTAAGTTTTAGTGTGACGAGCATTACCAGAACGCCAATTCTCTTGTTTCCGTCAACAAAAGAATGGTTGCTAATCAACGAGAACGCAAGACGAGCGGATTTTTCTTCTATGGTAGGGTAGACCTCTTCGTCACCAAAACTGCCATAAGCACTATAAACGGCAGATTCTAAAAGACCTCTGTCCCTAAGCCCGTCGCTACCGCCCGTTTTTGAAATTAATTTTGAGTGCAAAGCTACCATTTCGTCAACAGTCAGTAGTATCATTTTGCCAACTCCGTCAAAGCATCAAGATTTTCGCTTATAACTGCATCGGCGATGCTGTCGATGTTCTGCTTTCTCATCTGCATAGCTATAGAAATAGCCTCATATTCCTCAAAATCCACAACGATATAGCGAGGCTTGTTGTTTTTCAGAATGACCGCCATTCCGTCCTCGTCGACCATACGTACAACTTTTGAAAAATTCTGATTTGCGTCTGTCATTGGTACCAAAATATTAGTGTTTACCATCATTTTTATCACCTCAACAATAGTATACACAAAAGTTAGGATAAAATCAACCTATTTTTAAAGAATATTTCTGCTCCTTTTGCAAAGGACAACAAAGAAGCAAAATTAGCGAAGAAGATTGTCGTTTTCGGAGTTGACCTCGCGACACTTTACAAGGAAGCAGGAACCACCCACATATGCAAAAAATGAGCAATCTTTTTCGGTACATGAAAACTCATATACACACGCCCTATCGCGCTTTTCGATAGCTTCTACGAACCTTTCTTTGAACTCTTTAATTTTCATAATATCGCCTCAGTATAATATATTGTGCGTAAGCGCACTATATATTATAGCACCTTTAGCGATAAAATACAATAGAGGTGATAATATGATAACCTACGCTCCTTTGTGGAAAACGCTCAAGGAAAAGGGCATTAGCCAGTACAAGCTTATTGAGGAATACGGTGTTGACAACGCACAGCTTCAAAGACTTCGTGACAATGCGGTTGTAAAGACTATTACGATTGACCGCCTTTGTCAGATACTTGACTGCAAAGTCGAAGATATAATGGAATATGTAAAAGAATAACACTCTATCGCTAACGATAGGGTGTTTTTGTATACTTTCTCATCTTTTGCAAAAGATAGCTTAAAAGGAGAGTTTTTATGGCAAAGAGGATTGGAAGATACACGGTCAAAACCGAGTGCGAGCCGACGATTGTCGGGTTTGGCTCGGTGGCATCGAAAAAAGAGGGCGAAGGCCCTTTAAAAGAATATTTTGACTTGGTCGAGCAGGACACGATGTTCGGTCAGCAGAGCTGGGAAAAGGCGGAGAGTATGATACAGAAAAGCGCGGTGCAGATTGCGCTCAAAAAGGCAGGAATGTCGCCCGACCAGATTGATGTTATCTGTGCAGGCGACCTACTAAATCAATGCATCGGCTCGACCTTTGGGCTGTGCGAGCTTGAAATTCCTTTCGTTGGGATGTACGGCGCGTGCTCGACGATGGCGGAAAGCCTTGCAACCGCGACGATGTTTCTGGAAACGGGCGCTGTGGACACCGCGGTTGCGGTCACCTCGTCGCACTTTTGCTCGTCGGAAAGGCAGTTTCGCTTTCCGCTTGAATACGGAAGTCTTCGCACCCCGACGTCACAATGGACGGTCACGGGCGGAGGAGCTACGGTGCTGAAAAAGGGTGAAAAGGGCGCAAAAATCCGCCACGTCACCTTTGGAAAAATCTTTGACCTCGGGATAAAGGACGCAAACAATATGGGTGCTGCTATGGCGCCTGCCGCCGCGGACACGATAAAGACCTTTTTCAAGGACACCGGCACCTCGGCAAAGGACTACGACGGAATCTTCACGGGGGATTTGGGGTCGGTCGGCTCGGAACTGCTGCATCAGCTCCTTGAAAAAGAGGGGATAGACGTCCGCTCCGTCCACCGCGACTGCGGAGTGATGATCTTCACACCCGATATGGAAGACGTCCACGCAGGCGGCTCGGGCTGCGGCTGTTCGGCGTCGGTGCTGAATTCCTTTATCCTGAAGGAGATGCAAAAGGGAAGATACCAAAACGTTCTGTTTGTCGCAACGGGCGCGCTGATGAGCCCGACCTCTTCAATGCAGGGGGAGAATATTCCCTCGATTGCACATCTTGTGAACATTACAAAGGGTTGATTTTATGGAAATTTTTCTGCAGTATCTAAAGGTTTTTGCAGTGGGCGGAGCGTTCTGCGTCATCGGACAGGTTCTGATAGACAAAACAAAGCTCACCCCTGCGAGAATCCTCGTTTCCTACGTGGTTTCGGGGGTGATTTTGGGCGGTCTGGGATTGTATGAACCGCTTGTCGACCTTGCAGGAGCAGGGGCAACGGTTCCCCTCACGGGCTTTGGCTATGCACTTTCAAAGGGTGTAAAAAAAGCCGTCGAGGCAGAAGGTCTTTTCGGCGCTCTGACGGGCGGACTTACCGCCTGCGCGGCAGGAATAGCCGCCGCGATAGCATTCTCGCTGATTGCAGCGCTCATCTTCAAATCAGGCGACAAAACGAAATGAGCTGAATATGAGCAGGCAAAAACAGTTTTTACAAAGAGATACCTGCCCAAGTGCTGTAAAGCACTTGGGCAGGTATCATCTGTCTTTAAGCTCAATATAGTTTCTTTCGGGTTTAACGCTTATGTAAGCGGGTCGGATAATCTTGCCGGCATTTTGTATTTCTTCAATGCGGTGGGCGCTCCAGCCTGCGATTCTTGAAACCGCAAAAATCGGAGTGAAGAGCTCATACGGAAGTTCAAGCATGCGGTATACGAGTCCCGAGTAGAAGTCTACGTTTGGACTGACGCCCTTATACATTTTGCGCTTTTCAGCAATTATGTTGGGCGCAAGGTCGGCAACGGTGGAGTAAAGCTCGTATTCTTCTTCCAAACCTTTTTCAATTGAAAGGTCGCGTGCGCACTTTTTCAACACGTCGGCTCGGGGGTCGGACAGCGAGTAGACCGCGTGACCCATACCGTAGATAAGACCGGCGTTGTCGAAAGCCTTTTTGTCCAAAAGGCGTACGAGATAATCCTCTATCTGAGCCTTGTCGTGAGTGTTGATGTTCTGCTTCATGTCGTCGAACATTCGCACAACCTTGATATTTGCACCGCCGTGACGGGGACCTTTGAGTGAGCCGAGTGCCGCCGCGACCGACGAATAGGTGTCGGTGCCGGAAGAGGTAACTACGTGGGTGGTGAAGGTTGAATTGTTTCCTCCGCCGTGTTCTGCGTGGAGAACGAGAGCAAGGTCGAGTATTCTCGCTTCAAGCTCAGAAAATTCGCTGTTTTCTCTCAAAAGATGGAGCAGATTCTGGGCGGTAGAGTATTCCGGCTTAGGCAGATGGATGAAAAGACTCTTTCCCTGATGATAGTGTTGAAAAGACTGATAGCTGTAAACCGACATCAAGGGGAAGGTTGCAATAAGCTGGATACACTGCCTCAGGACGTTTGGTACGGAAATATCGTCGGGATTTTCGTCGTATGCGTAAAGAGCAAGAACGCTTCTGGAAAGAATGTTCATCATATCGCGTCCCGGAGCCTTTAGAATCATATCTCGGACAAAAGAGGTAGGCAGACTGCGATACTCGGACAGCTCTCTGCAGAAATCCGAAAGTTCTTTTTTGTCGGGAAGCTGTGAAAACAGCAAAAGATATGCAATTTCCTCAAAACCGTAGCGACTGTCTTTCATAAAACCGTTAACGAGGTCACGGATATTTATACCGCGGTAGAAAAGCTGACCGTGACAGGGAATATCGTTGCCGTTTTGGTCTTTGTCCTTTGCTTTTATACAGGAAACCTCGGTGAGTCCCGTTACAACGCCTTTGCCGTTCATATCTCTGAGACCTCGGTTGACCTGATGCTCGGTGTACATTTCGGGCAGAATACCGTTGTTGTTGCAGGACATTTCTGCATGGCTTTTGATGTAGTCGGTAATCTCTGAATAGTTCTTCATTAGATGCTCCTTTGCAATGGTTTGTCGAAAAATTATATGCGCGCAGAAAGCCCGAAAAAACGGGTTTTGATGCAGTTAAAGCGAATCAATATATCTGCAAGCGGCGATGGCGGCGATGGTGCCGTCTGCGGCAGCGGTTGTGACCTGTCGCACAGCCTTTGCTCTGCAGTCGCCTGCAACGAAGACACCCTCGGTTTTCGTGGTGCAATCCTCACCCGACGCGATGTAGCCCCAGCCGTCGAGGTCGGCAACGTTTGCAAACGGCTCGTTCTCCGGCACAAGACCGATAGCGACGAACATTCCGTCAAGCGCAAGCTCGGTTTTGACACCGTCTGAAACACGCTTCACGGTAATACCCGAAAAGCTGTCGCCGTCCTTGATGGAATCGACAACCGTGCCGAGAATTATCTCAACGTTTTCGCGTTTTCTCAAAATTTCCTGAAGCTGTGGCTCGCCCGTGAGAAAATCAAGGTTCTGGACAACGTAGACCTTTTTCGAGGTTTCGGAGAGGAGTATCGCCTCCTGCAAAGCAGAGTTTCCGCCTCCGATGAGGGCTACCGTCTTGTCCTTGAAGAAAGCGCCGTCGCACACCGCGCAGAAGCTGATGCCCTCGCCGATAAACTTTTCCTCGTTTTCAAGACCTAAATGACGGTGTTTTGCACCGCACGCGAGGATAACCGACTTTGCCTCGTACTCATTACCGTCCTCGGTGACGACAACCTTTTTGTCCGCGAGGTTTTTGACCTCGACAACCGCCTCGATTTCAACGTCAGCGCCCTGACCGAGCGCCTGCTCAACCAATCTGTCGGCAAGCTCGCTTCCGCTTATCGAATCAAAGCCGGGGAAGTTTTCTACCTTCGGTGAAAAGGTAATCTGTCCGCCGAAAGCGCCTTTGTCGAGGAGCAAAACGCTCTTGTTGGCGCGCCTTGCATAGATGGCGGCGGTGAGCCCTGCAGGACCTGCGCCGACGATTATAATATCATACATACTGTCACCTCAAAGAAAAGAGTGGCTATAAATTTTCATATAGCCACTCGAATTTTTACGCCTGAATGAACTTCTTGATATCGGAAACTCCAACGAACTTTGTTATCTCGCCGTTTTCGACAGACACAAGCGTGGGCGCCTGTCTGATACCGACTGCCTCTGCAAGCTCAACGTTCTGCTCTGCCAGAATCTTCGTATACTCTACGTTAGCTTTTGCAAGAAGAGCCTCTGCAATCTTACAGTTGGGGCAGGTAGCGGAAGCAAAGAGGTAAACGCCGTCATCAATCACAGCGGTCTGGCACTCGCATTTCTCTTCTCTTGCGAGAGGACCCTCATGCCTGAGAACAGAGGTTGCTACGTCATAGGTCTTTCTGTCCTTATACTCCTGTGCCTTACCGTCGTTCCAGTTCTTAACGGGACGATAGTAACCTGTGATACGGCTGTAGACCTCAGCTTCCTCACCGCACTCGGGGCAGGTGAAGGATTCGCCGGGGATATATCCGTGGCACTTACATACAGAGTATGTGGGGGAGATGGAGTAGTAGGGGAGTCTGTAGTTGGAAGCAATCTTCTTGACAAGCGCCGCACAGGACTGCCAGTCGGGAAGCTTCTCGCCGAGGAATGCGTGGAAAACTGTACCCGAAGTGTAGAGGGTGTGGAGCTCGTCCTGCATATCCAGAGCTGTGAAGATGTCCTGTGTATATCCAACGGGAAGATGTGAGGAGTTTGTGTAGTAGGGAGTCTGTCCCTCTCCGCGTCCTGCGGTGATGATATCGGGATAGTACTTGAGGTCGTGCTTTGCAAGACGGAAAGCGGTAGACTCAGCAGGTGTAGCCTCGAGGTTGTAGAGGTCGCCGTACTGTACCTGATAGTCGGACAAACGCTCTCTCATGTGGTTGAGCACGTCTTTAGCAAACTTCTGTGTCTTCTGGGTTGTCATATCAGCCTGCAGCCAGCAAGCGTTAAGACCAACCTCGTTCATACCGACAAGACCGATAGTCGAGAAGTGGTTGTTGAAGGTGCCGAGATATCTCTTTGTATAAGGATAAAGTCCTTCGTTGAGAAGCTTTGTGATAACGGTTCTCTTGGTCTTGAGCGAACGAGCCGAGATGTCAAGAAGCTTATCAAGACGCTTATAGAAATCTTCCTCGTTTTCAGCAAGGTAAGCAATTCTGGGAAGGTTGATAGTAACTACGCCGACAGAACCTGTCGATTCACCCGAGCCAAAGAAG
>JAZSEP010000019.1:0-4508 GCA_045531755.1 Oscillospiraceae bacterium | reverse complement strand
AAGGTTGCTGCAGCAGAACCAAGCACTCCGCAAACGCGGTATCCAACAAAAGTCGCAGTGTTGATGGCTATAGGTCCGGGGGTGGATTCCGCAATCGCAACGATATCAAGAATATCGTCGTCGGTTATCCATTTTTTATTCTCGACCACCTCTCTTTGAATCAGCGGTATCATTGCATATCCGCCGCCAAAGGTGAAGGCGCCGATTTTAAAGAAGGTTGTAAAAAGGGTAAGCGCCCGTTTAAATTTTTCGTTCATAGGGTTCCCCTTTCGAAAAACTCTTGTATCTGATGTGTTTTATGCGCTATATGCTTTGCTCCCGTTTCGCGAAGCTCCTGTTCGGTGCGAAATCCCCAGGTGACGCCGAGAGTATCTACCCCTGCGTTGTTTCCTGCCATTATATCGACGTTGCTGTCGCCGATATAGATACATTCTTCAATCGTTACGCCCAGATTTTCGGCAACGAAGAAGATACAATCGGGCGCAGGCTTCATCAAAAGCTCGGGGCGCTGACCGTAGACAAAGTCGAAGGTGTTCTCGCCGAAGATGGTGTTTACTATGTATTCGGTGAATTTTTGTGCTTTATTGGAACAAACGGCGAGCTTCACACCGTTTTTCTTGAAGGTGTCAAGAAGCTCGGTGATGCCCTCGTAGGCTCTTGTTCTATCGCAGCAATGGTCGCGGTAGTAGGTTTCAAAGTCAGCTCTTACCTTTGCGACGGTTTGTTCGGTCGCTTTATCGCCGAGAGCGCGTTCAATGAGTTTTTTTATTCCGTTTCCCACGAATATCAGATAACTTTCTTCGGGGTGGGTCGGGTAGCCGTTTTTTTCGAGTGCGAAGTTTACGCCGTCGGCAAGGTCATAGATTGAATTGACGAGGGTGCCGTCAAGGTCGAAGATGACCGCCTTTTTCATAGTATCATATCCTTTCCGAAAAGCTCCTTTACAAAGGGTATCTTCTTTACGGTGAACGTCTTTTTATCAAGATAATTTAAAATTCCGCCGTCGGTCGTGAAATCAAACTCGAGCCTATACGAGCAGAGGGCTTGGAATTTCAAGGAAACGTCTTTATTCATAGCGTTTGTGCCATACTTTGTGTCACCGACGAGAGCGTGGCCGATGTGTGCCATATGCGCTCTTATCTGATGGGTTCTGCCTGTCAAGAGGTCGACTTCGACAAGCGAATATTTCCCCGTCGAGTGAAGCACCCTATAGCCTGTTATAATGGTTTTCGCATTAGGGCGAGGGGTATTGTAGACGGTAACCTTATTTTGCTTTTCGTCTTTTATGAGGTAGTTTTTCAAGGTTGCGGATTTTTGCTTCGGTGTGCCGTGAAGCGCGCAGATATAGAGCTTTCTGAGTTCTCTGTCCTTTATCTTTTGGTTCATTATGCGAAGGCTTTCGGCGTTCTTTGCGGCAATGACGATGCCCGATGTGTTCATATCAATACGGTTGCAAAGTGCGGGGGTGAAGGAGTTTTCGCGCTCGGGGTCATACTCGCCTTTGTCGTAGAGATAATGCAGAATTCGGTTTATCAGCGTGTCACAGGACTCAAAGTCGTCCTCGTGCACCAATAGTCCGACGGGTTTATCCACCAAAATTATATTCTCGTCCTCATAGACGATTTCAAGTTCGGTGGGGGCTTTTTTGAACAGCTCCTCGGGTGCAGGGGTGTCGAAAAACTCGTCGTTTATATAAAGCTCAACGACGTCGCCTACCGCAAGTTTTTGGGAAATCTCGCATCGTTTGGAGTTGACCTTTATACGCTTCAGGCGGATATACTTGTACATAAGAGAAGGAGGCAGTGTTTTCACTGCCTTGGAAAGAAATTTATCGACGCGTTGTCCTGCGTCATTTTTTTCTACTGTATATCTTCTCATAAAACTCCAAAAAGTTTTTTTGCATTTTCGCAGGTGATGTCTGCGAGCTCTTGTGTTGAAACGCCCTTTATCTCTGCCATTTTTTTGAGGACAAATTCAAGCATCGTGGAATCGCAACGTTTGCCGCGATTGGGCTCGGGCGCCATATAGGGACAGTCTGTTTCACAGAGAAGTCTGTCAAGCGGTACTGCTTCTACTGCCTCGAGAGCTTTCCGCGCATTTTTGAAGGTGACGACACCTGTGAAGCCGACGTACATTCCAAGCGACACGACCTCTTTTGCGGTTTCGGCACTGCCGGAAAAGCAATGCACGACACCGCTCGGTTTATACTCACGAAGCACCTTCAGGGTATCTTCGCAAGCGTCGCGGGAATGAATTATAACCGGCAAGGAGAGTTCCTTTGCAAGCTCCATCTGTCGACGGAAAGCGAGAATCTGTTGTTCCTTATTATCGTCGCGGTAGTGGTAATCAAGTCCGATTTCGCCGATTGCAACAACCTTTTTGTTCTTTGCAAGCTGACGAAGCTTCTCGATTCCTGCGTCGTCAACGTCGGCTATCTCCTCGGGGTGAACGCCCACTGCGGCATAGATAAAGTCGTATTTACCTGCCAGATCCACGCTCGCCTGTGAGCTTTCGAGGGAGCTGCCGATATTTATGGCATAGCGCACTCCCCTGCTGTTCATAGAGGCCAAGAGCTCCTCGCGGTCTTCGTCAAAGCGTTCGTCGTCGAAATGCGCGTGGGATTCGAATATATTTTCAATCATCTTATCTTTGCTCCGTTGGGAATGGAATCGTCAACAAAAAGCACCTTTACGTCGTCTGCACCTGCATCTGCGGCAAGTACCATTCCGTTACTTTCGACTCCGCGCAGTTTTACGGGCTTGAGGTTTGCAACGATTACCACCTTTTTGCCGACGAGGTCCTCGGGTTTATACCATTTTGCGATGCCCGAAACGACCTGTCTTGTTCCATCTCCGTCGTCGAGTTCAAGGCGGAGAAGCTTGTCGGACTTCGGTACGGGTTCGCAGAATTTAACCTGTGCAACTTTGAGTTCAACCTTTGCGAAGTCGTCGATGGAGATAAGGTCGGTTACACCCTCTGCCTTTTCTTCTTTTTTAGGCTGTGCAGCGGCTTTCTTTGCCTCTGCCTCTGCTAAAAGCTCCTCGCATTTCTTCGCCTCGTCGATACGGGAGAAGAGGGGTTCTGCAGCGCCCACCTTGGTGCCTGCTGCAGTTTTGCCAAATTCCTTTGCGGACTCGAGTGTCTTTTCGGTAGCGTTTATCTGTGCGAAAATCTTCTCGGCAGTAGCGGGCATAAAGGGTTGCATTACAACCGCCATTATACGAATAGCCTCGATGAGATTATACATAACAGTACCGAGCTTTTCGCGGTCTGCTTCGTTTTTCGCGAGTGTCCAGGGTGCAGTTTCGTCGATGTATTTATTGCTTCTTCTTGCGATATCGACAAGGTTATCACAAGCGTCTGCAACGCGGAAGTTATCCATATTCTTGCAGAGTGCGGTAACGCTTTCTGCGATGGAGGTCTTTAGGGATTCGTCAAATTCTGTAGGACAGGTAGGTGCCTGAAGCTCGCCGTCGAAGTACTTATTCACCATCGCAACGGTACGGTTTACGAGGTTGCCGATTGTGTTTGCGAGGTCTGCGTTATACTTGGCGATAAGTGCCTCATAGGTGATGCTTCCGTCCTGTGCATAGGGCATCTCGCTGAGCACGAAGTATCTCACGCCGTCGACGGTAAAGTGGTTAGCAAGGTCGCTCGAGTACATAACATTACCGAGAGATTTGCTCATCTTGTCGCTTCCCGACAAGAGCCACGGATGTGCAAAGACTTGTTTGGGCAGTTCTACACCGAGCGCCATAAGGATTATGGGCCAATAGATTGTATGAAATCTCAAGATATCCTTGCCGATGATATGAACGTTACAGGGCCAGTATTTCTTGAAGTTTTCACTACTGCCGTCGGGGTCATAGCCGAGGGCGGTGATGTAGTTTGTGAGCGCGTCAATCCAAACGTAGATTACGTGCTTGGGGTCAAAGTTTACGGGAACGCCCCATTTGAACGCGGTTCTTGAAACACACAAATCCTGAAGTCCGGGTTTGAGGAAGTTGTTTACCATCTCCTTTTTTCTGGACTCGGGGACTATGAAGTCAGGATGCTCCTCGATATACTGCATGAGCTTGTCCTGATATTTGCTCATCTTGAAGAAATATGCTTCTTCCTTGGTCTTTTTAACGGGTCTGCCACAGTCGGGGCAGCAACCGTTTATGAGCTGGGTTTCTGTGAAGAAGGATTCACAAGGAACGCAGTAAAGTCCCTCGTACTCGCTCTTATAGATATCTCCCTGCTCGTAGAGCTTATTGAATATCTTCTGCACAACCTTTTCGTGATAGTCGTCGGTTGTACGGATGAAGCTGTCGTTTGATATATTGAGGGTTTTGTAGTTATCGCGGATAACTCCCGAAACCTCGTCAACGTATGCCTTGGGTGTGATACCCTTTTCCTTGGCAAGCTCTTCAATCTTCTGTCCGTGCTCGTCGGTGCCGGTGAGCATGAAGACATCCTTACCGCACAGTCTGTTGTAGCGTGCGATAGAGTCGGTGAAGATTATC
>JAZSEP010000061.1:0-11536 GCA_045531755.1 Oscillospiraceae bacterium | reverse complement strand
ATACATCTTGAATTATATCCTCTGCATCGTGCTTATTATTGATATTGAAATGCACATAGCGTTGAAGCGGCGCAAAATTCTCCTGCAACAGCTTTTCAAATTCACTCACATTATCACCTCCTATAAATAATACCGAAATCGATTTCACATATATAGTCGCAACAAACTGCAAAAAGGTTCAACTGATATTAATTTTATATCATATTTTTGTATCTAATACAAGAAAAGCGTACCTGTTAACATCAGGTACGCCAAAGGCAGATGTTTTTTATAACTTTATCGGGTAATCACCATATCCCATACAACACGAAATTCCATTTAGTGAATAACGTTGCATTTCAAGGGTTGCGAAAAGAATACACAGACAAGTATGATACATACTGTGGATTTCATATGTGAAACCCAAAGACTTGTGTTTGGATTTCTTTTCGTTAACAACACCTATATTGATCAATTCATCAAGAGATGTTCTAAGGGTGTTTTCATCAAAGCTTAATTTGTCTTGGAGCTCTGCAAAACTAATGTCGCTCATAGATATAATCGCCAAACAGACGAGAATATTGTTTTTCTCCGCAAAAGCCGGCAATAATCTTCGAGCAAATTCCACGGTGTGTTGATCTATATTTTTAAAAAAATCTCTTGTTACAATAGCACCGAAACCTTTTCCGGATAATAAAGATAATCCGTTTTCATTGGAAATGTGTGCAGGTTCGTCATAAATTTCGGTGTCCCTTCTTTTCAGGTTTCCGTGCGTTATCCCGTGGTGTGCATATCCAAAAACTTTCAACACATCCTCATACGCATTCTTGCTCATCTGGTCGGGAATACTTTTGATTTTTTCAAAAACCTTATCATAAATTTCAGAGTATATAATCTCTTTTCCATAAAAAAGATAATCAACACTTACCCCAAAGTATTCCGCAATTAGAGGCAGGGTTTGTGTATCGGGCTGAGAAGTATTTGTTTCCCATTTAGAAACTGCTTGTGGAGAAATATTCAGTGCCTGTGCCAACTGCTCTTGTGTGATACCTTTTTTCTTTCTTAGGTTAGATATGTTTTTAGAAATATTTATTTCTTTCATAACTTGATATTCCTTTCTGATATTCACCGTGAGCTCTTTGGGTGTGCCTAAATTATATCGTAGAATGGGTGCAAGGTAAACAACTTGTTCGGATTACGTATCAACTCGCAGTTGATTTGATATTAAAGAAACAACCAACAGTTGTTTCTTGTATCCGCTAAAGGCGACCTATGATAAACAGGTCGCCTTTAATTTTAAAGATTATTCAAATCAAACGGGGTCATTTGATATACTATAAAGTTGAGCCAGTTAGAATACAAGAGATTTGCGTGGCATTTCCACAGATGCGGTGGGGCTTTCGTAGGGTCATTGTTTGGGAAATAGTTCTCGGGAACCTCTATCGGAAGTCCTGCATTAAGGTCTCTGAAATACTCGTTCGCGAGAGTATCAGCGTCATATTCAAAGTGGCCTGTAATGAAGAACTGACGCATATTTTTATTGCCAATCATACTAACTCCCGCCTCGTCGGAGTAGGACAAAAGCTCGAGCTCGTCGTGCGCATCAATATCCTTGCGATGTACGCTTGTATGACGGGAATGAGGAACCAAAAACTTCTCATCAAATCCGCGTGTGAGCGGATGCTTCGGCATTAAAGTTTCGTGTTCGAAAATTCCAAATCTCTTTTGCGGAAGTTTGTATTTGGGAATACCGTAATGATAATAAAGTCCTGCCTGTGCGCCCCAACAGATATGCAGGGTGGAAAATACGTTTGTCTTCGACCATTCCATTATCTGACACAGCTCTTCCCAATAGTCGACCTCTTCAAACTCGAGATGCTCAACGGGAGCGCCTGTGATGATAAAAGCATCGTACTTGTTATTCTTAACCTCGTTAAAGGTCTTGTAAAAAGCAAGAAGATGCGACTGGTCTGTGTTTTTCGAGGTGTGGGTAGAAACCTGCATAAGCTCAACATCAACCTGCAAAGGAGTGTTTCCCAAAACACGAAGAAGCTGTGTTTCGGTTTCAATCTTCTTAGGCATTAAATTGAGTATGAGTATCTTCAACGGACGAATATCCTGAGTCTCAGCTCGTTCCGTTGTCATAACGAATATATTTTCCTCTTCGAGAATCTTTCTCGCAGGCAAACTTTTCGGTATTTTTATAGGCATACAAAAACTCCTATTTAAGTTTGATAATAATTATACTCATTTTATCACTTCTGCTTTATTTTTTCAATAGTTTAAGGCACAAACCTTGACAAACCGTGAAAATTATTGTATCATACGAGTGTTAAAGACTGTGACGGGAACAAGTAGGTTTCGATTAAATCTTCAGAGAGCTTTTGGTTGGTGTGAAAAAGCGGTTTGTCGTTTCGCGAATACATCCCTGAGTCGTCGGTTGAACGCGTTTGCAAGTAGATTTGAACGGGTATGCCCGTTACAGCTGTGGGTCAAGAACCCGTTGAGGCTATGGTCGCGAGGCTATAGTAAACTGAGGTGGTAACACGATAATTCGTCCTCTGTCGATAGTGACAGAGGATTTTTTATTTGGAGGCAAATTATGACAGTTTATGAAGAACTCAAAAGACGCGGACTTATCGCGCAATGCACAAATGAAGAAAAGGTTAAAGAACTCCTTGAAAACGAAAAGGTAACCTTCTACATCGGTTTTGATGCTACTGCAGACAGCCTGCATGTAGGACACTTTCTGCAGCTTATCGTAATCAAGCATATGCTTAATGCAGGACACCACCCTATCCTTCTTCTCGGAACAGGTACCACAATGGTTGGTGACCCCACCGGAAAGACCGATATGCGCAAGATGCTCACAGTTGACGAAATCAACTACAATGCCGACCGCTTCAAAGACCAGATGGCAAAGTTTGTTGATATCAGCGACAACGGTGCAGAGGTTATGAGAAACGGCGACTGGCTTCTCAAGTTTAACTACATCGACCTTCTCCGCACAATCGGTGTTCACTTCTCTGTAAACAAGATGCTCACCTACGATTGCTTCAAGACCCGTCTTGAGAGAGGCTTGTCCTTTATCGAGTTCAACTATATGATTATGCAGAGCTACGACTTCTTGCACCTATATCGCGAGAAGAACTGTATTATGGAACTCGGTGGCAACGACCAGTGGGCGAACATTCTCGGCGGTGTTGACCTTGTAAGACGCGTTGAAGACAAAGAGGTTTACGGACTCACCTTCACCCTTCTCACAACAAAAGAAGGCAAAAAGATGGGTAAAACCGAAAACGGTGCTATCTGGCTTGACCCTGCAAAGACCTCTGCTTTCGACTTCTATCAGTACTGGAGAAACGTTGACGACGCTGACGTTATCAACTGTCTTAAGCTTCTCACCTTTGTTCCGATTGAAGAAATCGAAGCAATGGAAGCCTGGGAAGGAAGCGAACTCAACAAAGCAAAGGAAATCCTTGCATACGAGCTCACAAAGATGGTTCACAGCGAAGCTGACGCAGAAAACGCAAGAGAAACAGCAAAGGCTCTCTTTGGCTCCGGCAGCAACATTGAAAATATGCCTTCTACCGACCTTACAGCAGAAGACTACGTTGACGGTGTTGTAAATATCCTTGACCTTCTTGTAAAGACCAAGCTTGCTCCCTCAAAGGGCGAAGCAAGAAGACTCGTTATACAGGGCGGCGTTTCCGTAAACGACGAAAAAGTCACCGATGCAAAGCTTTCCTTCTCCAAAGAGTCTAACGCTGACGGATTTATAATCATCAAAAAAGGTAAAAAAGTTTTCCACAAAGTCAACCTCTAATCCCGAAAGGTAGATAATATGAATATTTGGCACGATATCAGCCCAAAAAGGATTACTCCTACCCGTTTTATTGCGGTTGTCGAGATCGAAAAAGGAAGCAAAAAGAAGTATGAGCTTGACAAGGAAACGGGCTTTATAATGCTCGACAGAATTCTCCATACTTCTACACACTATCCGGCAAACTACGGCTTTATTCCCCGCACCTACGCAGATGACTTGGACCCGCTTGACGTCTTGATTTTATGCTCTCAGCCGTTGGAGCCTCTTACCTTAGTTGAATGCTATCCTATAGGCGTTATTTCAATGCTTGACAACGGAAGAAATGACGAGAAAATCATAGCAATACCTGTAAAGGACCCAACCTTTAATTCGTATACAGATATTTCCGACCTTCCCAAACATACCTTTGACGAGATGGCACACTTTTTCTCTGTATATAAGACCCTCGAAAACAAGCAAACCGCTGTAAACGAGGTTAGCGGAAGAGCTGTTGCGGTGGACATAATTGAAAAGGCGTTGGAAAATTATCTAAATATTTTCTGCAAATAGTCAAAAAGTACTTTACTTTCCGCGAAATATGTGTTATAATTACTTGGTTTTAAGCCGTACCCACGGTTTCGGGAGCAAGCCGTTTCAACGGAATGTACCTACCCATTGCTGAGAGTACGGAAAATATTATAAAAAGAGGTGCAATCAAAATGATGCAGAAAAACGAAAAAACAGAAATCATTGTAAACAACCGTACACACGAAACCGATACCGGTTCTCCTGAAGTACAGATCGCTATTCTCACAAAGAGAATCAACGACCTCAACGTACATCTCAAAGAGAATCCCAAGGATCACCACTCTCGCAGAGGCCTTCTCAAGATGGTTGGTAAGAGACGTAACCTTCTCAACTACCTTATGAAGAAGGACATCGAGCGTTACCGTGCTACAGTTGCAAAGCTTGGCTTGCGTAAGTAAGAAAAATATGGGCAGGTGAATTTTCGCCTGCCCTGTTTTTGCTAATTAGAGTCAGTTAAAGGATGTTTAGCACTAAATCGAGTTGCCGAAATAACGGCTATTGGATTTATTGCTAAAGCCTTTCTGACCTGGTTATAAATTTAAGAAAAAGAAAGGAAAATGAAAAATGTTCGAAAAGTACAGAACCTTTGAAACCGTATTTGCCGGCAGACCCCTTGTTATTGAAACAGGTAAAATGTGCTGCCTTTCCAACGGCTCTTGCCTTGTTCGCTACGGTGAAACCGCAGTTATGGTAAACGTTACCGCTTCTGCTAAGCCCCGCGAAGGCATCGACTTTTTCCCTCTTTCCGTTGATTTTGAGGAAAGACTTTATTCCGTTGGTAAAATCCCCGGTTCTTTTATGAAAAGAGAAGGAAAGCCCTCTGAAAAGGCAATCCTCACCTCCCGTGTTGTAGACCGTCCCATCAGACCTCTCTTCCCCAAGGATATGAGAAATGACGTTTCTGTTGTTATGACAGTTATCGCCGTTGATCCCGATTGTTCTCCTGAAATTGCAGGTATGATCGGTACTTCTATCGCTCTTTCCATTTCCGATATTCCGTGGAACGGTCCTATCGCAGGTGTTGCACTCGGCCTTGTTGACGGCGAGGTTGTTATCAACCCCACAGCCGAGCAGCGTGCAGTAAGCGATATGCAGGTTACCCTTGCAGGTACCTTTGAAAAAATCGTTATGATCGAAGCAGGCGCTAAGGAAGTTCCTGAGGACGTTATGCTCAACGCTATCATCGACGGTCACGACGAAATCAAAAAGATTGTTTCCTTCATTCGTGACATTCAGACCGAAATCGGCAAACCTAAGTTCGAGTTCGAGTCCAAGGAAGTTGACCACGATATGTTCGAGGCAATCAAGGACTTCGCTATCGAGAAGGTTAGATTTGCTCTTGACACTGATGACAAGAACGTACGTGAAGCAAGACTTGCTCCCGTAGTTGACGAAATTCACGCTAAGTTTGACGAAGAATATCCCGAGCGCGCAGCTGAAATTGACGAGTGCATCTACAAGCTCCAGAAGTTTGTTGTAAGACGTTGGCTTCTCGACGACGGCAAGCGCGTTGACGGCAGAGGAATCGATGAAATCAGACCTCTCGCTGCTGAAGCAGGACTCTTCAAGAGAGTTCACGGTTCGGGTATGTTCACAAGAGGACAGACTCAGGTTATGACAATCGCTACTCTCGGTACTGTTAAAGAAGCACAGCTTCTCGACGGCATCGATGACGAAGAGTTCAAGCGTTATATGCACCACTACAACTTCCCCTCTTACTCTGTTGGTGAAACAAGACCTTCCAGAGGCCCCGGAAGAAGAGAAATCGGTCACGGTGCTCTTGCTGAGAGAGCTCTTGAGCCTGTAATTCCTTCTGTTGATGAGTTCCCCTACTCTATCCGTCTTGTATCCGAGGTTCTTTCCTCTAACGGTTCTACATCTCAGGGCTCTATCTGCGGTTCTACTCTTGCTCTCATGGATGCAGGTGTTCCGATCAAGGCTCCCGTTGCAGGTATCTCCTGCGGTCTTATCACCGAGGGCGAGCGCTGGATGACAATGGTTGACATTCAGGGTCTTGAGGACTTCTTCGGCGATATGGACTTTAAGGTTGGCGGTACTCACAAGGGTATCACAGCTATCCAGGTTGATATCAAGATCGACGGTCTTACCTATGACGTAATCCGTGATGCTTTCGAAAAGACAAGAAAAGCAAGAATTCACATTCTTGATAACGTAATGCTCAAGGCTATTCCCGAGGTTAGAGATCATCTTTCTGAATACGCTCCCAAGATGCTCACAACTACAATCGACGTAGACAAGATTCGTGAGGTTATCGGTGCAGGCGGAAAGACAATCCAAAAAATCTGCGCAGAGTGCGACGTTAAGATCGACATCGACGACGACGGAAAGGTATTTATTTCCGGTATCAGCGCTGAGGGTACACAGAGAGCTATGGATATCGTCAAGACCATTGCTAATCCCCCCGAAATCGGCGCTATCTACAAGGGTAAGGTTACACGTATTATGACCTTCGGTGCTTTTGTAGAAATCGCTCCCGGCAAAGAGGGACTCGTTCATATCTCCAAGCTTGAGGACAAGCGCGTTGAGAAGGTTGTGGTCGTTGTAACTGTTGGCGACGAGATAATCGTTAAGGTTGTTGAAATCGATCAACAGGGTCGTATCAATCTTTCCAGAAAAGATGCTATCGCAGACATCAACGCAAAGAAGAATTCATAAGTAAAAGCTTAAGCGCCACCGCAAAAGCGGTGGCGCCTTTTATTTTGTACATCTGACACCTATACCATTCGCACCGCATAAAATGTAAAGAACGCACTGGTTTTTAGAGTCGTTTGAAAGGTAAGTGTTAAGATGAACAAAACAAAAATATTTGCAGTATTAGGCGGAGATATCCGTTTTATAAGAGTTGCCCAAAGGCTTGCAGAATCAGGGTTTACGGTACTGACGTCAGGTCTTGGTGAAGATTTGAAGGAATCAGAGAACATCAAAATCTGTCCTCCCGATTTTGCCGTTTCAAATAGCGAATATGTTGTCCTTCCACTTCCTGTTACTACGGATAATCAGAATTTAAACGCGCCTGATATAGACTATAAAATACCGCTGGACACCATATTGTCAAAGAGCGACCCAAAACACACTTTTTTTGGTGGAAAAATAGCTCCGTATATTGCCGAAAAAATATCATTATCAGGCGCCAAAATCATAGATTACCTTGAACGCGAGGATTTTGCGGTGCAAAACGCCATTCCGACCGCCGAAGGTGCTATTGCTATCGCGATGCAGGAAATGACAAAAACCATATACCGGAGTCGTAGTCTTGTGACGGGATACGGAAGAATCGCAAAAATTCTCGGCAGATATATGCAGGCTTTAGGCTCTAACGTTACAATCTCTGCCCGAAAAGCAAGCGACATGGTATGGGCACAGGCTCAAGGTCACAGCTGTATACATACAAAAAGCATTTTAGCTAACGGCGAAAAATATGACGTAATATTCAACACCGTCCCAAGTATGATTTTTGATAGAGAAAGGCTTGAACGCATCAACAAGGAGTGCGTTATTATCGACCTTGCTTCGAAGCCCGGAGGAATTGATTTTGTTGCAGCAAGTGAGCTCGGACTAAAGGTTGTATGGGCGCTGTCACTTCCCGGAAAGGTGGCTCCTATCAGTGCGGGAGATATTATTTATAACACTGTTACTACCATTATTTCCGAAAGGAGTGCGAACCTTGAGTAGTATCCGAATAGGCTTTGCTATGTGTGGCTCCTTCTGCACCTTTTCACAGGTTATCCCCGAGTTTGAAAAGCTCTGCGAAATGGGATATGACGTATACCCGATTATGTCGGAAATTTCCTTCTGTACAGACACACGCTTTGGCAAAGCAGAAAACTTCAGAAATATTTTAGAATCAAAAAGTCACAAAAAAATCATTTCTTCTATAACCCAAGCGGAACCGATTGGTCCAAAGAATTTATTGGATATTATGGTTATCGCTCCGTGCACGGGAAACACGTTAGGAAAGCTTGCAAACGGAATAACAGACTCAGCTGTAACAATGGCGGCGAAGGCAACTCTCAGAAACTCCTGCCCCGTTTTAATAGCCGTCTCAACAAACGACGCCTTGTCTGCATCCGCCAAAAACATTGGAACACTTTTAAACTGTAAAAACATATTCTTCGTACCTATGCGACAGGATGACTGCGAGAACAAGCCTACGTCTATCGTAGCCGACTTCAGTAAAATTCACGAATCGATACTGTCGGCATTAGAGAAGAAGCAAATTCAGCCCATATTCACGAAGGCATAAGAACTTGACACTCCAACGCGTTAAGATGCGGGTGGGTTCCCAAAACCTTGCTGTTTCGCAATAAAAAATCGGAAGGGTCTCCCCTTCCGATTTTAATATTCAAGAATTAGAGTTTAACGATTTCGCCGTAAACCTCGCCTGAAAGTCCTGCCGCGTTCGCCTCGTCTGTATCAAGGTGAGCTGCAGGAGCAAAGTTTGCGTTTACACGGATAACAACGTCGCCGAGTATTGCACTGCGGTCTGCGCTTGTGAGCTTCAAGCCAACGATTTCCTTGTCAGCAACACCGAACTCAGCAGCAGCCTCAGGAGTGAGATGAACGTGACGCTTTGCAACGATAACGCCCTCTTCAAGCTCTACCTCTCCGCAAGGACCAATGAGCTTACAAGGAGCGCTTCCCTTTGTATCGCCGGACTCTCTTATAGGAGCCGCAACACCGATGGAACGTGCATCTGTGAGGGAAATTTCAACCTGTGTAGCAGGTCTTACAGGACCGAGAATGGTAACGCCTGCGAGCTCTCTTTTGGGGCCTACAACCGTAAGTCTTTCAGAGCAAGCATACTGTCCGGGCTGAGAAAGGTCCTTCTTGTTTGTGAGGGTTGCACCCTTACCAAAAAGTATTTCAAGATGTTCCTGAGACACGTGAATGTGTCTTGCAGAAGTTTCAACTAAAACTTTGTTTGCCATGATTTTTACCTCCGTCAATGTTTCTTTTATAATTTTACTATTTTCTTGTTGCTTTTTCAAGGGTTTATGCAAAAAAATCGAGATAATTCGAAAAATAATATTGACAAAACGTAAAACTTTGTGTACAATAGTTAAGCACTCGAAAATATGGAGAGGTCGCCTAGTCCGGTTTATGGCGCACGACTGGAACTCGTGTATGGGTTGATAGCTCATCGAGGGTTCGAATCCCTCTCTCTCCGCCAAAAAAGAAGTATTACCGCAAGGTGATGCTTCTTTTTTCTTGGGATTCGAATATGAACTCCAGGAGCACGAGCGAGATATTGTCTTGCTTTTTGTTGTTTCATATTTTATAATTTAATCAAAGGAGGAACCGTTATGAAAAAATCTACTTTGATTATCAAAATAGTACTAACTGTTCTTGTTGCGATTGTCTGCCCCTATATATCGATAGTTTCACTACTGCTTTTGTCGTTTGGCGGATTTTGGGATATAACTGTAGTACTAAGTCTATTAGTTGTTCCTCTTATTATCCCTATAATTTGGTTGAAAAAGCGAAAAATTTATTCAATCATTTATGCTTCGTTTATTCTCGGCTTTTTTATTCTTTGCGGCACACAAGTAGGTATCGACGCATACAATGATTCAATAACGATAAACGTGACACCAAATATCAACATTCACGAATATCTTCCCTTCAAAGAAGACTCAAGCATAGTAAAAATCGAGGCTAAAACGCTTAGCTTTAAAGATGTCCCAAAAAATGAACTCCCGGTTATTGACGGTGCTACCGCAGCATTCCCTGTTTACTCCGCATTCGTTCACGCTCTATATCCTAAAACCACCGAGATTTACGACGGAGTTTTTGAATATAACAACACCTTAGGCGGTTATGAGCTCCTTGCTCAAAAAAGGATAGATTTATTCATTGGTGCTTATCCTTCAAAGGAACAAATAGCCTTTGCTGAAGAAAACAAAACTTCTTTTGAATATACACAAATAGGCTCCGAAGCATTTGTTTTCTTTGTTCACAAGGACAACCCAATAGAAAATCTTACTCTTGAACAAATTAAGGACATATATTCGGGTAAAATTACAAACTGGAGCGAAGTTGGTGGCGAAGACGAAAAGATTGTACCGTTTCAACGAAACGAAGGCAGCGGAAGTCAAAGTATGTTCCTGCGCCTAATGGACGGTGTGGAGGTTCTTGAGCCCGACAAGGAAACTCTTTCGGACGCTATGGGCTTAATCATTGAAAAGGTCGCAGATTATAAAAACAAGCCAACTTCAATCGGATTTTCTTTCCGTTATTACGTTGAGGGTATAATCAAAAATCCCGATATCAAAGTAATAGCTATAGATGGAGTCGCACCTACAAAAGAAAACATCAAAAACGGTACATATCCTATAATCGCACCCGTTTATGCTGTAACCTACGAAGGCAACCCCAAGGAAAGTGTGGATAAGCTTGTTGACTGGATTGTTTCTGAAGAGGGACAATATATAATTGAAGAAACCGGATATGTCGGAATAAAATAATAATGTAAAAACCGTTTCCTTTGCAGAAAAGGAAACGGTTTTATTTTTACTCTATTCTCGCTAATACAAGCGGTCTTTTTATAGGTTTTTCGGGTCGGATTTCAGTTGAATCGACAAGCTTTTTTTCGGCTGCAGCAAACAGTTTTTCGTCGTTTGCATAGAGCGTTGCAATAGTATTGCCTTTTAAAACTCTGTCGCCCGTTTTTGCATTAAGCACTATTCCTGCGCTATAGTCGATTTTGTCCTCTTTAGTATTTCTTCCCGCGCCTAACAAAAGACTTGCCACACCATAGCCTTCGGTGTCAACGCTATAAACAAATCCGTCTTGTTGTGCTTTTACTTCATAGGAATACTTTGAAGTTGGGAACTTGGAAGTATAAAATATGCAGTCTGCATCTCCGCCTTGTGCTCCCACCATTTTTGCAAAGGTTTCGAGTGCTGTTCCGTCTTTAATAGAATTTTTAACAGCGATTTCACATTCCTCGCGTGTTCCCTTTTCTGCAAGATAGAGCATATCGGTTGCAAGGGCGATACAGACCTCTGTGAAATCCTTTGGTCCATTGCCTTTCAACGTTTCAATCGCCTCGATAACTTCAAGTGAATTGCCTATTGCATTTCCGAGTGGTATATCCATATCGGTTATAAGTGCAAGCATCTTTTTACCCGCCTGTTTGCCTAT
>JAZSEP010000109.1:0-12017 GCA_045531755.1 Oscillospiraceae bacterium | reverse complement strand
TTCCAGTCGCTTTTCTTCGTAAAATACCTTTCGTCTATATTTTGGGGCAAACACTATGTGGTACTTGCAATTCCACTTCGTGTGTGCTAAACTACTTGTGTCTATACTTTCTTTTTTCATTTATTTACCTCCGATTGTGATATTATTTTTGTGACTGGCAGGTCGCTTCTATTCTATCACAATCGGAGGTATTTTCATCGCTAAAGCTCTTTTGAACCACGCGACTATCGCGTGGTTTTCGTTATACAACAAACCGACAGCTTTTTAACGGCTGTCGGTTCATTTTCATTTTATTATCACGCTTTTTCGTGAGAATATCATCGGCAGAGCGATAAAGCTCACAAATATCAAGGCGGTGGCGTCACCATCGGTGACGGTCACGGCAAGCCCTGCCGCAACAAGTGCGAGTCCCAAAAGTCTTTCGAGTGGCTTTTTGCGAAGTCTGCCACCTTCTATTACCTCAAAGTTTATATTCTTTATCTCAGCTTTTCTCTGTAAATTTGTCATTTTTATCATCCTTTCCTTGAGCTTGACTATAGTATACAAGAGTTTGTGTCCCATAAAACGGACTCGTTTACAAAAAATGACAAAATTTCACAGGCTATTTATGAGAAAATGTATAAGCGAACTTAAAAGAACAACCCTCGGGTTTTCCAAGGGCTGTGTGTTGTTATTCGGTTTTGTCAATCAGAAATATTTTCCTATTTCTTCGTAAGCACAACGTGATTGATTCTGGCGCCTTTTGCCGAACTGGACAGTGCCGCAACACCCACCACAGTATCGGCTACAGCATTGGATACAGTGTTCCCTGTGTACTCGACAGCTGATGGGTTTTCTTCTATATCGAGTTTAAATTTGTTAGGGTGCTTTTGCAAGAAATATGCAGCAATCATAAGCATAGCCTTGGGGTCGTCCAGATTTCCCAGCTCGTGATGAGAATATAAAATCGTCTCAAAATTGAAACCAGTTGCATCACGAAGCACAATTCCATCACGGAAAATCTCTA
Source organism: Oscillospiraceae bacterium (assembly GCA_045531755.1). Classification (GTDB taxonomy): domain Bacteria; phylum Bacillota; class Clostridia; order Oscillospirales; family Ruminococcaceae; genus UBA11540. Next base: position 11,011 of record JAZSEP010000109.1, on the reverse strand, counting down.
ATGTTTTTAGAGGTTCAATCTTTTCGTCTACGGTCTGTAGAGGCGTGAATTTTCCAAGTGCAAGCGCACTTTTCGACTCTTCAAGACGTTTTACTGCCCATTTTTTTGCATTTGGTATTCCGAAAGCCATCGGCAAGAACATCAAAACCAAGGGGAGGAAGAGTTTCACCATATCAGTTTCCAGATTTAAACTTGACTCTACACACTGAAGCATCCACCAAATCGCAGAAATTATATATACGACAAATGAAATCGGGAGCATACTGTTAACACGTTTTACCTTGGGGTCCGCATCCAATTTAACTCCCCAGCAAACATTCTTTTGAGAAAAAGTTCTTTTAGTAGCCACGTGCGAAAAGCTGAGCATATAAACACTGACCGTAATTAAAATCAAAAGTAGCATAAAAGGAAGGTATTCTACTGCCAAAAGGCTTATGTACCAAATCAATTCTTCCATTTAAATTCTCCTATTCAATTATTATAATCCGAGTTGTGCGAGTACTTTAGTTATTTTACCTTGATAGAGTTGCAGACTGTGTCACCGAGGGTTTTATCGACCCCGAGGCCATTGGGCTGGGTGACGGTAATCACGTAGGTTTTGCCCTTGGCGTCAAAGGCGTATATATTCTGATAGGTCTCGCCGTCCTGTCCCTGGATAGAGAAGGTTTGGAGAATATCGGTGACAGTCAAGCCGTTTTTATCCTCTTGGCCGACCCTTGCCGTCACGAGCTTTTTCCCCTCTTTCTCAAGCTCAGGTCTTACCTTTTGCACGTACTTTTGGGTATCCAGACCTGCGTAGGAGTTTTCCTCTATGGTGAGGGTGATGCTCATTGTATTATCGGGGCTTACAAAGGAGCCATCGCCCTTCTGTGTCCAATCGGACGGATAGGCAAAAGCAACGTCCTTATTCTGATACAGTGTGAAGCCCTCGGGTGCAGTGAGGCTTGTATCCGTCTTGTCGGTGTTATCCTCAGAAGCGGTTTGTGTCACGTCCTTTGACAGGTCTCCGTTTGTCGGCTCGTTTGAACAGGCTGCAAAAGCGGAGGTTATCAAAGTCAACGCCAATATCAAGCAAAGAAGCTTTTTCATAGCGTTCTCCTTAATTTATGTAGAAATTATACCGCAGCGACCTCTTCTTCGGTTTCGGCAGAAGTGGCTTCGGCGTTTCTGATGAACTTGAACTTGCCCTTCGAAGTCTTTTCAACCTCGACATTGAGCACCTTGGGAGGTCCTTCGAGGGTGGTGGGGTCTTCGAGGTAGTTTCTGAATTTTCTGAAAGCGAGTGCGAAGTAGCTTCCCGAGCAGATACGCTCGTCCATTACGACGCCGAGGGGGATACATTTCTCGAACTTTATCTCGCCGCCCTTACGCTTTGCGACCTCGCGGGCATTACCCATCGTCATAATAACGCTGGTTGTACCGAACTCATAGCAATGGTGGTAGATGTGGTTGGTTCTGATACTTGCAAGGTTTGAAACAACGAAGCTCGTATGGAAGGGGCTTGCCTCGATTATCGAGCGAGGGAGAAGTCCGTATTTATCCATAAACTTGAAGACTCTGACACCGATATTCAGCACGCCGGGGGCGCTGAGAAGCGCCTTTATAAGCTTTTCGGTGCTGTTATTTTCGGGGGTTTCGCGATTTTCTTCGACGAACTTTTCAATCTTTGAATTTATTGCAAAGATATCGTCGGTGGGCTCGAAGTACATTTTGGACATCGTGCCGTGGTCCATTTTACCACCCTTTAAAACAACCATTCCTACTGCGATTTCGTTTCTCGCGTAGATTTTTTTGTTCACGATAAAGCGGTTGAGTGACGGGAACTCCGCAATCGTTCTTGTGTATGCCGCAAGGAAAAGAGCAAGGTGGCTTATGTTTATGCCCTCTTTTCTCTTTTCGTTGAGGTAGCTTTTCATCGGTTCTGCAGGGATATCGAGCGTTATCATATTCATTGCATCGTAACGCTTATCCATTATGTAGGGCGCAACTGTATACATCGGGTCTGCGCCTTTAACCCTTACACCGTCTTTTCTCATCTTTTGACCTCCTCAAAATTCGGGGGATTTTTATTCGTCGGTTTTTATGTGCGACCAGTTATAGTACACATATCTTGCTCCTGAAACTACGGCACACACAACCGATATCCAGATGAGCGCTTCACCGATTATGCCGGCAGGGAAGCTTTCGGGTAACACACCGATTTCCAAAAGCTCCTGCATAAACATCACAGCTATTATACCGATAATCTGGGTGACGGTTTTGACCTTTCCCCAGATATCTGCAGGGATTACCACTCCGCCGCCTGCGCAAACGAGGCGTACAGAGGTTACTGCAAACTCTCTTGCAATTGTGATTATCACCGCTATGGCAGAGAGAAGCTCCGATTCAACAAAGCACATAAGTGCCGAGATTACGAGCAGTTTATCTGCCAAGGGGTCGAGAAATTTTCCGAAATTCGTGACAAGGTTGTGCTTTCTTGCGAGGTGTCCGTCAAGGAAATCCGTGAAGGATGCAACCGAGAAGAACACGAGTGCCCAAAGGTATCTGTGCGGTATTGCTTCTACCGACAAAAATACCACGAAAAAGGGTACTAATATCATTCTTATCAGCGTGAGTTTATTGGGGGTGTTAAGCTTCATTTTGGTACCTCCGTCAGATTGCAGTTGCAATCAGGTCATATTCCATATAGTCGTCGACGACAACCTTTACGAAATCGCCCGTTGAGTAGCCTTTTCTTGAGGTGATGAACACCTTGGGGTCGATGTCGGGAGCATCTGCAGTACTTCTGCCGAAGAAGCACTCGGCATATTTGTCAAAGCCCTCGATTACAACCTCTATTTCCTTGCCTATCATACTCTGATTGTATCTTTCGGCAGCGAGATACTGTTCGTCCATTATGACCTCGGCTCTGCGCGCTTTTACCTCTTCGTCGAGCTGGTTTTTCATCTCTGCGGCAGGGGTGCCTTCCTCACGGGAATAGGCAAAGCAACCGAGTCTTTCAAACTGCTGTTCCTTCACAAACTCGCAAAGCTTTTCAAAATCCTCTTCGGTTTCACCGGGGAAACCTGCAATGAGGGTGGTTCTGAGCACCACGTCGGGAATTTCCTTGCGGATTTTCTTGAAGAGTGCTTTCAGAGATTCCTCGGTGTCGCGGCGATTCATTGCGCGAAGCACGGGGGTGCTTATATGCTGAATCGGGACGTCGAAGTATTTTACTATCTTGGGTTGGTTTTTTACGGTTTCGATAAGCTCGTCGGTGATACGCTCGGGGTAACAGTACAAAAGGCGTATCCATTTAAGCCCGTCAATTTTGCAAAGCTCATCAAGAAGCTCGCAAAGCATCGGCTTACCGTAGAGGTCCTCACCGTAGCGGGTGGTATCCTGTGCCACGACGTTTAGCTCCTTGACACCTTTTTTGACAAGGGCTTTTGCTTCCTCAACGATATTTTCTATCTTACGGCTTCTGAAGCCGCCGCGAATCATCGGAATTGCGCAGTAGGTACAGCGATTGTCGCAGCCGTCGGCAATCTTCAGATAAGCGTAAAAAGGAAGATTGGAGATTATTCTGTCGCCGTCGAGCATCAGATTTTCTTTGGGATCAAAGCGTGTTACGCGCTCACCCTTCAGCGCTTTTTCTATTGCGTCGACGATGTGCTCGTTGCTTCCGATACCGAGTATTACGTCGGCTTCGGGAATCTCATTTGCTATCTCTTCCTTATATCTCTCGGCAAGGCAGCCCGTCACGACGACCGCCTTTATTCTGCCCTCTTTTTTGAGGGTGCAGAATTCGAGAATATTTTCGATTGCCTCTTTCTTGGCATCCTCGATAAATCCGCAGGTGTTGACGATTACAACGTCACAAAGTCCTGCTTCGGTGCAAAGCTCATAGCCTGCCTTCTTCAAGATGGAAAGCATTATCTCTGCATCGACCTGATTTTTGGAGCATCCAAGGGACACCATTCCAACCTTTACAGACATTTTTTCCTCCAAAATCACAGATATTCTGCCATCGCCGATTTTATATCGTCATACGAAAACCCTCTTCGCATCAAGGCGGCAAGTATCTTTTGCCGTCCCTTTATGTCGCTTTCGGGAAGCTCGTCGGCGTATCTGTGCTCTATAATTTCACATACAGCGGAGAATTCATCATACTCCATTTCCTCGATTGCTGACTCAATTTCGTCACGGTCAAAGCCCTTTAAAACGAGGTCGTTTATCGCCCTTTTCGCGCCGTATTTTTTCACGTTCAAAAGGTTTTCAAGCTTGTCGCGAAGAAGCGCTTTATCGTCCACAAGCCCGAGCTCGCACATCTTTTCGACGACCGCCCAAGCCGTGTCCTCATCAGCCTTTTCGCAAAGCTTATCAAAGAGCTCTTTTTTGCTGTGCGCCCTATACTCGAGGATGTTGAAGGCGCGGTTTTTGGTGAGGTTATACTCGCTGTCGGAGAGTATCTCCTCAAACAGCTCGTCGCTGTACTCGTCGGCGGTGCCGAGGCGGTATTTATACGCGGTTTCGCTGTCGATATAGACGGTTCTGCCGTCAGACAAAGCGGCTTTGAGTTTTTTGCCCGAAGCCGTCGTTGTCATAGTTTCAATTTTTATCATTCGTCGTCAACCTGAACGTCCAAAACCGAGCTTGAAGGGCTTCTTTCCTCAGAAACGGCCTTCTTAATTCCGCCCTTTACCTTTTTGCCGGAAAGCTCGCCTGCGTGTTCTCTGATGTAGCTTGCGATTTCCTCGCAGACATCGGGGTTGTTCTCGAGGAAGAGCTTCGCGTTATCTCTTCCCTGAACGCGCATTATATCTTTATAGGTTATCCAAGCGCCGCTCTTGCCAACCTGACCGAGCTCGATACCCATATCAAGAACCTCGCCCTCATAAGAGATTCCCTTGCCGTACATAATATCAAACTCTGCCTCCTTGAAGGGAGGAGCAACCTTGTTCTTTACGACCTTTGCTTTTGTGTGGTTTCCGATAACGGTGTTGCCGTCCTTTATTGCCTCACCACGTCTGACGTCGATACGTACGGAGGAATAGAACTTCAGCGCACGGCCACCGGGGGTAGTTTCGGGGTTGCCGAACATTACACCAACCTTTTCACGAAGCTGGTTGATGAAGATGGCAACGCAGTTTGTTTTTGAGATGGAGCCTGTGAGCTTTCTCATAGCCTGCGACATAAGTCTTGCCTGAACACCGACGTGAGATGCACCCATCTCGCCCTCGATTTCTGCCTTTGTTACCATTGCGGCAACGGAGTCGACGACGATAACGTCGATAGCGGCGGAACGAATGAGAGCGTCTGCGATGTCGAGCGCCTGCTCGCCCGTGTCGGGCTGTGAAACCAAGAGCTCGTCGATGTCAACGCCGAGAGCCTTTGCATACAAGGGGTCGAGAGCGTGCTCAACGTCAATAAACGCCGCGTTACCGCCCTGCTTCTGTACCTCTGCAACTATATGGAGTGCGACGGTGGTTTTACCCGAGCTTTCAGGGCCAAAAATCTCGACGATTCTTCCTTTCGGTACACCGCCTATTCCCAAAGCTATATCAAGTCCGAGAGAACCTGTGGATACCGACTCAACGTTCATATAGGTATCCTGACCCAAGCGCATTACAGCACCCTTTCCGAAATCCTTTTCGATTTTCTGAAGCACCAGTTCAAGCGCTTCCTTCTTGCCGTCGTTTGTTTTTTCGGTTGTTCTTTTTACGATTTTAGATTCTTTAACAGCCATAGGTTTTCTCCTCTTCATCCCGATATATCGGGCATTTTTATACATATACCATTATACCAAATCTATAATATTTTTTCAATAGTTTTTGGCAAAACTCGACACAAAGAAAGTCCGTCATACAATGACGGACTTTTGTGTTAGGCTTTTCTTTTTACAAAAAACGGTACAGCGAGGGCTATCCACACTACCGCCATTATTGCGGCGGCAACCAAAACCGTATTCACAAGGTCGGTTGCGGTGGTTTGTATGAGGTAGTAGAGCGCCTCGTCTGCAACAGAAATCTTTTTGATGATTCCGGATGCAGCCAATGCTATTGCAGGAGCTGCAGTCATCAGTGCCGCACTGCCGAAAGCATAGGAGGCGTAGCGTATGGCATTTATTTTTCGGGGGTTTATGCAGAAGATAAACACCGCAAAAAACAGCGTGAAAGCACCCGTGAAAATCAGCGCATATTTGGCAAGCGGTTTCACGTTTCTCACAAGGCTTTCGCCTATTGAGATGAAGGGAAGTCTTGCACTTGTCGAAAAGTACTCGGCACATTCATCTGCAAAGCCTTCAATGTGCTTTTTCTGCTCGTCGTCTACAGTTACGCCACGGTCTTCAAGGTCTTTTACAAACACATCTGTGAGCGTTTGTGCAAGCTCCTCTTTGGGCGCAGATTTATATTCGCCCGTACCATAGATTTTATCAACCGCAGAAAGAACGGGACCTTTCACCGAATCGGTTGTGATAATCCTTGCAAAAAATTCTTCGTTAAAGCCGGAAACATAGCCTTCGTTTGCAAGCTCATCGACGAGCTTTTGATGCAAAATATCTATATATCCGCTTTTCTCAACCTTTTCGGCAAAATAATCTCTATCGAGCAGAGTGAAGTGAAGCACAGACAAAAGCGCCGTTACAAAGAGCGTTATCGACATCAAAAACGAGAAAACTGTGCAGAGAATTTTTCTGATTTTTTGTTTCTTTTCCATCTGCATCACCTCGTTTTATCTATCATCGGGCCCGAAACGTATTCACCATAGACGAAGTATCTCTCCTGATAGTAGCCCTGCAGTACAAACGGGTAGCAGGTGTAGAGAATTATATTCTCCTCTTTTTTGAGAAGGTCGTAGGCTGTTGTGTCGTCGTGGTCGGTGATATTTATCCCTGTCACGCGGTATTCGTATTTTCCGTAGGAGGTTTCGATGAAAATCGAATCCCCTTCCTCTATCTTATGTAACGTTGTGAAGTAGGTGTGGTTATGTCCCGCGATGAGAGTTGTCCTGTCATATCCCGGAATAAACGCGCCCTTATAACATCCTGCTCCCTTTTTGAGCTGTGCCTTGCTGTCGCCGTAGTAGAGGTCACAGTCGATTTCAGCCGTGGGGATTGTGAGCCTTGCAAAGAGGTCGCCTTCCTTGGGATAGGCGATTTCGCTGAGCGCAACGGTACCGTCGTCCTCCTGAGGCTTGCTCGAAAGGTCGAGGTGGTTTTCCCCATCGGTTTCAAAGTTTGGTGTCTTTGTATCAAAGACGAGCGACAGAGTTTGTATGTAGGGTGCGGCAATCGGATAGAGTATTGCGAATATCAAAAGATATCCGACGAGAAAAAAAGCAAGAGGAAAGAGTATAAACCCTTTCCTCTGACTATTTCCCGTCTTTTCAGACGAAAGTTTCATAATTATTTACCAAGACCGTTCTTGCGAGCAACAACTGCGCCTGCAACTGCAGCGAGAACGAGAGCGGATGCAGCAACTGCGAGAGCTGTTACGTCAGCACCTGTGTTCTGGATAGGCTTGGAAACAGTGCCACCTACAGTTTCTTCTGTAAGGAGGGACTTAAAGCTGATAGTGTTATCCTTAATGGTAACTTCAACCTTTGCAGCCTTTGCAGCCTTGTTTACGAGATCCATCATTGTCTTCTGCTCAGCAGCAGTAAGTCTGGACCATGCAACTTCAGCATACTCTTCTGCGAGAAGATATCTTCCCTCGTTGATGTAGCCGAGGATTACGTCGAGCTCAGCAGAAGTGAAGTTAGCTTTGTCAAGATGCTTTTCAGCAGCGTTGAGATACTCAGCAGGGATTGATCTTACGTCCCAATACTCAGTTATAACGGGCTTGGAGAGAGCATTCATAACCTGCTCCTTTGTAGCTGCAAATGCATTTACAGAAAGCGCCAAAACCATAACGAGTACGAGTACAACAGAAATAATTTTCTTCATAACGCACCATCCTAAAATTATATTTTTCTATATTATATCACAGCATTTTGAAAAAATAAATAGTTTTTTTAAATTTTTTATATATTTTATCAAAATTTTTTCAAATATTTGTTATTATACGAGCCACAACCACCGTTAAATCGTCGATTATACCCTTGTTTTTCTCGATACACGCCGTAATTATTTTTTGTGTCAGTTCCTCTGTTGGCAGTGTGCTGTCCTTTTTCAGTATCTCCAGGATATAGTCACAGCCGTTTTCGCAAAGTCCGTCGCTCATCATTACGACGAGGTCGTTTTCAGAAAGATACATCTCCTGCTCCTGCACCGTGACGTCGTTGACAATTCCTATCGGGGTTGAACAGCTCTCGAGGATTATCGGGCGTTTTTCCTTCACCACTATCGTGAGCGGAGCGCCTGCCTTCATAATCCTTAGCTTTCCTGTATAGAGGTCTATCTGCGCGGCATCCACCGTTGACAGCGACTCTTCGTCCGATTTGACAAGCAGGGCGGAGTTTATCATCTTCACCGAGTTTGCATAGTCAAATCCCGATTTTATCAGCTTTGAAACGAGGGTCACGGTCATCGCGGAGTCGATTGCCGCCGCCTTTCCCTTGCCCATTCCGTCGGCTATTATTATATTGAAAAACTGCGAAGAGTCGGTGAAACAGGAACAGGTGTCACCGCAAATCTTGCTTGTATCGTGCGGTATCTGCATAAGGTCGATTTCGACTCTGTAGTTTGCCTGTTCATTGAAGGTGTAACGGCTCGCTCCGCCTACCGTACAGACGGTTGGGCGTTCAAAGCTTCGCTCGGTTATCTCTTCTATGATTGAAACAAGCACCTTGTCGGGCACCGATTCTGCCGTTACCTCGCGGACGCAGAATTCCACCGTCATTCTATCCATTTCGCCTATCAGGCAGTAGCAGAAATCAAGCTTCAGCCCTAATTTTTTGAGGTTTTCTTTCACCGCCGAGGTTGCCTGAGGGTCGATGCTTCGGATGTCCTTTAACTCGCCCGAAAGTCTGTCGAGCACCGAGGACATGGCTTCGAACTGTCCGCCGATGACCTGTCTGACCTCACCGATTTTTCGTTTTGCCGTCTGTTTTGCGATATATTCAGCATAATTCAGGTTGGTTTGCGAGGTTATTTGTTTTGACCTGCAGCAACGTTCCTTGAAGTATTCGGGAAGGGTATCTCCGTCGATACATCCGCTTTTTTTGAGGGTGGGTATCATCAAGGAAAACGCCCTTGCCGTGTCGTGTGCGTTTTTCTGCCAACACGACGTTTTCAGGCCGCAGTCGGAGCAGACCTGCGAGGAGGTTTTTTCGAAAACGCTTTGCGTTTCGTCGGCGTGTATCCTGCCGAGCTTTTTTGCCACCTGCTCGGTTATATTCCCCACATCCGACAATGCCTCGGAAAGAAACGAAACCTTTGTCATATACGCTCGTTTCACCTCGTCGAAGCCCGCAAGCTTCGTCTGGGATATCTTTGCAGAAAGGCGGTCGGTATATTTTTTCGGTATCAGCAAAAACACAAGCGAGGCTACCGACACGTCATAGAGCACCTCGGGCATACGGGAGGTGTTGTAGGTCATCACAAGCATTATCGTGGCGCTGAACACCATCCCCACCGACACGCCTGCCTTTGAAAAGCGTCCCAAAAGTCCGCCCACAAGTCCGCCCACCCCCAAAAGCACGGGGAAAAATATGTATTCTGCATCATAGAGAAGATATATAAATCCGAGCGAAAGTCCGCAGGCACAGGCAAAGGGTCCGCCAAGCACCGTCGCGCAGAGAAGCACAGCGCACGCTGCCAAAAATCCGCCGATGCTGAACATTCCTATTCTGAAAGCCGTCAGCGGAATCAGTAAAAGTCCGAAAAGTATGAGGACGGCTGTGGTTTGTATTGCGTTAAGCTCCAAGGGCTTGACCCTGCCCTCTGCCGCCGACCACAGTTCACCGAACAGATATGCGGCGCCCCCTGCCATTGAGGCTTCGGCGGCAGAAAGCATCAGGTCGTACCAAGTAAAGCCAAGCAGTACCGAGATGGCTGTACCTGTTAAAAAGCAGGAAAGAAAAGCGGCTATCGGGGCGAAAAATCGGTTTCGCACAAGCTCTTTGTTGAAGCTCAGCACCATCCGCAAGGTGCAAAGTATCGTTATCGCACCTATATATTTGAGAAATATTCCTGCCGTAGAGTTGAGCACAAGCCCAAGCGTTGCACCGAAAATTGCGGCTATCAGCGCGTGGCCCGAAAGCGCACAGACAAGGCTTAGCGCAAAGGGCGCAAATCTGTCGAACACTACCGTTTGTGAAAGCACAAGTCCTATCACAAAGCTTGCCACAACGCTGATAATACCGAACCTGTCCGCAGAGAAGAGTCCCCCCTTCTTCTCTAACGCCGTCTGTGTTTCCTTCATCTGTTTCGTCCTCCCGTTTTTCACTTCCTTGATGACAGTATAACAAAGCCGACGGGTGGATTTTGTCACATTGTGCTATTGATTTAATCGTCAAGAAAAGTTACTAATAATATTCTCACAACAAAAACATAACATATTTTTTGAATATACGCAAGTGCGTATACGCGTATGCGACTAAAACCTTAAAATGTTCTTGAGGTGAGAAAAATGGGTGTTAAAGATGCTGTGGCTAACAGATTCAAAGCTTTATGCGCTGAACGCGGAATAAAAGTCAATGAATTGGCGACCTTATCAGGAGTTACTCCGTCTACTGCATACAGTATGTTGGATGAGAGTCGAAGAGATGTATCCATTGTAACAATCAAGAAGTTTTGTGATGGTCTTGGCATTACGCTCAGTGAGTTCTTTTCAACTGCCGAATTTGATGGTTTGGAACAGGAAATAAAATGAAATGCAAAAAATCCCGCTCGGTTGAGCGAGATTTTGGTTTTGTTGTGAAGCGGTAGGCTTTATCAGAGGGATGCGTCGTCGACGAAGAGCTCGCGGACGGCATTGGGGTCAGCAGGAGCAGCCTTGGGGGCGTTTCTCTCTGTGAGGAACTTTGTTGCAACCTGCGGGAAGAGTGCGTAGCTGAGTACGTCCTCGTCGCATTTTGCAAGGTCGCC
>JAZSEP010000070.1:0-11629 GCA_045531755.1 Oscillospiraceae bacterium | reverse complement strand
CTGTACCGCTTTTTTCATATTGCCATTCCCTCCTTGTCCTCTTCGTCAAGGCGGTTGACAAAGCCCATACATATGAGCATTATTACCATCAATACTATTGACATAGCAGAGCCCAGATACGGATTGTACGTTCCGCTTATAAACTGCTGCTCTATCATATCACCGATAAGAAGGTTCTCGGTTCCGCCAAGGCGCTGTGAGATAACAAAGGTGCTGACCGCAGGTACAAACACCATCGTTATTCCCGTAATAATTCCGGGAACAGACAAAGGCAATAAAACCTTAGTAAATACCTTGAATCCATTTGCGCCGAGATCTTGTGCCGCCTCGATAACTCTACCATCTATCTTTTCCATAACGGAATAGAGCGGAAGAATCATAAAGGGTATATAGTTATACACCATACCCAGCACCACTGCCCCTTGAGTGTACAACAGATCTACTGATTCCAAAATCGTCATCCACGCATACGTTCTCAAAAGGAAGTTCATCCACATCGGAATCATAACTATCATTATCATGGTCTTCTGCGCGCTTACGTTCATTCTCGATATCATAAACGAGAGCGGATATGCAAGCACAAGACAGATGAGAGTTGCTATGACCGACAGCCATACTGATTTTAAAAAGGTTTTGACATACGTCCAATTTGTCGCAATCTTGACAAAATGGTCAAAGGTAAATCCGCCTTCGTCATTGGTAAAACCAAAATACACAACCATCGCAAGCGGAACAACTATAAATATCGCCATCCATAACAGGTACGGAAGCGATGTGATTTTTGTTTTCATTTCAATCCTTCCTTTCTGTTTTCTGGATTATTTCGCCGAAATAACCGCGTTGGAAAGATTGAACTGAAGTCCTACCGTTGAACCTACCTGTTCGTCCTTTTGAGAGTTGATCAGCCACTTCTTGCCGTCATCCGTTTCAGCTATCATTTCATTATAGCTTCCCTTGTAGATGACAGACTCAAGGTATGCAGATACCTGTCCTGCTTCCTCGTTAACTACGATAACGTCCTTGGGGTCAATGGTAATCGCTACCTCTGTTCCCTCTTCGTAGCCCTTGAACATACCCTCAAAGGTCAGATTTTCATCACAAATGGTTATTGTATCCTCGTCTTTGATAACAGCGTCAACAACGTTGGTAGTGGACTCAACAAGACGATTCATTATATGGATATCAATAGGATCTATTCTAAGTCCTACCGTATCGCCTATATTTTCGCACTGTGTGGAATGTACAAGCCATTTATAGCCTTCGTGGTCGATGGTCATCTCATAATGAACACCCTTGAACACAACGTTCTCGACCGTTCCCACAATCTGTCCGGAAATGGACGGAACTATCTTAATATCCTCGGGGCGAATTGCAACGTCAACACACTGATTAGGCTCAAAGCCTTTGTCAACACAGTCAAACTCGGTTCCGCCAAACTGTACAAGAAAGTCCTTAACCATAACGCCATCAATGATGTTGATTTCACCTATAAAGTCAGCTACGAAGGCGTTGGCAGGTTCGTTGTATATATCCTGAGGAGTGCCAATCTGTTCGATAACTCCGTCGCGCATTACGACGACAGTGTCGGACATCGTCAGCGCTTCTTCCTGGTCGTGAGTAACGTAGACAAACGTTATACCCAAGCTCTGCTGGATAGATTTAAGCTCTATCTGCATGTCCTTACGAAGCTTCAGGTCAAGAGCTCCGAGAGGCTCGTCCAAAAGCAAGATACGCGGCTTGTTTATAAGGGCGCGTGCGATTGCTACTCGCTGTTGCTGACCGCCTGAAAGCTGTGTTATCTTTCGCTTCTCAAAACCTTTGAGGTCAACGAGCTCAAGCATACGCGAAACCTCTTTTTTGAGGTCGGCCTCTTTGGTTTTCTCTTTCTTTATGCGCAATCCGAATGCAACGTTTTCAAAAACGTTAAGATGCGGAAAAAGAGCATACCTCTGAAACACGGTGTTGACAGGCCTTTTGTGCGGCGGAAGGTCTTTTATACTCTTATCGTCAAGGTATACTTCACCGCTGTCGGGATACAGAAAACCGCCGATTATTCTGAGCGTCGTTGTCTTTCCGCAACCCGAAGGTCCGAGGAGTGTTATAAACTCCTTGTCGTGTATAGACAGATTTATGCCCTTAAGTATCTTTTCACCGTCAAACTCTACGGCAATATCCTTCAGCATTACAATTGCTTTACTTTCCAATTTTGTATCCTCCCATAAAAAGCTACACAAAATTAAAAATTCTGCTCGGAAACCCGATTTTTTATCTTTTGAACAGACACGATGTAACGCCTTATTCACACATACTAAATTTACCACTAAAACCCGATGAGATTTTAATGGTAAATAACAATATACAATATAAAGTTTTTGAACTAAAATGTCAATAATTTTTCTGCAATATTTTGAAAATTTCTTTATTTATCGGCATTAGCCACAAAAAAGCGGTATTTTCTTTCAAAAATCTCCCGTTTTCTCGCATATATTCAACTCTGCTATTCAAAATCAGTAGATTTTGACATTGTTTTTTTCGATAAACCTGACGAGCGTCAGGCCTATAGAAAAGCAGACTACAAACTGCGGTATAAACACGCTTACGGCATTAATCAGAAAAGGCTCCAAACTTATGCCGCCTGTAAACAACACAGATAGCTCTCCGCCCACAACCACGGCGTTTATCAAAACAGGAAAAAACGCGGATAGAAGAGGAAGCTTTTTAATTCTTATATCTCTGCACAACCACGTGAAAACGGCAGCTGCAAGTGTGGCCAGGGTGCCAAACAGAATATCCATTGCACCGAGTATATTAGCTCCCATAAAGTATCCTATTGTGTTTGATAGAGCGCAGCCGAGCGTTACACCCACTATAGCGTATGGCGAAATTACGGGCAAAAGCGTTAGTGCTTCAGCAACACGAAACTGCATATTGCCGAAAGAAATGAACGACAGCGCCAGTGTGAGAGCACAGTATACTGCCGCAATGAGCGCAGACGTAACGAGCGCTTTTGTGTTTGTTTTTCTCTTCATATTCAGATGTCCCTTCGTAGTGTTTTTTTAGGTCAGGAATTTGCGACTGACCGAATTCTTTGAGAATTCATAGCATAAGTATAGCACTTTTTAATTTTTTTTCAAGAGTGTTGTACAGGTGACGAAACTTTCTGTATAATTTGTTTTTGATAATATTGGGTGTGATTTTATACAAAAGTCACCTTTTGTCGTGGTTTGTCGAGCAAAATTGTTGAAAACATTGTTGAAAGTGTTAAATACTTTCCGTATAAATTAAATTTATATGCTTCGATTTTTATAATTATTTGCAAATCCACTTTTCTTTCCTGTAATTTTGTAGTATAATTATAATACTTGCTTTATGGAGGTTTTATTATGAAGAATTCCCGTGGCGGTCCTCTGCCGATAGTTATTATTATGAATATAATCCTTGCAATTCTTATTGCTTTGGTGGTTTTGTTTGTTGTAGCTTTTGTAAAGGAGCTCAATGCAGATTCAGTAAGCTCCACCGATGCATCTTCTCAGATTTCGTCAGAAGAAAGCTCTGACATAACGTCTTCCGAGGACGTATCTTCCGCTACTGAGGATATTTCATCAACCGTGTCTACTCCATCACCCGATTCCTACGTCGTTGTCCCCGAAAGTGACAGAGTGCTTAACTCTTATTTCGACGACGCGGTGTTTATTGGAGATTCGTTGACGGACGGCATAAAGCTTTACGGAGTAATGTCTAACGCTGTTGTTCTCTCACACACAGGATTAGGTCTTGACAATATTTTTACTAAAGAAGTTGTCGAACAAGCTGATGGAACAAAGATTTCCGTTATAGATGCGCTCAAACTCGAGCAAGACGTTGCAAAGATTTACATCCTGATGGGTCCAAACTCAATCGGATATAGCAAGGACACCTTTATTTCAAAATACGGTGTTATAATTGACAGCGTTAAACAGATTCATCCGAATGCTATAATTTATATCCAGTCTATGCTTCCCGTAACAACAACTAACAATTATAAGCTTGACAATGAAGTTATTGACGACTACAACCTGGCGCTTGTTGAACTGGCAGAAGAAAAGAACGTATACTACCTGGATGTCAACTCACATCTCAAAGGCCCCGACGGAGCACTTCCGACAGAAGCTTCTCCTGCGGATGGAATGCACTTTAACGCCACATACTATCAAAAGTGGTTTGATTATCTCAAAACACACGTTGTAAAGTGAGGATTCTAAAATGAAAAAGATATCAATTATTCTTCTTGCTGTTGTTATGGCTGTTTTAACCTCCTGCAACAGCACAGGCAACAGTATTTCCGATGCTTCTGCGAGCGACGTCGCATCTTCCGTAAAGGAAGGCGTTACCTTCGTTGATGATATGTTGGAGATTGAAAACGAAATCGCTGCCGATTTCTACAGCCTGCCCGATAACGTCACAGACCTCAAGGTATTTATGAGCTCTTCGGGCGCTACCGCAGAGGAACTTGCCGTATTTAAATGTGATGATGAAGCTACCGTCAAGGCGGTAATAAAAGCGTGCGAAAAGCGAATTGAGGATCTTAACGAAAAATTCGAGGACTATATTCCCGGAGAGCTTATCAAAATCGAAAACGCCGTAATAGAAGAACGTGATGGCTTCGTAATGTTTATATGCGCCGACGTTGATCATTACGATTCCGCAAAAGAAAGCTTTGAGGACTACAGATATTATAAAGCTGATTAACCGAAAACCGCCGATAAAAATCGGCGGTTTTTTTATATTATGATGCATATAAGACCGTTGCAGCCCTCGTTAATCACTCTTTCTACCGTTTCACGAAGCTTCAGCCTTGCATCGGGCGGCATACGGTAGAGCTTATTGTGCAGCCCTTCGTTAACCAGCTCGTGTAATGATTTCCCGAAAATATTGGAATTCCAAATTTCCTTGGGATTTTCTTCAAACTCTTTGAGCAGGTACATAACGAGCTCCTCGGATTGCTTTTCGCTACCGACTATCGGGCTTACCTCTGTCATTATATCCGCTCTCATCATATGAATGCTCGGCGCCTGCGCACGAAGCTTTACACCGAATTTTCCGCCCTGCTTCACCATTTCCGGTTCTTCAAGCGAAAGTTCGTCTATAGTGGGCATAACTATACCGTAGCCGGTTGCCTCCACCTGCTCGAGAGCGCTCTTGATTTTTTCGTACTTCGTTTTAATTTGGGCAAGCTCAATCATACACGGCATAAGTCCGGATTCGCCGTCAATTTCGAGTCCCGTAACCTCACCTAACACTTTATAGAAAAGAGAATTGGGCACCGTCACGTTCACCCTTGCGCTTCCCGTGCCAAGATCGATTGAATCAACTGAAGCGGTGTTTATATATTCACAATCGGTAAGTGCCTTTACTGTAGCAGACACTTCGCTGATATGTTTTAAGTCTGTTGCAGCAGATACAATGCTTTCGAAAACCGCTTTTTTAAGCCAATGTTCCCTATCAAGACCTACTATCCATTTCGGCATATCAACAGAAATTTCTTTTACGGGGAACTCGCTCAAAACTGCGGAAAGTATCTCAACGATATCCTCCTGCGTCAAATTCAGACAATTTACAGCCATGACAGGTACTTTATAACGTTGATTGAGTTCTTTTCTTAGTTCAAGAGCTTGTGGGCTTTGGGGGTCGTTGCAGTTTAAAAGCACGGCAAAAGGTTTATTTATCTCCCTGAGTTCACCTATCACACGAGCTTCTACTTCTTCATATTCCTGTCGCGGAATATCGGTAATACTTCCGTCTGTGGTAACGACAAGGCCAATTGTTGAATGCTCGTTTATAACCTTTTGCGTGCCTATCTCGGCAGCCATATTAAATGGGACTTCCTCGTCAAACCAAGGGGTCATTACCATTCGAGGCATCTCGTTTTCTATATATCCCATAGAGCTCGGAACTATGTATCCAACGCAGTCTATCATCCGCACGTTCATATTAGCGTTGTCGCCTACCGATATTTTTACTGCGTCCTCAGGAATGAATTTGGGCTCTGTTGTCATAATTGTTTTTCCTGCCGCTGACTGAGGAAGCTCATCGGTAGCTCTTGTACGCTGATATTCGCTTTGTATATTAGGAAGTACCAGTTCCTCCATAAATTTCTTTATAAAGGTGGACTTTCCCGTGCGAACAGGACCGACCACCCCGATATAGATATCCCCGCCTGTTCTGGTGGCAATATCCTGATATAAGCTTGAACTTGTCATTGTTCTTCCTCCGTTCACTTCGTTTCTTTGTATAACCTTATGCAAAAAGATGAAAAGATATGCCTGATATTAAAAAAGGAGCCGATAAAAACGGCTCCTTTTTTTAGTTTGACGAAGGAATGAGAATTATTCGGTTTTCGCTTATCGTTTCACAATCAAGTTCATTTTCATTCATAATACAATCTGCGCAGGTACTATATCTTTTCGCAATATCCCAAACGCTTTCTCCCCTGTCGCAATAATATATGGTCAGTGCAGGAGATTCGGCGGAAGCTTTTTCGACCGAGTAGTCCATGCTAATCTCTGTTATACATTTATCGGTTCTGTTATGAATTATTGAGCCTGTAACGTTCATTTCCATACGAATCTCTACTCTATTTGGCGCAACAAGGCTGTACTCGCAGGATATAATCTTTACGTCGGGCTCAAAAACGGCGGCACAGCAATCGTCTGCCAAAGCGGTTTCAAAACCTGCAGATACCGTTTTTTCACAAAACTCTGCAGACCCATTTTCCGCTATGTAAAAAGCAAAAACATCTACCGGTATATCTACAGTTATTTTTGAGTTTTCAACCTTTGAAACAGGTGGTTTTGCAGAGCCCCACAGGTCAACCACTCTGTCAACCGCTACATCCGAAAGCTCTATTTGCGTTTTATATGTAAAGGTTTCATCAATTACACTATCAAAGCAGTCGAAAGAAACGTTTTTCGCAGTATAGCTGCACTCAAAACCCGTTGAATATGCATCGGTTGCGACCGATATCTCTTTTGACGTATAGCATTTTGCAAAGATATTAACCTTTACATCAAAAGCCAATTTGTTGAACACACCGTTCTCGTCTTGTTTTGGCAAAACCTCGAGTGAAACGATATCAGTTTTCAGTTCCAACCTGCATTCGTCTGTCAGTCTGTCGATATCCACTATTCTACTGACGGGTATTGTATTAACAATCGTTGCAGGTACAAGCCCTTCCGCATCGGTATAGGTAGTTGTCACCTTCAGTTCGCCTTTCAGTATTGCTTTATTGGGAATAATCTTAACATCAGTAAAGGTAACAAAGGCTTCGCTTCTGAGGATGGCATTTATCTCTGCTCCTGATACGTTTTCTTCTTCCTGCACAGAAAACTGCGCTACAGATTCACTGCAAAGAGAGCTTGTGGTAACAGACTTCTTTTTCAGTTGAATTCCATCGCCTGCAGCATCTGACAAAACAGTTTCCTTTGCTTTTCCTGTGACCTTCGTTTTCAGCGTGATAGCACCGCGCACATCAAAACGACGCTGATTTACCGCTCTGCAGTTTACGTAATTTGTTGAAGCACCGACAGACACAGATACGTCTTCTGCAGAATCTTTAATGCTCACTGTCTTAGAATATGGAAGCTTGCTGTCGTAGCAATGAATTTTATTCTCATCACACAGATAATAAATCTTGATGAAAATAAAGCCATCTATATTTGCTTTATCTCCGTTTTGGTAGCATTGGCTTACCTTTGGTGTTACGTGGCATTTTAATATTCTGCGAACGTCAGGGCAATAGTCGGGCAACAGTATATCGCACTCAAAGCCTTGCTCGGGGCTTCCCTCAAATATTGTTTCTCTGATGTCAATCGTTTCGTTTATGATCTTTAAATCCATTTTCTCCCGCTCCTTTTTTCTTTTTCTGTGACATATATATTCGCTTGTTTATCTTTTTATTCCGCCAAAAACTCCTGCTATCAAAGGCACTGCAAGTGAAGATGCGATAACGATTAAAAGCTGTGTAAAGCTGAGTGCCTGTGTTTGAAAGATAGCTTGTAATGCAGGGATATACAGTGCTGCAGCCACAACCCCTGCAGAGAGTATCACAGAACCGATAAGCTTTAGATTGTTGAATATATTTATCCTGTACAAAGGCAGATATTCGCTTTTACATTCGAAAACATGTATCAACTGAGTAGCTATAAGTGTCACAAATGCCGCTGTACGCGCAACCTCAATGGTGTTTCCGCTGTTTAAAAATCCCACGTATACTCCGAGTGTTGTAAGTCCTATGAGTATACCTCTGAATACTATCTTGCCAGCAAGACCTCCTGAAAAAAGAGTATCGTCTTTCCTTCGCGGAGGAATGTTCATAATATTTTTGTCAGGCGGATCTACACCGAGTGCTAACGCCGGTAAGGAATCGGTAACCAGGTTTATCAGCAGAATGTGCATAGGCAGCAGGACGACAGGAAATCCCATCAGCATACCCACAAACATCGTTACAACCTCGCCTATATTGCAGGACAAAAGATAGCGTATAAACTTCCTGATGTTTGAGTATATCGTTCTCCCCTCTTCCACGGCAGTTACGATGGTGGCAAAGTTATCGTCCAAAAGCACAACGCTTGCAGTTTCCTTGGTCACGTCGGTACCGTTTATACCCATTGCCACACCGATATCAGCCTCCTTGATTGCAGGAGCGTCATTAACACCGTCACCCGTCATTGCAACGATTTGATTTCTCTTTTTATATGCTCTTACAATCCTCAGCTTATGATTTGGGCTAACACGGGCAAAAACCGAAGTATCCATAACTACATTTTCAAGCTGTGTGTCGCTCATCTTGTCAAGTTCTTTTCCTGTAATCACCCTGTCGCCGTCATTGTATATCTTCAGCTCTTTAGCTATTGCCTGTGCTGTCAATTTGTGGTCACCCGTTATCATAACAGGCTTTATTCCTGCACGACGACACTTGGCAACAGCGGTTGTGGCTTCTTTTCGGGGTGGGTCAATCATTCCGCACATACCTGCAAACACCATATCGGTTTCTGCGGTTTTTTCTGAAAACTGTGCAACGGGTTTGTAGGCAAACGCAATAACCCTCAGCGCCTCGGAAGCAAGCGCGTCGTTTAAATCAAACAGTTCCCTTTTTACTTTCGGTGATAGCATAACGACCTCACCGTTACTTAGATAGTGAGTGCACTTTTCTGCGATAACATCAAAAGCACCCTTTGTGTATACGCAGATTCCGTTCTTCTCTGCAACGGCAACCGACATACATTTTCTCTTTGAATCGAAGGGTATCTCGTTTATAATCGGATACTGCGCTTTTAGTTCGTTTGGGTCAATCAGCGCTTTCGCACACATTACAAGAAGCGCGTTTTCTGTAGGTTCGCCTATAAGCTCAAACGTGCCTTTCAAGGTGTTTTCCCTGCGATTTCTGAGAGCAAAATCCTTCGGCGACGCCTTTAAAACAGCGTTATTGCACAGTGCGGATATCTTCATGACCGTTACTGCATCGGAAAAATCAGACACAAAAACCTTTTCACCGTCAAGAGTGAAGTCGCCTTTTTTCTCGTATCCGTTACCGCTGATTTCAAACCTGTGTTCTGCTGTCACGACGGTTCGAACAGTCATTCTGTTCTCGGTGAGCGTTCCCGTCTTATCCGAGCAGATTACGTTGGTGCAACCGAGCGTTTCTACCGCGTGAAGCTTTTTAATAAGTGCATTTTTCTTTAAAATTCGGTTCACTGCAAGAGCAAGGCAGATGGTTACTATAGCAGGCAGTCCTTCGGGAACTGCCGCCACAGCAAGCGATATTCCCGTCAGTATCATATCCATCCAGTTTTCCCCGCGAATGACACCTATCAGCATCACTACAGCACACACCGCAAGGCAGATTATGCTTATCGTCTTTCCGAGCTTGTCAAGCTTTTTCTGCAAAGGGGTAGCTTCCTCTTCTATCTCTTTTAGCATTCCTGCAATATCGCCCATTTTTGTTTTCATTCCTGTTTCGGTGATTATCGCCTCTGCCCTGCCTCTTAGTGCAACCGTGCCCATAAAAGCCATATCGTTCTGTGATTTATCAACCGCTACCGACTCGCCTGTTAATATCGATTCGTCACAGGACAGCCCGTATTCACTCGTTATTCTGCAATCCGCAGGAATTCTGTCACCTGCCTCAATCAAGATAAGGTCTCCGGGTACCAAAAAAGCGGATTCTATTACCTTTACCTCTGAATCGCGGACAACCTTTGAGGTTTGCGGAGAAAAGTTTTTCAGCGCCATGAGTGTTTTTTCTGTTCGGTATTCCTGTATAAACCCGAGCAGAGCGTTTAACAGCACTATCGCTATTATCGTTATCGCTTCAAAGGTTTCACCCATTGCTACGGATAGTGCAGTAGATGCGAGCAAAACCATTATCATAAAATCCTTGAACTGTCCTGCAAATATCTTAAGAGGATGCACCTTTTTATCGGACGACAGCACGTTTTCTCCGTGCTTCCTGAGCAGTGCCAAAGCCTCTTTTTCATCAAGTCCTCTTTTTTCGCCACCTTTTATATCTCTCAAAGTATACTCCCCTTTTCTCTTTATCCATTACAAAATATGCCCGTCCATAGTTTTATAGAACTTTTGGGACATACTAAAATCGGGAGTGAAAAAATTTGAAGAGATGGTATAAAAACGCTATTATCGGCGTGTTGTCGGGTTTTTTAAACGGAATGTTCGGGTCGGGAGGCGGTCTTGCCGCCGTTCCTCTTCTTGAAAGCTTATTGAAAGCCGAACCCAAAAAAGCACACGCCACGTCTGTTTCCATAATTCTGCCATTATCTCTTTTGAGCGCTTTTTTGTATTTAAAAGGCGGTCATCTTGATTTTGTTGAAGCGCTGAAATACGTGCCGTTTGGAGTTTTGGGAGCGCTTGTGGGGGCGTTTGCTCTGAAAAAATTTTCCAACAAATTTCTTAAGAAAACCTTTGCGGTTTTGCTTATTTTTGCAGCTGTAAGAATGGCGGTGAGACTGTGCAGCTGACCATTATATTTATCGTGTCTTTCCTTTCAGCAATTCTCGGTGCTATGGGGCTTGGAGGAGGGTTTGTCCTTCTCATATATCTCACCGCATTTGCTGACGTAGCACAGTTTGAAGCGCAAAGCATAAACCTTGTTTTCTTTATACCTGTTGCTGTCATTGCGCTTATCATCCACACAAAAAACAAGCTTGTACTTTGGAAGGACAGCTTGGTGTGTATCCTGTTTGGAATATTAGGGGTTTTGGGAGGCTTTTACCTTGCTTCTTGGGCAGGGTCGGAGATAATTTCCTGGGGCTTTGCCGGAGTAGTACTGTTTACGGGAATTAAAGAACTTTTCGCAAAATGAAGGCGTCTTGCAAAAAAGCTTTTACCCTATTGACAACTCCGCTCTAATGTGTTAGACTAAAATTACTCTAATGTATTAGACCAAAAGGAGACAGCTATGAACACACCAAAAGTTTTTGAAAGTGAATACAGATTTTGCCTTATATTGTGGGAAAACGAGCCTATTAAGAGCACTGAACTTGTGAATATATGCAAAGAACAGCTCGGTTGGAAGCCCACAACTACATATACCGTCATAAAGCGTCTGTCCGAGAGAGGCGTTTTGAAGAACGAA
>JAZSEP010000012.1:0-30033 GCA_045531755.1 Oscillospiraceae bacterium | reverse complement strand
GGTCCATAAGTCCGCAAGGCTTGCCGAAATATACGTTCTCGGCATACTGACCAATCTGTGCAATTTCAACAGCACTGATTTTTCCTTCGTTGAAGACGTAGCTGAGTATAGTTCCAACCAAAACCTCAAAAGCAGCAGAAGAGGAAAGACCGGAGCCCTTAAGAACGTTTGAGGTTGTATAAGCGTCAAAACCGCCTATGTTGTAACCGAGCTCTTTAAAACGAGCGGCAACACCTCTGATGAGTGCAGCAGCACGGTTTTTCTCACTGTTCTTTACATCAAGGTCGTTTATATCTATTGTATCCATATCATATCCCTTGGACTTGATACGGATAACGTTGTCGTCGTTTTTTGCAACAACAGCAATAACGTCAAGGTTTACGCTTGCCGCCAAAACACATCCGTGTTGATGGTCAGTATGGTTTCCTCCGACCTCTGTACGTCCGGGAGCAGAGAAAAAGCTGATGCCTTCGGTTGTTTTAAAAAGATTGACAAACTCGTCAACAGACTCTATGTATCTCTGTGCCTGCGACTTCAAAACAGCTTCTTTGTCAGAATAAAGCTTTGAAAAGGTTTTGTCAAAAGCGCCTGACAGGAGCTTTTCTTTTGCTGAATTTGCAGAATACATTCAATTTCCTCCTCAAAAAAAATTACCTAATTATATAATACAGCAAAACAGCCGTCAATTCAACACATTTTTTATATCTTAATATGGATTATTGTATCATTATTATTGTTTTTTGAGTTTTGTTGTGGTATACTTGTATCTGCTATGCAAGGGAGGTGCGAAATGAAGGATTTCAAATATTCATTCAAATCAAGCGTCAGGGAAAATCTTGGTCTGACTGTGTATAACAGCGGTATTCAACAATGTCCGCCAATGTACAGTTGGGGTCCTGCAGTTCGCGACCATTTCCTGATACACTACGTAATGTCGGGAGAGGGGACGTTCAGGGTAGATACCCGAACCTACAACCTTCGTGCAGGACAGCTGTTTATTATATATCCTTCACAGGCGGTAAGCTATTCTGCTGACGAATATGACCCGTGGGAATATGCGTGGGTGGGATTTAACGGAATTGAAGCTGAAAGACTTCTTCAGATGACCGATTTTTCGCGTGAAAATCCTGTAATTTCGTATAATGACAGCACACGGCTTAGAAACCATTTGCTCGATATATATAATTCGAGCGGAAGTGCCGATTTCAATGAGAGTAAAATGACAGGACATCTATATCTTTTCCTTTCAACGCTTATCAGCATTTCCGAAAGTTCGAAGCGCAGCAGCTATCAAAATCCCGCATACATTGAAAAGGCACTCAAATTTATACAGTATAACTATTCCAACAATATAAGCGTCGAGGATATAGCGGCTAACGTGGGGTTAAGCCGAAGCCATCTGCACCGTATTTTTGTGCAGAATCTATCGGTTTCTCCAAATGAGTTTTTAATAAAATTCAGAATTAACAAGGCGTGCTCGCTTTTGAAAAACAGCGGGCTGTCGATTAACAGCATTGCTAATTCTGTGGGATTTAATGACCCGTTATATTTTTCACGCGTATTCAAAAAGGTGAAGGGAACACCGCCGAGCCAGTATATTTCTTCACAGAAACAAGAAAAAACACAAGAGGTGAAATAATGAATTTTATACTTGAATCAAAAATTGAAAATGACGTCATCGGAGGATTTTTAAACAAAGCGTACGAATACATATCTTCAAATTTCATAGGCATTATCAACGCTTTGCTGATAGTTGCTATCGGATATGTGGTCACAAAGCTTCTTTGCACGATAGTACAAAAGATTCTGAAGAAAACAAAAGTACCTGCGGTTGCACATTCGATTGTCGTTACGCTTTTGAAGACAGCTCTTTTTGCTTTGGTTCTTTTAATTGCAGCTGCTTCTTTGGGAATTGACATAACCGGTGCTGTTGCAATCGTTAGCGTTGTAGGTCTCGCTGTTTCTCTTGCTGTACAGGATGCTTTGAAGAATTTTGCGGGAGGTCTGCAGATTATTACAACAAAACCGTTTGATACAGGCGATTATATAACCGTGGATGCATCTTCGCTTTCCTCCGGAACCGTTCGAGAAATCGGAATGGTATATACACTTCTCGTAACCCCCGACAACAGACACGTATACATACCTAACAGTCAGATGGCAACAGCAATTATAACGAACTTCTCTGCTGAGAATAAACGCCGTCTTGACCTTTTGTTCTCAATAAGCTACGAAAGTGATATAGAGAAGGCTAAAGCGATTATCGAGAAAATAATTGCTGAAAATCTCTACGTTTTGCATAACGAGGACAATACTGTTCGCGTATCGGCGCTTTCTGCAAGCTCTGTTGACATCGCTGTTCGTGTTTGGGTTCACCGTGATAACTATTGGCAGCTCAACTTTGATATGTACGAGTCTGTTAAAGCGGAATTTGATAGGGCGGGAATTACGATACCTTATCCTCAGGTTGTTGTAACCCAGAAAAAAGACGAAAACAAATAAATTTCCAAAATGTGTAAAAAGGTGTTGACAAGCAAGGTTTATTGAGGTATAATGTTATTACCTCTAAAAGGGTCTATTTTTTTGCGTAAATTTCAACGCTTCTTTTATGAGGGAGGCAAAATTAATCCGAAATCAGGAGGTGCCGATATGAGGGTTAAGATTACATTAGCTTGCTCTGAATGCAAACAGCGTAATTACAACACAATGAAGAACAAGAAGAATGATCCTGACAGACTCGAGATGAATAAGTATTGTCGTTTCTGCAGGAAGCACACACTTCACAAGGAAACAAAGTAAGAAAGGCGGAAATGTTGTGGCAGAGGCAAATAAAGAAGCTAAAGGCTTTAAAAAACTTATTTCCAGCATAGGACGCCTTTTCAGAGACCTGAAGAGTGAGTTCAAAAAGATTGTTTGGCCGTCTAAAAAGCAGGTTATCAACAATACTCTTATTGTTATTGCCGCTATCATCGTAGTCGGTGCATTCATCTGGGGACTTGACGCACTTCTTTCTCTGATTGTTTCCCTTTTGGCTAAGCTTTAAGCTGAAGCTTGATTGCGAAAACTAAGCAAGCGGGAGGTAGCTTATGGCTGAATCAGCTAAATGGTATGTTGTGCACACCTATTCTGCTTATGAGAATAAGGTTGCAACAAACATCGAGAAAGTTGTAGAGAACAGAAAACTTCACGACCTTATCCATGCGGTTAAAATCCCCACTGAGATAGTTACTGAAGTTGGTCCTGACAACAAAATGCGTGAAGTGGAACGCAAACTTTTCCCGGGATATGTACTGGTGAAAATGGTTATGACAGATGAATCTTGGTATGCTGTTAGAAATATCCGCGGCGTTACAGGTTTTGTCGGTCCTGACAATAAACCCGAACCATTAACCGAAGAAGAGATTGCTTCATTGGGTGTCGACCGTAAGGAATCCGATGCCGGCGATCAGAAGATGATCGAAGTAAACTATTCTGTTGGCGATATGGTTTCTATCGTAGCAGGACCCCTTATGGGATTCTCCGGTACTGTAGAAAGCATTGACACAGAAAACAATTGCGTTAACGTTACAGTTTCTATGTTCGGCAGAGACACTTCTGTTGAGCTTGAACTTGGACAGGTGCAGTTGACTGATTAGACACAGACTCTTAGAGGACAAGTCGCTTTATGCGATATGAGCGGTTCGATTTTGAGCAGTTGAGTCGCTTGTGGGAGGAGCAGCAAAAGTTGTTCCGCCATTTACCACATATTTTTGGAGGTGCAGTTAATGGCTCAGAAAGTAACGGGCTTTATAAAGCTCCAGATCCCTGCCGGCAAAGCAACACCGGCTCCGCCTGTTGGACCGGCACTTGGTCAGCACGGCGTAAACATTATGGCGTTTACAAAGGAATTTAATGAGCGTACTAAGAACGATATGGGACTTATTATCCCTGTTGTTATTACAGTATATGCCGATCGTTCCTTCACCTTTGTAACAAAGACACCCCCCGCATCTGTTCTTATCAAGAAAGCTTGTAAGATTGAAAGCGGTTCTGGTGTACCGAATAAAACAAAGGTTGCTAAGATTACCAGAGAGCAGTTAAAACAGATCGCAGAAACAAAGATGCCTGACCTTAACGCAGCAGATGTTGAAGCAGCTATGAGTATGGTTGCAGGAACAGCTCGCAGCATGGGTGTCACTGTAGAAGAGTAATAAGCTCTCGGGTGGGAGGAAATTCCGCTAATACCACTCAAATAGGAGGAACTATTAATGAAACACGGTAAAAAATATTTGGATAGTGCCAAAATTGTTGACCGTACCAAACTTTATGAGACAAACGAGGGTCTTGACCTCTGCATAAAGACTTCTAAAGCTAAGTTCGACGAGACAATCGAAGCA
The DNA here is from genome assembly GCA_045531755.1 of Oscillospiraceae bacterium. GTDB lineage: Bacteria > Bacillota > Clostridia > Oscillospirales > Ruminococcaceae > UBA11540. The sequence continues at coordinate 25,657 of JAZSEP010000012.1, read as the reverse complement.
CACATCAGACTCGGCGTTGACTCCCGTCACGCTGATCAGCAGGTTCGTGGCGCAGTTGTACTGCCCAACGGAACCGGTAAAAAAGTAAGAGTTATGGTATTTGCAAAGGGCGACAACGTACAGGCTGCTCTTGATGCAGGTGCCGAGTATGCAGGTGGCGATGAGTTCGTTGCAAAAATCCAGAACGAAGGCTTCATGGATTTCGACGTAGTTATCGCAAGCCCCGATATGATGGGCGTTGTTGGACGTCTTGGTAAGGTTCTTGGTCCTCGCGGACTTATGCCTAATCCCAAGGCTGGTACCGTTACCCCCGACGTTGCTCGTGCTGTAACAGAGGCTAAGGCTGGTAAGATCGAGTACCGTCTTGATAAGACTAACATCATTCACTGTCCTATCGGTAAGGCTTCCTTTGGCGTTGAAAAGCTTGCTGAGAACTTTGATACTCTCCTTCAGGCTATCGCAAAAGCTAAGCCGGCTGCTGCAAAGGGTCAGTATATCAAGTCTTGCGTAGTAACACCTACAATGGGTCCCGGTATCAAGATCAATACAACAAAATACATTTCTATGTAATTTTGTGTTGACTTTTGAAAGTCAATGTGCTATAATCTAAAAGCTGTCATTTCTAAGACAGCAGGTGCTTAGGTTTAAAAAGGTTTTTGCCTTGCCTGCCGAGAAGTGTGCATAAACAGTAAAAATTCTGTAATTATGCTCTTTCTGCGGTATTTGGTACGGCAGAAAGAGCTTTTTCGTTATATCGATTCGGGAGGTGAATCAATTTGCCAAGTGAGAAAGTATTGCAATCAAAGAAAGAAGTAGTAGCAGAACTCAAGGACAAGCTCACAAGTGCTGTTTCTTGCGTAGTTGTTGATTACAAGGGTATCAACGTTGCAGACGATACAAAGCTCCGTAAGGATCTTCGTGAAGCAGAAGTTGATTATTTCGTAGTTAAGAACACACTGCTCAGATTTGCTGCTAAAGAGGCTGGTTATGAGGGAATCATTCCTTCTCTCGAGGGAACAACTGCTATCGCACTCTCTAACACCGACCAAGTAGCTCCCGCAAGAATAATTTCCAAGTATGTAGATGCTCATAAGGATTCCGCTTTCTGCATCAAGACAGGTTTTGTTGATGGAGAAGTTATGGATTCCGCAAAGCTCACAGCACTCGGAAAACTTCCTTCCAAGGACGTACTCGTTGCAATGGTACTCGGTGGTCTTCAGGCTACCATTTCCGGATTTGCTCGTGCTATCAACGCTGTTGCTGAGAAGCAGGGCGCAACAACAGAAGCGTAAGTCTCATTAAAATGAAATTAAATAACATAATAATTTGGAGGTAAATTACAATGGCTTCAGAGAAAGTTTTGAAATTAGTTGAAGATGTAAAGGCTCTTACTGTATTGGAGCTTAGCGAACTCGTAAAGGCAATCGAAGAGGAATTTGGCGTATCCGCTGCTGCTCCCGTAGCTGTAGCTGCTGCAGGTGCTGCTGCTCCCGCTGCTGAGGAAAAGTCTGAGTTTGACGTTGTTCTCGCAGAGGTTGGTGCAAACAAAATGGCAGTTATTAAGGCTGTTAAGGAAGCAACAGGTCTCGGTCTCAAAGAGGCTAAGGATCTCGTTGACAACGCTCCTAAGACAATCAAGGAAGCTGCTCCCAAGGCTGAGGCTGAAGAGCTCAAGGCTAAGATTGAAGAAGCTGGCGCTAAGATCGAGCTTAAGTAATTCAATTTTAAACGAAGTTCTAATGATGGGGTATGGTTTTTCATACCCCATCATTAAACATATGTGTCCGTAGCTCAGCTGGATAGAGCGTCAGACTCCGACTCTGAAGGCCGCTGGTTCGACTCCAGTCGGGCACACCAAAGGCAACTCCGATGCTATGGGGTTGTCTTTTTTTATTTTTAAGTGTATAATGCTTATATGTACAAAAGGAGGAGACGTTATGTTGATTTGGAGAATTCTTGTCGAACTGTTTACTAACTTTGGCGACTACGGGTTGCCACACATCCCTTTGTTCATTGTTTTATTTTCAGCTCTAACGTTTTTGCAGGTCCTTTCGCTTAAAAAGGGAAGAGGCGTCATTAAATTTTTACCCGTGATTATTTCAGCTTCGCTCTCGTTATTTTTACAGTTGTTGGTTTGGACTGTCGCTTACATAATGCATTCATATGCAGCGTTGCTGATAGTGGTTGCTTTAACATATTTGGTAGTTGCCGTACTTGGCGCAATTTTTGGAATAGTTGTATTTTTGTTGATGAATTTTATTCAAAAAAGTAGGAAAAATTAGAAATGCCGTTTTTACCGATTACAAAAAAAGAAATGATAGACAGAGGATGGGACGAAGCAGATTTTGTACTTGTTACAGGAGATGCCTACGTTGACCACCCTTCTTTCGGCACAGCTATTATATCGCGAGTTCTTGAAAATGCAGGGTATCGTGTCTGTATTATTTCACAACCGAAGACCGATGCCGATTATTTGACTTTTGGCAAACCCCGACTTGCATTTCTTGTCAACGGCGGTAATATCGACTCTATGGTGGCGCACTATACCGCCGCTAAAAAGCCACGCAGTGACGATGCATATACACCGGGCGGAAAGGCAGGGAAGCGCCCTGATCGCGCTACAATTGTCTATTCACAGCGTCTTAGAAAGCTTTTTGCTGATGTTCCGATTGCGATTGGCGGACTTGAAGCTTCCTTACGTAGATTTGCACATTACGATTACTGGGATGATAAGGTTCGCCCATCTATTTTAATAGACTCCGATGCGGATTTGCTTATGTATGGAATGGGCGAAAAGCATATTGTCGAGATTGCTGACCGTCTTAATAACGGGGAAAGCATATACTCTCTTACTGATATTCGTGGCACCTGCTATAAGGTGAAAACCCACGATTATAAACCTATGCCCGTCAAGGAATGCCCGAGTTTTGAGGCAGTTTCTCAGAATACAGAGCAGGGAAAGCGCAAATATGCCGAATCCTGCCGTATTCAACAGCAGGAACACGACGCGGTCAGAGGAAAGATTGTTATTCAACGTCACGGTGACACCATTGTTGTCCAAAATCCGCCCATGGCGCCGCTCAGTACAGAAGAAATGGATGAGGTATACGCACTGCCCTTTATGAGAAACTATCATCCTTCTTACGAAGCTCTTGGCGGTGTCCCCGGTATAGAAGAAGTGAAATTTTCCATAATCCACAACCGTGGCTGTTACGGCGCTTGTAATTTCTGTTCGCTTGCTTATCATCAAGGACGACAGATTTCCTGCAGAAGTCACGAATCTGTGATTGATGAAGCAAAAACAATAACTGAAATGCCTGATTTCAAGGGATATATTCACGACGTCGGGGGCCCGACTGCTAATTTCAGAGCGCCTTCGTGTGATGGACAGCTGAAAAAAGGACTTTGCGCGGATAAGAAGTGTTTAGCACCTTCTATGTGTCCTGCAGTTAAGGTTGACCACAGCGACTATCTTTCGCTTTTGCGCAAACTGAGAAAGCTTCCAAAAATCAAAAAAGTGTTTGTTCGCTCGGGAATAAGATTTGATTATCTTGTTGCTGACGAAGACGAGTCTTTTTTCAAGGAGTTGGTTGAACATCACGTCAGCGGACAACTAAAGGTAGCACCAGAGCATTGTTCAGCAAATGTCTTAAAAAGAATGGGGAAACCGCCCATAGAGGTTTATAACCGTTTTAAGAGGAGATTTTATGACATCACACAACGAGCAGGGAAGAAGCAATATCTTGTGCCGTATTTGATGTCATCACATCCGGGAAGTACGATAAACGATGCAATAGAACTCTCCTTGTTCCTGAAAAAAGAAGGAATGCGTCCCGAACAGGTTCAGGATTTTTACCCAACGCCGGGAACGGTTTCTACCTGTATGTTCTACACAGGTCTTGACCCCTATACGATGGAAAGTGTGTACGTTCCCCGAACACCGAGAGAAAAAGCAGAACAACGCGCTCTTTTGCAGTATTTCAAGCCGGAAAACAAGAAAATCGTGTTGGAAGCTTTGAGAAAAGCAGGAAGAACCGATTTGATTGGAACAGGTAAAAACTGCTTGGTAACACCTGAAACAACCTATAACCCCTCAACTAATCCTCGTACAAAGCAAAATTTCAAACAAGGTAAAAGAAAAAGATAAAAAAGTCGCCCGATTTTTTGGGCGATTTTTTTCGTATATCTGGGCATACTATCAAATAAGAAAGGAAGGATTATATGATAGAACAGGATACAATAAGACTGCTCAGAGAGTGCGACGCAGGGGTTAAAATGGGGGTTTCTTCCATTGATGACGTACTGGATTACGTTCATTCCGAAAAACTGCAGAAGCTTTTGCAAAAGTGCAGAAATGAACATGAAGAATTAAATACAGAAATTCAACAGCTGCTCGGAAAATATGAGGATGAGGGCAAAGACCCAAATCCAATTGCAAAGAGTATGTCCTGGATGAAAACCAATATGAAGCTCGTTATGAATGAATCTGACGGAACTATATCAGATTTGATGACAGACGGTTGTAATATGGGTGTTAAATCCCTTAATAAGTACCTTAACCAGTACAAAGCCGCTGACGAAGTTTCAAAGGATATAGCCAAAAGGCTTATAAATCTGGAAGAAAAATTAGCAGTTGATATAAGAGAATTTCTTTAAAAAAATCCCCGTTTTCAAAACGGGGATTTTTGTTGAATTTTCACCTGCCTTGTGATACAATATGTTAGTATTATTTGTCAGACCGAGGCGAAATTTATGAAACAAAATAACAGCTTTATGAAAGGGGTAATAGACGGATTACCGATATGCTTCGGATATCTGTCTGTTGCATTCGCTTTCGGTATATTCGCTGTAGGAAAAGGCTTTTCTGTCTTTGAAGCACTGTTTATCTCTATGAGCAACGTCACGTCCGCGGGACAACAAGCGGCGGTTCCAATCATAGCATCGGGAGGAACGTTTATAGAGCTTGCTGTAGCTCAGCTGATAATCAACCTCAGATATGCGCTGATGTCGGTTTCTTTGTCTCAGAAGCTTGATGGAAACGTCAGGTTGTTTGACAGATTTATAATCTCATTCGTAAATACTGATGAGGTTTTTGCCGTAGCTTCGGGAAAAGAGGGAACAGTCGGTAGGAATTATCTCTATGGTTTGATTCTCACACCTTTCCTTGGATGGAGTCTGGGAACCTTTTTGGGCGCAAGCGCAGGAAATATACTTCCTGCAAGTATTGTATCCGCCTTGGGAATTGCTATCTATTCAATGTTTGTGGCAATTGTAGTGCCTCAAACGAAAAAAAACAAATCGACCGCTCTTTGTGTTCTTACTGCAATAGCTCTAAGCTGTGCATTTGCATATATCCCTGTTCTCAAAATCGTTCCAAGCGGATTTTCAATAATTATCTGCGCAGTCGCCGCGAGCGCTCTTTTTGCCATTATTGCACCTGTCGGAGAGGAGCGTGTTTCCTGTGAATAATTTTTGGCTGTACCTTCTCACTATGGCAGGGATTACATATCTTATAAGAATGTTGCCTTTGGTGCTTTTGAAGAAAAAGATTACCAACAAATTTCTTTTATCTTTTTTGTACTACGTTCCGTACGCTGTTTTGAGCGTTATGACAATACCTGCAATTTTCACGTCCACGTCATATGTGATATCGGCAGTTATTGGGTTTGCCGTGGCGATGATACTGTCGTATTTCGAAAAAAGCCTTGTTTTGGTAGCTGCGAGTTCCTGTGCGATTGTATATCTCGTAGAGCTCATAATAAGAACATTTGCTTGAATTTAGATTGTATTCGAACGCATTTTTCGATTACCTAGATAGAATATTAAAATATCTTTTGGAAGAATACGATCAGCTTTATAAAAGCTAAGGTAATTAGCAAATATATTATAGGAAAAGGACGAAGATTTTTAATTCTTCGTCCTTTTTGAAAAAACAGTCAAAACTTAACTTCTATTGTATCTTTGTCGTCATCACAGATCTCTATAAGATTCCATTCAGGATGCTTATTTTTAAAGCGTTTTATCTCTTTAATAAACAGTTTTATTTGTCTCTTTGTTAAATGCACTCCTTCTTTTTCTAGCATCATGCTAATAATTCCTGCTGTAAAACGATTAGCAATAACGCCTGTTGGAAAAAGAAAAACTGTATGAGAGTTTATCTTTATTTTCATATTCTACTCCACATATATTCGTACCGTGTCACCTTCAGCACTCTCAACTTCTACAATGTTTCCTATTGCTCCCTGTTTTACCATATCCATAATGCTGTTCAAATCTACATTTTTAAGAGCGTTGTTTCCCGATACCTGTGACAGATCAAGTCCGCTATCGAGCGCAACCTCAATTATGCCTAAAGGAAGATTTACACGCACTACATCGCCATCCGAACTTATAACAACGATTCTCAGCATCATGTCCTTAATACTTTTTCTTTCGTTTTCCGGCAATATTCTAACGGAGGGGAGTTCCGCTTCTTTGCCAGAGAGAAGCACGTCAACGCTTACATTGAGAGTTTTTGCAAGAAGAGGTAGAAGGGAAATGTCAGGACAAGTCTGATCATTTTCCCATTTGCTTACTGCTTGAGGACTTACTCCGAGTTTTTCGGCAAGCTCGTCCTGTTTTAGATTCCTTTCGTGTCGTAGAGCAGATATTCTTCTGCCTAAAGTTTCGTTCATAATTATGACTCCTTTCCTTTGATATACAAATTGTACCATTGCAGGAGTAAAACTTGAAGATAACAACAGTTGAAAATACAGAATTTTGTTCAACCAAATGGCAATTTTTAATCAACTGCTGGTTGTTTGGTATAATATTGATTAATATCGTAAATCGATACGAAGAATGTGCTCAGACGCTTGGTCTGTTTCTGTTATGACAAGAATCCAAAAAATCTTTCAGTACCCTATAATATCTTTCAGTATCCTTCATATAGCTCAAGCCGTGGCCTGCATCTGTAAAGGTTTCCAACTTTATAAGCTGTGGATTAGCGGCCTGAATTTCTTTGCTCATTTCGCAAGGAACAAATCGGTCGTCTTCGCCGTGAATTATCAAAATCGGCACGTTTGTATTTTTAACAGCTTCAACTGCACTCGAAGATTTCAGGTTCATTCTGCCGAAAATCGCAGCTCCCAGCATCAGAAAAGGGTATATAAGCTTTGGAGAAATGCCATAGTCGCGTTTACAAACGGTATTTATTATGTCAAACGGCGTTGAGAACGGGCAGTCGGCTACTATGCCCTTAACGTTTTTTGGAAGTTCAAGATTTGATGCCATAAGCACGGCAGCAGACCCCATCGAAACACCTGACAAAATTATAGAAATATCGTCACCAAATCTGTAAAGGGAATAACCTATCCAACTGATAACGTCAAATCGCTCTTTTATTCCAAAACAAATTGTATTTCCGTCGCTTTCTCCGTGACCGCGTTGGTCAACTATCAGTGCGTTAAACCGTAATTTTTCTGCAAGATAAGCATTTCCGCAAAAATCTCTGAACGCACTGCCTTTGTAACCGTGAAATTGTATGTGCAACGGTGCATCGTCGAAATAATGATAATACTTGGCTTTGAGTTTCAACCCGTCGTACGAGGTGATTTCTACCGTTTCGTAGGGTGTTTCTTTCATTATTTCGACAAGCTCTTCGGTTTCCTTTTTAAACTCGTTATATTGTGAATTGTCGGGAAGCTCAAAAAGCTTTGATTTGCATTTTGTCGGGTTGTAGAAGGTAAGTCTGAAAGTAATATACGATATAGATATAACAATAACTATTATGGTTAGAAGAATAATCAGAACTGGCATCGTTTCCTCCAAAAGTGTGTATAATTATATTTTATATCTGCGAATATTAAAAGTCAACGGCTTTACACTAAAGAGAAAGTATGGCATAATATAAATAACAAAGCTTTGTGAGGTTTAATATATGACTGTGAAAGATATTCTATCTAAATGTGATCACACGATACTTGCGCAAACTGCAACCTGGGAAGACGTAAAAGCTATCTGTGATGAAGGAATTAAATATAACACTGCCTCGGTTTGTATTCCGCCCTGCTACGTGAAAAGGGCAAAGGAATACGTAGGTGATAAGCTAAAAATATGCACTGTAATTGGGTTTCCTAACGGGTATAATACAACTGCCGTTAAGTGTTTTGAAACCGAACAGGCGATAGATGACGGCGCTGACGAGATAGATATGGTAATAAATATCGGAGAGCTCCGTGCAAAGAATTATTCGTTTGTTATGGAAGACGTAAAAGCCGTCAAAAACGCCTGCAAAGACACGCTACTTAAGGTTATAATTGAAACCTGCCTTTTGAGTGAAGATGAAAAGATTAAAATGTGCGAAATTGTAACTGAATCGGGCGCCGAATATATCAAAACTTCAACAGGATTTTCTACTGCAGGGGCAACAAAAGATGACGTTGCGCTCTTTGCCAAGTATGTTGGTAATGGCGTCAAAATAAAGGCGGCAGGGGGAATCGGCACTATATCCGACGCTGAGGATTTTGTAAATCTTGGCGCTTCAAGGTTAGGAACAAGCAGGATAGTAAAGATTGTTAAGGAGGGTGAAAAATAATGAGCATACCAACTCCGCATATAACCGCAAAATTAGGAGATTTTGCCGAAACGGTATTAATGCCGGGTGACCCACTCAGAGCCAAATTTATAGCTGAAACTTTTCTTGATGATGCTGTTCTTGTAAATAATGTGCGAGGTGTTAACGGATACACAGGATACTACAAAGGAAAAAGGGTTTCCGTTATGGCATCAGGAATGGGACAGCCGTCTATAGGAATATATTCATACGAGCTTTTTAATTTCTATGATGTTAAAAATATTATCCGTGTAGGCTCATGCGGAAGCTTTGACAAGGATTTGCACGTCCGAGACATTATCATTGCTATGGGCGCGTGTACAAACGGAAACTATGCAGCACAGTATAAGCTTCCCGGTACGTTTTCACCGATAGCAAGCTTTGAACTGGTTAAAAAGGCGGCAGAGCTTTGTGAAAAAATCGGTATAAACTACAAGGTGGGTAACATACTTTCTTCGGATATGTTTTACGACGATTCAAATTCCGGTATGGAATGGGCAAAAATGGGCGTTCTTGGCGTTGAAATGGAGTCTGCGGCTCTTTACTGTAACGCCGCTCGAGCAGGTAAAAATGCTCTTTGTATCTGTACTGTAAGCGATTCCTTTATATATCCCGAAGAGAATACGACCGCCGAGGAAAGACAAAGCTCCTTCACGAAAATGATGGAGATTGCGCTTGAATTAGCATAGAGGTGGAATATGCCAAAAAGAGTATTTTTGATAGTTCTCGACAGCGTCGGAATTGGTGAAATGCCAGATGCATACAAGTGGAACGATGAGGGTAGCAATACTCTGAAAGCGATAAGAAATAACGCTAATTTCATTTGTCCGACACTCAAAAAGCTTGGTCTTTTTAATATTGACGGGGTAGAGGGCGGAGTCAGCGCGCCACTTGCAAGCTACGCAAGAATGGCGGAATTGTCAAACGGCAAGGATACAACCGTCGGACATTGGGAAATTGCAGGTTTGGTTTCAAAACAACCTTTGCCAACCTTTCCAAACGGGTTTCCGGATGAAATTATTAAAGAGTTTGAAAGTCTTGTAGGAAGAAAGGTTATCTGCAACAGAGCGTATTCGGGTACAGAGGTTATCAAAGACTACGGTGAAGAGCATATTAAAACCGGAAATCTTATAGTATATACCTCTGCTGACAGCGTATTTCAGATAGCCGCGCACGAAGACGTTGTGCTAATCGATGAGCTTTATTCTATCTGCAAGACTGCAAGAAAAATTTTAACGGGAAAATATGCGGTCGGAAGAGTCATCGCCCGTCCGTTTAAAGGCGAATATCCCTTCACGCGCACCTCAAACCGTCACGATTTTTCTCTTGAACCTTTTGCAGACACAATGCTTGATTTGCTTTCACAAAACGGATTCGAGACCATTTCCGTGGGGAAAATCAACGATATCTTTGCAGGAAAGGGTATAACCCAGGCTTTCCACAGCAAAAGCAATTCTGATGGAATGAAAATCGCACAGGAAATTTTACACAAGGATTTTCAAGGATTGTGCTTTGTAAATCTTGTGGACTTTGATTCTGCCTTTGGACACAGAAATGACGTTGGCGGATATGCAAAAGCTTTAACTGATTTTGATAGCCATTTGTCTACTTTTATTCAAATGCTTGGCGATGAAGATATTCTCATAGTAACTGCCGATCACGGATGCGACCCTTCCACACCATCAACCGATCATTCGAGAGAGTATACTCCAATGTTGATTTACGGCAACCGTGTTTTGTCGGGCGTAAACCTGGGTACAAGAGCGTCGTTTTCTGATATATCTTCAACGATACTTGAGTATTTTAACGTTGATAAAAAAGACACTTGTGGACAAAGCTTTTTAAATGAGATTTTAAAATAGGGGGTATCATAGTGTATTCAAACCTTCTAAAAACAGCAGAAGAGGCAAGAAAAAACGCCTATGTACCGTATTCCAAGTTCTCTGTCGGAGCAGCTTTGCTTACCAAGAGCGGAAAGATCTACACAGGCTGTAATATAGAAAATGCAGCATATTCTCCTACAAATTGCGCTGAACGTACCGCCTTTTTCAAGGCGATAAGCGAAGGCGAAAGAGAGTTTGAAGCAATTGCGGTTGTAGGTGCTAAGGATGGAGAAGTGGGCACGTTTTGTGCACCGTGCGGAGTATGCCGTCAGGTGATGGCAGAGTTCTGTGAACCGGACTTCAAAATTGTGCTCAAAGATATAGACTCAATTAGAATATTTTCATTGTCCGAGCTGCTGCCTTCAGCTTTTGATTATAAGACGTTATAAACTAAAACGCACGCTTATATTAAATGCGAAAAAATCCGAACTACTTCGACTTACGAAATAGTTCGGATTTATTACGTTTGGTGAGCCACTGGGGATTCGAACCCCAGACCCTTTGATTAAAAGTCAAATGCTCTGCCAGCTGAGCTAGTGGCTCAAGAGCGTTCCCAAAGAACGCTTGTATATTATATCAATTTATTATTACAAAGTCAAGAGTTTTTTGGGTTTTATTGTAACTTTTTTCGTAGTAATTTAATTTATGCGAAAAAACAACTTACGTCAATCTCAAAACTTGCAACAGGTGAAGTATACCATTGCTCAAATCTTTCTGAAAAGTCGGGGAAATTAATTTTGAGGTATTTTGAAAATTCAAATATATCACACCCGTGATTAGTAAATGCGACTGAGATGACCTTTTTTATTTCCCGAGTAATTTGAGAACTGATTGCTTCTTTAATTAAAGTCTCATCTTCTTTTTTAAGTTTTTCTGTAGGCCTTTTCAGCTTTACGGAAACATCAATTTTAAAAACAGGTGTATCATCGAAAATCAGCGGTTTTACCGTTGTCTCACAACCTTCCGCTATTATGTCACACTCGTTTGTTGAAAAAAGATATTCTTTTATATCTCCATTGTACCACTGCAGTCCGCGCGTTTCTTCTTCGCTGAGAGTGTCAATCAGAGCCCCGTTCTTAAAAAGGCAAGCACCGTCAATTTCAAACAGCTTTTCTTCCGTGATTTTGCCTATCGGGAGGACAAATGAGCCATTTTTGCTTTGACTGTATTCGATAACAGAATACATTTTGCAGTTACATCCTTTTCCGTTTTTTGCGGAATTTTCGGTAACCTTGAGAATCGAAAGAGGGGTGATACTGTTTTTTTCATCCTGAAATGATATTATATTCTCTGCTTTTTCAGAAATAAAGATACATATATCGGATTTTGTCTGTGAATCAAAATCGAAAAAGCTTAGTATATCATTGACGTCGCTTTCTGCAGCAGCCTTCCCAATTATAATAATATTATTGTGTGCAAAGTATAACTCTTTGCCAAGCTTGGCCTTAATTTCTTCCATTGCCTTGGAAATAGTCTTTGCAGAATGGCTGACGTATGAGTCTTGTGAGCTTTCGGAATTTGTGTTCTCGGGGTTATAATACTGAATTGATACGGAAAACTCATCATCTTTTTTGTCTATTCCAACTGCTTCAACTATTGCTCTTTCGCTGAGTTGGGTACTCGGCAAACAGGAGTGTAAAAAGAGCATTGCCAAAACTAACGGCAGTACTTTATACGTTTTCATAGCTTTTTCTACCTTTCAAGAGCAATATAACGGGTAACAGAACTACAAAGCCGATTAATACGAATCCCGAGTTTGTAATAACTTTGATATATTGATAGCATATCGGCTGTGTTGAACAGATAAAAGAAAGCAAAAAAATGATTCCGCCGCAAAAGAAGAGACTGTACTTTTTTGCCTTTTTTTGTAGGATGTTGTCAAGGAGATTTTTCGCAAGCAAGAGATAATAGGTTGTTTTAATAAAAGCTACCAAAATCCACACGCACATATAAATTATGTCAAGGCGCTTGAAGATTGAAAATTCTGCGATTGTAGCTGTGTTATAGTACGGATATTCCTTTCCGAGAGCATAGTCTCCAAGTACACCGTTTACCGAAAAAGCAATCGCTTCAACTATCAACAATGAGGCGACGTTCCAAAAAAGAAAACCCTTTGAATGCTTTTTGTTCACACTCGGCGCTAAAATCAGGGCGGTAATGATTCCTGTATTAGACAAAACTCCTTGACCTGCGGTTTTTATAATCGTTTTAATATCTTCTAACCTGATAGTTCCGAAATTTAATAGACTGATGCTTTTTAAAAGAGAAATTAAGATCAGCAAAACCGATATCGATACCAAAGCGAAAACTATATTCGCAAATCTTCCTAAAGCCTCGATTCCTAAATAAGCTCCGTACGCGGAGGCGAAAATCAACAATGCAATTATTATTACAGCCGGAGAATTCTGAAAAAGAGTTTCTGATAAAAAGCCTTCGAAAAGCGTTACTGTAGAAGAGGCTGTCAGAAGAAGGATTGTGAAAATTATAGCTGTTATTATATATCCAAACGGTCTTCCGATTAGCTTGAATGAAAGGTCAATGGGGGATTTCCATCCGAAACGATTTGACAGTATCAGAAAAGGGATTATAATAATAAAATTTAAAATTGTGCCAATCACAAATGCAACCATTCCCGATACTGCGCTCAAGCCGTTTTGGGATTCCAAGGAAAAGGCAATAGTGGAAAAAATCTGCGATACCGTCAGCAAAGATACTGCTTCTATCCAAGAAATTTGAACCTTCGTGTGCATATTATCATCCTTTTTCTGTTTTTACATCTGATCCCGGTACGTTCTGTATAGAGAATCCTCTGCTAAGCCTTTTAAAGCTTCCGCGAATCAAAACGTCACGCAATTGATAGAAATTAAACGGAGTTACAGGTGCAGTTACGGGAACGCCAAAGCTCTTTTGCGAACAGAGGTTTACTCCAAGAATTGATAGCCCGAGCATTATGCCTAAAAGTCCCCAAAAACCGCCTATAAATATAAATGCAAATCTTAGAACGGTTATTGATTCATAAAGGGAAGGAACAACAAAAGCGCTTATCGCCGTCAGCGCAACGACCATAACCATTGGTGAGCCGATTATTCCTGCATTTACTGCCGCGTCACCGATTACAAGAGCGCCTACAATGCTGACGGCGTGACCTATGGCTTTTGGCAACCTAAGACCTGCTTCGCGCATAATTTCGTACAAAATAAATATTATCAACGCTTCTGCAAATATCGGGAAAGGTGTTGTTTGCTCGGATGATGCGACGTTGTATAAAAGCGCGTGGGGAAACAAAGACGGGTGAAACTTTGCAATTGCAACGTATAATCCGGGTAGCAGTATTGAAAAGAAGAAAGAAACATATTTCAGCCAACGTATAAATGTTGCGTAATACGGTCTGTGTGTATAGTCGTCAAGAGTTTGGAAATTCTCGGTGAAAAGATAAGGCAGAATAAGCGCAAAGGGGGTTGAATCCACAAGAATTGCAACTCTTCCTTCGGCTATTTTTGCGCTCAGAACGTCAGGTCTTTCGGTAATGCCTATCTGTGAAAACATAGACGCCGGTTTGTTTTCAAGAAATGGAATGAGGTATGTTGAGTCAAGTATTACCTCAAGATTTATGTTTTTTAGCTTTTCTTTCAGATTTGCAAGAATCTCTTTTGAAACTTTATCGGTGAGGTAACACAGGCAGTAGTCAGTTTTGCTCTTGCTTCCAATATTACCTAATTCAAACTTCAGGGTAGGGGACTTTATTCGTCTTCTAACCATAGTTATGTTTATTCGCAGTGGCTCAACAAATCCTTCGCGCGAGCCTCGCACGTTGACCTCGGTTGAAGGCTCGGAAACGGAACGGAAATTGAATCCCTGCATTCCCATTGAAACAGCAGAAGGAATACCGTCGATTATCAGAACAACAAAGCCCGACATCATAAAACGAAATACGTCTTCGAAGGTGTATATAACGCTTTGGTCTGCCGCAAGCGCCCATCGGTTTTCCACCCAATCGAGTAGCGCTTTTGGCGTTTTTTCCTTCAGATTAAGTGCACATAATGGCTCGATGAGTATTTCAGCCATAGTTTGTATGTTGACCATACCTTCGCACATCAAAAGCCCGACCCTGATACCCGAAACTGTAATTTCTCTAACCAACAGGTCGGACGAGGACGACATTTTTTCGCGCACCGTTTCAATATTTGTGCTGAGGTCGTTTTGAAGATAGGATTTCTTTTCTTTATTTGACACTACTTTCTTCCTTTCACAGTTCTAAACTTTAGTTTCATCAAAAGTGCCGTAAATATGCAAAAAGAGCCTGCGTTTTTTAACGCAGGCTCTTAGCTGTGTTATTCATTTATACCAAAAACGATAGAGTAGTAGTCGTTTTCCAAAACCTTTGCCGAGTAGGTGAACTTGGTTTTAACTAATTTGTTTATCCTTTTTATATAATCCTCATCAACAGGCTCATCGGTCAGCTGTGTAACCGTTCCAGTTTCGGGATTATACATTGCCTTGTCGGTAATCCAGCTTCTGTTAGCAAAGATTACGAGAGGCTCGGAATCGGAAAAAATATCCTTACCCATTAAAAGTCGCGAATCATATTCAAGACCCATCAGATTTGATACTGTGGGTAGTATGTCGAGGCTTGAACATACTTTGTCAACGGTCATTGGCGTCATACCTTTTGTGTATACGATGAGTTGACTTTTATAAAGCTCAAAGTTTTCTTCAACGGTGTGACCTGCAAAGGTATCCAAAGCTTCTTTTGTAAGGCCGTAGGGGTAGTGGTCAGGGGCAATAACGATAAGAGTCTTATCAGCAATTCCTGCCGCTTCAAGACGCTCTAACAAAAGCTCCATCGACCTGTCAAACTCAATGTTACAAGCAAGATATGCCTTGCACTCTTCGGTGAGCGGTAAGTCCTTGACAAGCGCTTTGTTTTTGCTTGCCATAGAGTTTCCGATAAAGGTATAGTTCATATGACCGCTTACCGTGAGGTAATATACGTGAAACGGTCCGTTGTTTATGAAGGCATCGGTGGTTTTCTCAACCATTTCAAGATCGGATTCCGGCCAGGTTCCTTTAACGTCAAGTCCGTTTCCACGCGCTATATACGTGTATCCCAAATTTGGGTGGGAAACGTCTCTGTTATAGAAATGATAAGTATGGTTATGATATGCTAATGTGTTGTAGCCGAGTTTTTTGAACTGATTTCCCAAGGTGAAAGGAAGATAGTTTTCTCCCGAACGGTACATGCTCCAGACACCCGATTTTGGAAGCAATCCTTGAAGGTTAACGTACTCGCCGTCAAGTGTGCTGACACCCCAGATTGGATTATAGAAGTTTTTAAAGGTTATTCCTTCGTTTACCATTTTGTATAGTGTAGGGGTCAGGGTGGGGTCAATGGCATACGGAGAAAAGCTTTCGGCAGTTACGAATATCAGATTATAACCCTCGTAAACTCCGGTCATTTCATTCTTCATCGTATATTCAGCATTGCTGAAATATTCGTGAATTTTTTTAAGGCTTGAGTCTGTGCAGTTTTCAATAAGGGATTCAAAGTCAATATCGAGAATATTAGGGGTATATACAATAGGCTTTACCACGGGTGTGTCTTCGGTAGATGTGGTCGAGGATATGTCATCAATAGATGATGTATCTTCAGAGCTATCGTCAAGAGGAAGCTCGATAATATCCGGCTCGCCAAATATAAGACGCTGTGCATCGATTCTGAACGTGGTTATAAGTCCCAAACGGTCTGTGGATTGATTGAGTGATGACGTTTGAAAATACAGGTCATAGGGAGAAAAGATTCCGCGTCCTGTCAAAAAAGTACAGCATATTGCAATAAGCTGAATTGTAACGCAAGCTGCCGCGGAATATAAGGGAACGTCACTGTATTGGTTGAAAATATCCTTACATTTTACAACTAATACGATAATGACCGCAAGAGGCAGGAAAAGAATCAAGAAAGGAACTATCGACCTTAAAATAGTCTGCATAGTTTCAAAAACAAAGTCGGTTGCTTGACCTGCTCTTGTCAAAGAAAATACGGTGTAAAAGGTTTTGAAAACCTGATAATAAATTAACTGTGAGTCGTAGAATACAAGAAGCAAAGCGGTGCAAACAATAGAAATAACTCTGTTTACCTTGTTTGAAAAAAGGTGACTCAGTCCAAACAGTATTAGTGCAACAGGCAAGGAAAACAAGAATATGTAAAGAAGTCCAATGCCAAAAAAATGTTTTGACGACGATATTCTTATTATGAGTTCTGAAAAAACTATAGTGGAATAGTAAAAAACAAGAAGGGAAAAAGAACTGAATTTCAACCTTCCCGATTTAAAGAGCTTTTCAGCTTTTACTTCGTTTTTAGTAGACATTTAAAAGACCTCGAATTATAAATTTAAGCAAGTTACGCACTCAATGTGATTAGTCCTTGGAAACATATCGTGTGGAATTACCTTTTCAGCGCGGTAGCCAAATTCAGTAAATGCAGAAAGGTCGCGGGCGAGTGTTGCACTGTCGCAAGAAATCATCACAATACGTTGTGGCTTCATAGATACTACTGTTTCAATTACCGAAAGTTCACAACCCTTTCGCGGTGGGTCAAGGATAACGACAGTGGGGGAGATGCCTTCGCGATGAAGTCGTTTAACTGCCTCTTTTGCATCAGCACAGATAAAAGAAGCATTTGTTATGCCGTTATTGGCAGCGTTTTTTGTGGCATTTTCGACTGCTTGCGGTATGATTTCAACTCCTATTAGCTTTTTAACCTTGTGTGCCATTGATAAGCCGATTGACCCCGTTCCGCAATATAGGTCAAGCAGAATGTCATCAGGTTTCAAGTTAGCAATTTCCGCAGCTTTCTTATAGATTTTTTCTGCAGTATTGTGGTTGACTTGATAAAAAGAAAGGGGCGAGATGTCAAGCTTAACGTCACAGAGAGTATCCCAAATTACATCCTCACCATATATAGTGCGGTTTTTTTCGGAAAGTATGGCATTTCCGACGCTTTTATTTATATTTATTGATATGCTTTTTATAGAATTAAATTTCTGAGTGAGAAGAGAAACGATTTCATTACACATAGGTAGTTTGTCTGCGTTTATGACAAAGCAGACCATAATTTCTTCGCTTACAGCGCCTTTGCGGAGGAATATGTGCTTTAGTACACCGGAGTTAGTTTGCTCGTCGTATACTGAATAGTCGTTATCTTCGAAAAAGTCTTTAAGCACTTTGATGATTTCCGAAAAAATAGAAGGCTGGAGCTTGCAGTCATCACATTCTACAATTCGGTGGCTGTGCTTTGAAAAGAATCCTATTTGAAGCCTGCCGTCCTTTTTTTGAACAGGGTATACGGCTTTATTTCTATATCGCTCACTATAGTCACACGGCACAACAGGAGCAACCTCGATGTCAAGCTTTCCGATGCGTTTCATATTTGATGCAACGTAATCTCTTTTGTATTCAAGCTCTTTTTCGTAGGTTATGTGTCTGAAACAGCATCCGCCGCACTTGGAATAGCTTTCACAGTTATTTTCACATCTGTTCTGGGAAAAAGTGTTAATTCTTTCGATTTTTCCTACGGCATAGCTTTTCGTAACCTTTATTATGTGCACGTCAACGTTGTCGCCGACATCGGTCATAGGAACAAAAACAGCAAATCCGTCAAATTTTCCCACACCGTTTCCGTCGCTGGAAATGCCGGTGATATCAATATTTATAATGTCATTCTTTTTAATATTCATCGGCAACTCCTTGCATTAATGTACAACCTATATTATATATCATAAATTTAAGTTAGGCAACAAAAAAGACCCGGAAATTCCGAGTCTTTTTTTAAAATTTTATTAATTATCTTACGAATGCATCGTGGATGGCCTGAACAGCTCTTTCAGAGTCCTTTATGTCAATAAGTACAGAGATTTTGATTTCGCTTGTGGAAATCATATTTATGTTGATTCGTGCATCGGAAAGAGCGCCGAACATCTTAGCAGCAACACCAGGGTTTGACTGCATTCCGGCACCAACAATGGAAACCTTTGCAATCTGGTCGTTGCAGGAAATTTCGCACTCGGGAACGACCTCTTGCATAACAGCAACAGCAACTTCCTTGTTGTCTTTAGATACTGTAAAGCTGATATCCTTTGTGTTATCACGGCCGATAGACTGAAGAATGATATCAACATCGACCTTCTTGGAAGCGAGAGCAGTAAAGATTTTAGAAGCAATACCGGGGTTATCCGGAAGCTTCATAACAGATATACGGGCTACGTTTTTATCACTTGTTACGCCCTTGATAAGCATTTTTTCCACTTTGTTGACCTCCTTAACCTTTGTTCCGGGAACTCTTTCAAGACTCGAAACAACCTCAAGATTTACATTATATTTTTTAGCCATTTCAACCGATCTGTTATGCAATACCTGAGCACCGAGAGAAGCAAGCTCGAGCATCTCATCAAAAGTGATTTCGTCAAGCTTCTTTGCACCTGTAACTTTTCGAGGGTCGGCTGTATATACACCGTCAACGTCGGTATAAATCTGACACAGGTCAGCTTTCAAAACTGCGGCAATTGCAACGGCGCTTGTGTCAGAACCGCCTCTGCCGAGTGTGGTGATATCGTCATAGCGATTGATACCCTGGAAACCTGCTACGATAACGATGTTGTTTTTGGAAAGCTCGTTTTCGATTCTTTCCGCCTGTACGCTCTTAATTCTTGAAGCACCGTGAGTTGAATCGGTGTGGAATCCTGCCTGCCATCCCGTGAGAGAGGTTACAGGGAATCCAAGCTTTTCAATTGCCATAGCGAGCAGAGATGAAGAAATCTGTTCACCTGTAGCAAGAAGAGCGTCCATCTCTCTTTTTGAAGGAGAGGGGTTGATTTCTTTTGCTTTTTCAATCAGATCGTCCGTTGTGTCACCCTGTGCTGAAACGACAACGACGACGCTGTTGCCTTTTGAATATGTTTCGGTTACGATCCTTGCAACGTTGAAAACTCTTTCAACGTTAGCAACGGAGCTACCGCCGAATTTTTGTACAATAAGGCTCATTGTATTACCTCCTGTTTTAGTAAACCATAGTTCCGTTATTATCTATCGAAAGGATCTTGAGCTGCCAACCGTTGAGGTTAAGAGCTTTTAGTCCTTCTATAGCCTTCATTTCAAAATAGTGGTCATTTTCATCTATCATTGACATAATGGTGGGACCGGCACCGCTTATATATGATGCATAAGCGCCGAGTGAGTATGAAAGGTCAAAGACCTCTTTCGCACCGTTAACCAAATCAAGACGATAGGGTTGATGCAATCTATCTCCTGCGGCTGTCTTGAGGTTGTGGAAATTTCCGGAGTAAAGCGAAACAGACATCAACGCAGCCCTTGAGAGATTGAAAACGGCATCCTTGTGAGATATCTGTGTCGGCAAATTTGCACGCGCAACCTCGGTTTTTAGTGTGAAATCGGGAATAAATGCGGCAAACTTCAAATGCGAATGTATTTCTTGCTTTACGTAATACACTTTATTTCCATCAAGTACAGCGGTAACAAGGCCTCCGAGTATTGCCGGGGTTGAATTGTCGGGATGTCCCTCGATTACAGCTGCCATATTCACGATTTCGTCAATCGAAAGGGGAGACCCAAGAAGCTTGTTTGCGCCCAAAAGACCACCGACAACACAAGCTGAGCTACTGCCTAATCCTCGTGTCATAGGTATATCGTTTTGCTGTTTTATAATAATACCCGGAAGAGTCTTTCCACATACGTCATAAAGGTGTTTTACAGTTGTATAGATGAGGTTGGTTTCGTCCAAGGGAATTTGGACACCGTCAAGGGAAGAAATGTCTATACTATCATATTCTTCCATATAAATATTGTTGTATAAACCAAGCGCCAGCCCCAAAGAATCAAATCCGGAACCGATGTTTGCGCTCGTTGCAGGGACTGAAATTCTAATCATTGCAACCTTCCTCAATAATCAAGAACTCTTATTTTCGAAAGGACCTTAACGTTTAGCTCTGCAAGTCTTTCCTCGATGTTTTTGATTTCGCTTTCTGTGATTTGAGAGGTGATTACAGCAAATTCATTATCGTTACCAAGCAGAACGGTACCTGTATCGGAAACTACAGACTTATAAGCTTCCACAGAACCTTTCAAGCGAAGCATAAAGGAAGAACTGATGTTTTCAAATGGCTCAACAAAATCGGTGCTATCATCATTCCAATAAAGAGAGCGGACGTTAGTTTCCGACTTTGCAGCATCTATGATATCGGCAACCACGGCGGAAGCAGTCGGAAGCTTTCCGGCACCTCTGCCATAGAAAACGACGTCTCCTATCGCGTTACCGCGAACAAGAATTCCGTTGAAAACGTCATCGATACCTGCAAGCTGGCTGTCCTTTGAGATAAGAGCAGGGGATACCATAATGGAAACTCGCGAGTTCTCTTCTTTTGCTCTGCCTATAAGCTTAATGACATATCCAAGCTTTCCTGCTGTTTCAACGTCTGCAAGGCTTATTTCGGTAATTCCTTCAGTATACACGGATTCGGGATAAACGTGTCTTCCAAAGGCGAGAGAGGCGAGGATACAAATCTTTCTGCACGCATCGTGGCCCTTTACGTCAGCATCGGGATTGCGTTCAGCATATCCGAGTTCCTGCGCCATCTTGAGCGCCGCATCAAAATCCATTTTTTCATGAATCATTTTTGTGAGGATAAAGTTGGTTGTGCCGTTCAAAATTCCTGCAATTTCGGTTATTTTGTTTGCTGCAAGGCAGGAATGGAGAGGTCTGATTATCGGAATACCGCCGCCGACACTTGCTTCAAAAAAGAAATTTACGCCTTTTTCGCGCGCGATTTTTAAAAGCTCGGCACCTTTAGCTGCCACGAGCTCCTTGTTAGAGGTAACGACGCTTTTTCCTTTTTCAAGGCAGGTTTTTACGTATGAATACGCGGGCTCAATTCCGCCCATAACCTCAGCGACAATACTGGTTTCCTCATCGTTTGCAATGAGATTGAAATCTTTAATGAATTTATCAGAATAAGGGAGATTGTCAAAATCTCTCAGATCAAGAATATATTTGATTTCAAGGTCTTGTCCGGCACGGGCAGAGATATTTTCGTGGTTTTGCAAAATTACCTCGGCAACTCCGCTGCCTACAACACCGTGGCCCATAATTGCGATTTTTGTCATAAAAGCCTCCTGTATTATAAAGCGCCGTTTGAGTAGGTTTTAACACTAACAACGCCATCTATCTTGCGCAGAATTTCAGAAATAGAATCCACGTCAAACGTAATATTTGTGGTCTTGACGGTAATGGTAACCGGTGCAACCGTATCTATAGGAATATTTTGGTTTATTGTCAGAATATTAGCGCCTATTTCATAGAGCTTTCCAATAACTGAAGAAAGAACACCTGCTTTGTCAACAAGGTTCATAGAAATTGTGGTGATAGAGTCCGAGATAACGTCCTCGTACACCTGAACAAAGTCCTTGTATTTATAAAAGGCGCTTCTGGAGATATTCACCATTCTTGCAGCATCCGATGCGTTTTTTGCCTCTTTTTTAGCAAGCAACATCTTGGCTTCGCATACCTTTTGAAAAACAGGGGGCAGAACACGCGAATCTACCAAAAAGTATGTAGTTTCCTTCATTCAATCCACCTCGCAAATACAAGTGTATTTAGTATACATACAATTTTACCATCAAAATCGATTAGTTGCAATTGGAAAAACAAACAAAAATGCAGTTAGGTATTATTAAATTATTATGTAAAACAATAACAAAAAGATGAAAATTGTATGGGGTGGTATTGTGACAATAGAAAAACGGAAAAATACGTTGATAAACATCCTGTACTTTTCAGCTATACTGCTTGTGGGATATCTTTTGTTGAAGTATGTGTTTGAATGGTTTTTACCGTTTATAATCGGCTTTGTAATAGCCTTGGGTGTAAATGCTCTTTCGATGAAAATTTGCAGGAACACAAAGATAAACGTAAGAGTCTGTTCGATTGTAATGATCCTGATTCTATACGTTATTGCTTTAGCGTTAGTTGTCTTGTTTTCCACAGAATTGGTTGAGCGAGCACAGGACGGTGTTTCTGCGATTCCTGAAGTTTATAACAATGTTGTGACGCCTTTGATTGATTCGATAAAAGGATGGAGTAGTTTAGTTGCAGAAAAAATGTTACCAAACTCAAATATAAAATCTCTCGAAATTTTGGATGGTATCAAAAACAGCGCGGGTGACGCCTTGTTGTCCTTTTCAGGAAAGGCTGCGCTCTTTCTTGCAGGTTTTCTAAAGAAGATACCCGATTTTTTAATGCTTGCATTTTTTGGCGTTATTTCTTCGGTTTTGATAGTTTGGGATTTCGAGAAGATAAAAACCTTTGCATATAACAAACTGCCTCAAAAAGCAAAAAGTACGGTTGTAAAGATTAAAAACGTATTGTTTAATTCGGTTTTTAGACTGTTAAAAGCGTATATTGTCTTGATGTTTATCACATTCATTGAGCTTTTGATTGGTTTTTTCGTGCTGAAAATACCACAGCCGATGGCAAAAGCTTTTATAATTTCTTTCGTTGATTTTCTGCCACTGATTGGCTTGAGTATCGTTCTTATTCCGTGGATACTTATAGCTCTGTTACAAAAGAACTTTTATCTTGCAA
This sequence comes from Oscillospiraceae bacterium, assembly GCA_045531755.1. Taxonomy (GTDB): domain Bacteria; phylum Bacillota; class Clostridia; order Oscillospirales; family Ruminococcaceae; genus UBA11540. The sequence goes on along the minus strand of JAZSEP010000012.1, from coordinate 2,532 downwards.
TAGGCCTATCGGTTCTGTTTTTGATTATTACGGTAATAAGGAACTTCGCGGAGCCGAAAATAGTTGGTAAGCAAATAGGACTCAGCCCGATTGTATCTCTGATATGCTTTTACGTCGGCTTAAAGCTCTTTGGATTTTTGGGTATTATAATTCTGCCTTTGATTGTAATTCTGTTAAAAAACTTAAAGGAAGAGGGAGTAATCTGAGTCTAATTATAAAAAACCCCGATCGTTTGATCGGGGAAAATTTTTATTCTTCGTCATCCTCGGGTGGATTTTCCCAGTTGTGCCAAACGTTCTGTACGTCGTCGTTGTCCTCAAGCATTTCCAACAACCTGCCCATTTTTACAGCAACATCGGGATCATCGATTCTTGTATATGTCGAAGGCACCATTTCAGCTTCTGCTGAAACAATTTTGTATCCCATTCCTTCGATTTCTGCTGCGACAGATGTCACATCGGAAGGTGCTGTAACAACCTCGATAGCATCTTCGTCGAAATTGAAGTCGTCGGCACCGGCTTCCATAAAGTCTTCCATAGCCTTTTCTTCGTCCACGTCCTCGGGGTCTATGACTATGATACCCTTTTGCGTGAACATAAACGAAACGCATCCTGTTGTTCCGAGGTTTCCGCCAAATTTATCAAAATAGTGTCTTACGTCACCGGCAGTACGGTTTCTGTTATCAGTCAGTGTCTCTACGATTACCGCAACACCGGATGGACCGTAGCCCTCGTAGACAACGCCTTCATAATCTGCCTTGTCTTCAGAGCTTGCTTTTTTGATAATTCTTTCAATATTGTCGTTGGGAACGTTGTTCGCTTTAGCTTTGGCAATCAGCTCTTTAAGCTTGCTGTTTGAGCTGGGGTCAGAAGAACCGCCTTCTTTAATTGCAACAGCCATCTCACGACCGATTTTTGTAAATATTTTCGCTTTTTGGCTGTCGGTTTTTTCCTTTTTACGCTTAATATTGTTCCACTTTGAATGTCCGGACATATAATCTTCCTTTCAGTATAAGTTAACCTTAGATATTTTATCATAATCTTTGCTTGTTTACAAGAGCAAAATGCAATTAACGATTGATTTTTTAACAATAATACCGTATACTTAATATAAAATACTTGCAAGGTGGGGTATTATATGAAATTAGGCGTGTTTACTTGCGTTGTAAATAATCTTTCTCTTAAAGAAGCTTTGGACTATTTTAAATCATTTGGTATCCAGATGGTTGAAATCGGTTGCGGCGGTTATCCCGGAAAAGCTCATTGTGACCCTGAGATGCTCCTCAACGACGATGCAAAGCTTGAAGAATTCAAAAAGACAATCGCGGATTCCGGTCTTGAAATCAGTGCGCTTAGCTGCCACGGCAACCCCATACATCCGGATAAATCAATTGCGACTTCCTTTGACCATGATCTCCGTAATTGCGTTCTTCTTGCTGAAAAGATTGGCGTACATCAGATAAACACATTTTCGGGATGTGCAGGAGACAGTGAAAATTCAAAATATCCGAACTGGGTCACTTGTCCGTGGCCAGACGATTATAGCAAAATACTTGATTATCAATGGAACGAGGTCCTTATTCCTTACTGGAAAGAGTTTGTGACGTTTGCAAAGGCACACGGTGTTGACAAGATAGCTTTTGAGCTTCATCCCGGTTTTATGGTATATAATGTTAATACAATGCTCAGAATCCGCGAAGCTGTCGGACCTGAGCTTGGTGCCAACCTTGACCTCAGCCATCTTTGGTGGCAGGGCATGGATCCGGCTACCGTTATTCGCACTCTTGGCGATGCAATATTCCACTTCCACGCGAAAGATACAAAGATTGATGCCATCAATACAGCAAGAAACGGCGTTCTTGACACCGAACACTACGGAAACGAAATCAATCGTTCCTGGATATTCAGAAGTGTTGGATACGGTCACGACGTAAGCGTTTGGAAGGATGTTGTCAGCAATCTGCGAATGGTTGGATATGATTATGCAATCAGCATTGAGCACGAAGACAGCCTTATGAGCCAGAACGAAGGGCTTAAAAAAGCTGTTGAATGTTTGAAGGAAGCTATGGCTTTTGAACAAACAGGCGATATATGGTGGGCATAAAGCTTTATTTTGGAGAGTAAAATGGGAGTTTCTAAGCAAGAATTTGCAGATATTCTTAAAGAAACATTTGAATCAGATTGTCTGCAATTAAATGAAATACCGAATATTGATTTGTATATTGATCAGGTAACGAGCCTTTTTGATACAGCGTATTCAGACAGAAAACGCTGTGAGGATGAAAAAATACTCACTAAAACTATGGTTAACAACTATAGTAAAGAGGGGATTATTCGTCCGATAAAATCAAAGAAATACAGTCGTGAGCACATAATTCAATTGTCGATGATATACCTTATGAAGCAGACGCTTTCGATTCAGGATATCAAGCAAATCTTCAGCTCCGAACAGGCTAATAATCTTGATAGCTTTGAAACGGTATATAAGAATTACATACAGATAAGTGAGGAAAATCAAAAGCGTGTTTCTGAC
>JAZSEP010000015.1:0-36314 GCA_045531755.1 Oscillospiraceae bacterium | reverse complement strand
GCCGAAGCCGATGCCGCCTGTGGGGGGCATACCGAGTTCGAGGGCATAGAGGAAGTCCTCGTCGGTTGTGTTTGCTTCCTCGTCGCCTTGTGCAAGAAGTTCCTCCTGCGCCTTGAAGCGTTCTCTCTGGTCGATGGGGTCGTTAAGCTCGGAATAAGCATTTGCCATCTCCCAGCCGTTCATAAAGAACTCGAAGCGCTCGACGTAGTCGGGGTTTTCGGGTTTCTTTTTGGTGAGAGGAGAAATCTCTATAGGATGGTCCATAACGAAGGTCGGCTGAACGAGGTGTTCCTCTACAAACTGCTCGAAAAACAGGTTGAGAATATCGCCCTTCTTATGTCTTTCCTCATACTCGACGTGATGCTCTTTTGCAACTGCGCGAGCCTCTTCGAGTGTATTTATCTCGTTGAAATCAACGCCGGAATACTTTTTAACAGCGTCGAGCATAGTTATTCTCTCGAAGGGTTTTCCGAGGTCCATTTCGATGCCGTTGAAGGTGATTTTAGTTGTGCCGAGAACCTCCTGTGCCACGTAGCGATAAAGGTTTTCGGTCAAATCCATCATTCCGTGATAGTCGGTATATGCCTGATAGAGCTCCATAAGTGTGAACTCGGGGTTATGACGGGTGTCAAGTCCTTCGTTACGGAAAACTCTGCCTATCTCGTAAACTTTCTCCATACCGCCGACGATGAGGCGTCTGAGGTAGAGCTCGAGGGAAATTCTGAGTTTAATATCGGTGTCAAGCGCGTTGAAGTGGGTTTCGAAGGGTCTTGCAGCCGCGCCGCCTGCATTGTAGACGAGCATGGGGGTTTCAACCTCCATAAAGCCCTGTCCGTCGAGGTATTTTCTAACCGCGCTGATAATCTTGGAACGGTTGATGAGGGTCTGCTTGGACTCCTGATTCATTATAAGGTCTATGTAGCGCTGGCGGTAACGGGTATCGGTATTTGTGAGTCCGTGGAACTTCTCGGGAAGTATCTGCAGGCTCTTGGAAAGAAGGGTTACGGACGTCGCGTGGACAGACTTCTCCCCTGTTTTTGTTTCGAAAACAGTTCCCTTTATTCCGACGATATCACCGATATCGAGCTTTTTGAAGGCTTTATATTCTTCCTCGCCCAAGGAATCACGGGAAACGTAGGACTGGATATTGCCCTTCAAATCCTGAACGTTACAGAAGGAAGCTTTACCCATAACTCTTTTGGTCATAAGGCGGCCTGCAATGCTGACCTCTTTGCCTTCTAATTCTGCAAAGTTTTCCTTTATCTCTGCGGAGTGGTGGGTTTGGTCGTATTTTGTGATTACAAACGGGTCTGCGCCCTGTGCCTGAAGTTCGGCAAGCTTCTCGCGGCGTACCTTCAGTAGTTCGGACACGTTCTGCTCTGTCGGAGCCTTTATTTCTTCTGCCATAATTTTATCATCCTTATTTATTGATAGCTCTTATCTCGTACTTGTTATTAAAGCCAAGAACCTCGAATTCAATAACGTCGCCTACAGCGTGGCCGATGAGGTTTTTGCCAAGCTCGGAGGAATCGGAAATCTTGTATTCAGAGGGGTTGGATTCGGAGGAGCCAACTATCTGGTACTCTACCTCTTCCTCTTCGTCAAAGTCGTATACGAGAACCTTTACGCCGACGGTTACCTTGTCTGTGGTAATCTCGTTCTCGTCGATAACCTCAACGTTTTTGAGCATTGTTTCAAGCTCAAGAATCTTTGCCTCGACGATAGCCTGCTCGTTTTTAGCCTCGTCATATTCGCTGTTCTCGGAAAGGTCACCGAAGGATTTTGCTTCTTTTATCTTCTCGGCAACTTCCTTTCTTTTGGTCAGCTTGAGATAATCGAGTTCTTCCTCGAGTTTTTTGAGTCCCTCATAGGTGATCTTATGGAGCTTTGCCATTTATAGTTCATCCTTTCAATTATGTTCGTACATACACATTGTTATATTATACTAAATACCGTTCAAGGTGTCAATAGACGCGGTACAGCAACAGGCAAAAGCCTGTTGCCGCATTTTTATTGCATTGAGTTTTGATGCTCTTTAATCTTGGTCTGTGCAAGCTCAAGGGCCTTTTTGAGCTGTGTATCCTCGGAGATATCAAGCTCGGATATCTTTGAAGCGAGCTCCGCGGAGAGCGAAACCTCAAAGTCGGCAGGGACACCCACGCCGTCATAGTTTGCGGATTTCGGCGGATTGTATTTTGCCACCGTGATGTTGAGTGCCGAGCCGTCGTTTAGTTTTCGTATCGACTGCATCGTTCCCTTTCCGTAGGTAGTTTTATCACCAACGCTTACTGCTTTGTTGTAATCCTTGAGAGCCTGTGTGAAAAGCTCGGCGGCAGAAGCCGTATCCTTATTTGTTATTACCACCATAGGAAGATTTATTTCGGTTGCGTCTGAGGTTGCAAGGATTTCGGTTGTGCCGTCCTTATACGTTGCGGAAACTATCGGGCCTTCGGGAACGAGTCGGTCAACGATTTTTGCAACCGAGGAAACTGTTCCGCCGGGGTTGTTTCTGACGTCAAACACAAGTCCTTCTGCGCCCTGTGACATAACCGCGTCAAGTGCGGTATTGAACTGTGAAACCGTGTTTGAATTGAAACCTGTTATCGCGATATATCCTACGTTATCAGCTATCATTTTGTAGGTTACGGTGGTGAGGTCTATGCGCTTTCTCGTTACGGAAAGAGGTGCCAAATCCTCTGCTCCGCGGCGCACTATCAGCGTCACCGTCGTTCCCTCTTCGCCGCTTACCTTATCGACAGCCTCGGAATAGTTGTCTTTTGTTACAGGAAGGTCATCCACCTGTGTTATGAGGTCGTCGGGAAGTATTCCTGCTTCCTGTGCCGGAGAATTTTCGTTGACGCTCACGACCTGTATATATCCGCTGTCGGCTTGTTTTACCGTTACGCCTATTCCTATCATAACGCCTTCGTTTGAGGAAAGGTATTTCGCATAGGTTTCAGCGGTGAGATACTGTCCGTAGCGATCGCCGACACCCTCGACAAAGGCTTCGGAAATGGAATCTTGAAGCTGTTTTTCGTCGATGGTTCCGATGTAGTTCTGGCGAATTAGGTTATCCACCTCGGCAATCTTTGAATACATCGCTTCGCGTTCCTTTATGTTATAAACGCGGCGGTTGAATTCAGCCTGTGAATATACCATTGTTATTGAAAAGGTGAGCGCGGCGGTCACAAGCATAAGTGCAAGTGCGACTCCCAAGCTCAATATTTTTTTACTCATTTAATTCTCCTTCAAACTGCAATGAGGTCACTTTATGTCTATTATACGCTTATCTTTTGAAATATATTTTAACACACCTTTGCAGGTGTGTTAAAAGAATTATTGTGAAGAAACGTTTCTACCCTGGGTGATATTATTTTACGTTGGGGAACCAAAGAAGCGGATCCTGAGCCTTGCCGTCCACTCTTATCTCAAAGTGAATATGCGGTCCCGTAGAGTTTCCTGTTGAACCGACCTTTGCAATTACGTCGCCGCGGCTTACCACATCGCCCTTCTTTACAGAAAGACTGCTGCAATGTGCGTAGAGTGTTGAATATCCGCCACCGTGGTCGATGATGAGATATTTTCCGTAGCCCTTTCCGGGAACGTAGGTGTTCTTTACGTATATTACAATTCCGTCGTTTGCGGCAAGGATATTGGTTCCATATGCACCGCTTCCCGCGATATCTATTCCTGTGTGGAAATCGCTTGAGCCGTTGCTCCAATAGCGCCAGCCGTATTTACTGGTTATCTTTGTGTGTGTTGCAGAAGGCCACAGGAACTCGCCGCCTACGTAGGTTTCCTGGAACTCAAGTTCCTCGTAGAGCTTGTCAATCTCCGCCTTCATTTCCTTCATGTCATATTCAAGGACTTCTTTTTCCTGCTCGCTCTGCATCAGCTCGCTGTTGAGGTCGTCGATATCGTCCTGAATCTGTGCATATTTACTGTCAAGTTCCTTGCGCTTTTCGCGTGTTTCTTCCTTGAGTGCTTCGACCTCTGCCTTATCTGCTTCGAGCAAAGCCTGTTCCTGTCTTAACGCTTCTTTATCAAGCTTGAGGCTCGTTATAAGGTCATTGTCATACTGTGCCATTCTCTTGATAATTTCTACTGCGGAAAGAAATTCGGAAAAGCTCTTTGCACCGAAGAGAAGCTCCCAGTTAGTTGTCGTTCCTGCAAGCTGTGCAGCTCTGAGGCGGTATTCAAACTTTTGATAGTTGTCCTCTATCTGCATCTGCAGATTTACGATTCCTATCTCCTGCAGCTCGATGCTCTCATCGATGAGCTCTACGCGGTCGTTGAGGTTGTCAATCTGCTCCTGTATTACAGAAATCTGGTTCTTTATCTTTTTTCTCTGGCTTTTTTTATCCGTGAGCTTGTCGTTTGTTTGCTTTATCTCTTCTTCAAGCAGCTTCAGAGCGTCCTGAAGGCCCTTGTATTGATCCTCGAGGGAAGAAATCTCACTGTCTTCCTCTGCGAAGGCAGAGATAAACGACGGCACTGCCATCATCAGTATCATAACAAGCGCAAGCACAGCGGTTACAATTCTGATTATTATCTTCTTCATAGCAGCCTCCTTTTACGTCCTGAGGTGTTTTCTTACGAAGATTCCGCTACCGAAAATTCCAACGCAGAATCCTGCCGCCAAAAATCCGATCGCAAGCGTTCCGCCGAAATTAGAGAACGGAAGGATGCTTGACACCATTGCGGAGAACCAAGAGCTGTACACGCCGGAAAGGTTGCTGTAGATCCACTCGTATACTGCCCACAGCACGCCGTAGGATATTGCTGCGGATATGAGTCCCAAAAGTATGCCCTCGATTATGAACGGGAGCTTAATGAAAAAGTCGGTTGCGCCAACACATTTCATTATATGTATCTCTTTCCGACGGTTAAAGATGGTGAGGCGGATAGTATTTGAAATAATTACCGCCGACACGATTATGAGAATGATGACTATTACTGCGCCTGCGGCGGTTACCACGTTGCTGAGTGATACCATTGCAGAAGCAACCTCTTTCGTTGCCGAAACGGAATATACGTGCTTGATCGTTTGCATTTCGCGGACACTTTCATCCAAAAGCGCAATATCGTCGAGCGTTACAACGAAGGAGTCAAGAAGCGGGTTGTTTTCCTCGTTATATTCATCCAAAAGGTATGCATCGTCGCCAAAATCCTGCTTTCTCTTTTCAAGCGCCTCTGCCTTTGTGACGAGTTTTATATTGTCCTCATTTACGTTTTCTATAGCTCTGAGGCTCGTTTCAACCTCTTTGATCTCATCGTCAGTTGCATTTTCCTTTACGAAGACGACTATTTCATTCTGCGATTCCACGTAGTCCATCATATTGCGAACGTTGAGTGAAAACATTGTGGAAGCGCCCACCAGCAAAAGACAGGCGGTGAGCACGCCGATTGCCGCTACCGACATCCATCGGTTTGCCCAAAGGCTTCGCGCGCCTTCCTTGAAAAGATAGCCGAATGCACTCGCTTTCATATTTACTCCTTTTCGGGAGCGTCTGCGATGACCTCTCCCTTATCTATAGTAATTACGCGTTTGTTGAATTTATGTACCAGATCGTGTTCGTGGGTAACCATAATTATCGTGGTTCCGCAGTTGTTGATTTCGGTCAGAAGCTCTACTATCTCGAGCGACATTTCAGGGTCGATATTTCCCGTAGGCTCGTCCGCGATGAGAAGCTGGGGATTATTTACAAGCGCTCTTGCAAGCGCAACTCTTTGCTGTTCACCGCCCGAGAGCTCGTCGGGCATTGCTTTTTCCTTTTTGCTCAATCCGACAAGGCCCAGAACGTAGGGAACACGGCGTTTTATATCTCTTGGCGAAACGTCGGTCACGCGCAAAGCGAACGCAACGTTATCATACACGTTCATCGTAGGAATGAGCTTGAAATCCTGAAAAACCATACCGATTGAGCGGCGGTATTCGGGAATTTTTCTGTGCTTCAAACGGTTGAGGTTATATCCGTTTACCTCTATAGTTCCGGAGCTTGCTTTTTCCTCGCGCATTATGAGCTTTAAAAAGGTGCTTTTTCCTGCGCCCGAAGCTCCGACGACAAACACGAACTCGCCTTTTTCAATATCAATGCTAACGTCCTCAAGGGCTTTTGTGCCGTTGGGATATTGCTTTGTGACGTTTCTGAACTTAATCAAGGGTACACCGCCTTTTTCTTTTTCTTGATTTGTCCCATTCAAGACAAGAAACAAGACCTGAGTCCTGTTTCGTTATGTCTGTTTCGTCGTGCTGTCATCAATACTTCACGGGATTTGCCGCGAGGTACTTTTTGACCATCAGCGCTACCTTGAATACGATAGCGTGGTCAAATTCACGCAGGTCAAGCCCTGTGAGCTTTTTAATCTTTTCAATTCTATACACAAGCGTATTTCTGTGCACGAACAATTTTCTTGATGTTTCAGAAACGTTGAGGTTGTTCTCGAAGAACTTCTGTATTGTGAACAACGTTTCGTGGTCGAGGTTGTCGATAGAGCCCTTCTTGAATACCTCGTGGAGGAATGCTTCACAAAGGGTTGTGGGAAGCTGATAGATAAGTCTTGCGATGCCGAGAGTTTCGTAGGGTACGATGGACTTTTCGGTGTCGAACACCTTGCCGACTTCAAGCGCTACCTGTGCTTCCTTGAAGGAGCGGGCAAGCTCTTTGATGCCTGTTACGGCACTTCCTATGCCAACGACAACGCGGGTATAGAATTCACTGCCGAGTGTGTCAACTATAGAACGGGCAAGCTTCTCGAGGTCCTTTGAATCGATGCCCGGCTTTATCTCCTTTATGAGTACAAGGTCAGACTCGCTTATCGTGAAGACAAAATCCTTCTGCTTGTCGGGGAAGAGGTTCTGTATAACGTCAAATGCCGAGATGTCGTTTGTGGACATTATCCTGACGAGGAATGCCACTCTGGTAGCCTCGGAATTGAAGTGCAACTCTCTTGCCTTGACGTAGATGTCACCCGGAAGAATGTTGTCGAGGATGACGTTCTTTATGAAGTTGTTTCTGTCATACTTCTCGTCATAGTATTGCTTTATCTTTGTCATTGAAACCGCAAGAAGTCCTGCATACTTTTCTGCAGCTTCGTCGGTACCCTCAACAAAAACGGCATACTCTGGTTTTGTCTTTGCACCGAAGGTGCGATATGTATAGCCCTCACAGACAAAGGTTTCCTTTGACTCTGCAATAGAAAAAGCTACGAAATCGTTGGTTTCTCCTATTTTCGAAAGCTCACTGCAAGCCATTACAGCCGATGTTTCGTCTACCACACCGACAACTCTGTCTATAGCTTCTTTCATCTGATGAACTACGCCTTGAAACAACCTGTTGGACACTGTCACGACCTCATTTCAATAATCTATATCTTCCTATTTATCCATTTTACACAATTTGTTAGAATTTTGCAAGAATTTTTTTCAGAATTTTTGCAGAAAAAGTTAGATTTTCGCTATTTTAGCATAAAATTTACAAAAAATCCGTTATTTATAACCAAAACTCTTCGTCTTTCGATGTACAAATTAAACAATGTTATTTTGCACAAGTCAAAAATAGCGGTAATTGTAAAATCGTACAGAAAGTGGTATAATGATCTGAGTAGACGGATTTAGGGAGGTGCAGTGTGGTTTGAACAGCAAAAGCGACATACAGGAGCTTCGCGGAATCGGTGCGAAACGAGCCGCTTTATACCGAAAATTAGGCGTTGACACCATCGGCGACCTTTTGTATTTCTATCCGAGGAGCTATCTCGACGTAACAGACGTTAAATTTGCCATTTCCTGTCCCGACGACACCCCTTGCTGTCTTAAGGTGCACGTGGTTTCAAAACAGGTGCCAAGACGTGTGAGAAAAGGCATGACCGTATATAAAATTGATGCCTTTGACGAAAGCTCGAGGATATACATCACTCTTTTCAATCAATCCTTCGCCTTCGATGCGATAAGCGTGGGGGAAGAATATCTCATCTACGGCAAGCTTCGCACGGTGGGCAGGCGCAGAGAGATGATCTCGCCTATGATTATCCCCTACTCCCCCGACACTCCGATGAAGGCTGTTTACCGGCTGACCTCGGGGCTTACTTCAAATGCCGTCAGCACGAACGTGCGCGAGGCGCTTCGGCTGGTTGACAATTCGGTAAACGACTATCTGCCTGCTGAAATACGGGAAAAGTACCATCTTTGTCATATTTCATACGCGCTCAAAAACATCCATTTTCCTCAGGACCCACAGGCTCTCAACGAGGCAAGGCGCAGGCTGTGCTTTGAAGAATTGCTGATTGTTCAATTGGCGCTCAACAGGCTGAGAAACTCGAACAACCGCCTGGTTTCACATTCTATAAAGAAAACCGACCTTAGTGAGTTTTATGAAAGTCTGCCCTTTGTTCCGACCAATGCACAAAAGCGCGCGATTGACGATTGCGTTTTGGATATGCAAAAGACGGTACCTATGAACAGGCTCATACAGGGCGACGTCGGTTCGGGAAAGACACTGGTTGCCGCTGCCACGGCTTTCTGCTGTTGCAGGAGCGGATATCAGGCGGCTATGATGGCGCCCACCGAGATTCTTGCAGTACAGCATTCAAAGACGATGGAAAAGCTGCTTTCTCCGCTTGGAATCAAGGTAGGACTTCTAACGGGCTCGATGAAGGCTTCGCAGAAAAAGTCTGTACTTGCAGGGCTTGAAAGCGGTGAAATAGATTTTATTATCGGCACGCACGCGCTGATAACAGGAAAGGTCACCTTCAAAAATCCGGCGCTCGTTATCACCGACGAGCAACACCGATTCGGCGTTGGCCAGAGGGCTGTCCTCTCGGAAAAAGGCTGTGATCCGCACACTATGGTTATGTCCGCCACACCGATTCCAAGGACGCTGTCGCTAATCATCTACGGCGATTTGGACCTGTCAATCATAGACGAGCTTCCAAAGGGAAGAACCCCGATTGAAACCCTTCTCATCGACCCGCCGAAGCGCGAAAGAGCCTTTGGCTTTATCAAAGACCGCATAAAAGAGGGCAGGCAGGCGTATATCGTTTGTCCGCTTATCGAAAACGACGAGGGCGAGCCGTCCGAGCTTTTGTCGGTTACCGAGTATGCAAAGGAACTTGGAAAGGCAATCCCCGACATAAGAATTTCTGTTCTTCACGGAAAGATGAAGGGGGCAGAAAAGGATGCCGTTATGGCGGATTTCCGCGACGGCAAGACCGACCTTTTGGTTTGCACCACCGTCGTTGAGGTTGGTGTAGACGTTCCAAACGCTGTTATTATGATGATTGAAAACGCGGAACGGTTTGGTCTTTCACAGCTTCATCAGCTTCGCGGAAGGGTTGGCAGAGGCGAGCACAAGTCCTATTGTATTCTTGTGAGCAACAGTCTTTCGGGCGACTCGGGCGAAAGACTCAAGGTTATGAAAAGCTGTACCGACGGATTTAAGATTGCGGAAGAGGATCTAAACCTCAGAGGTGCAGGCGACCTTATCGGTGTTCGTCAGCACGGACTCCCCTCTCTCAAACTTGAGGGTATGTATACCGACCGAGAGCTTGTGGGGCTTGCAAAGGCCGCAAGCGCCGACATTCTCTCCGCCGACCCCGACCTTTCGGGGAACAGTACAAAATATCTGAGGGTAAAAGTGAATTCTATGCTTGAAAATATAATCAACAACTGATATCCTATATATAAAGGAGTGTGGCACGATGATTAAATTGGAAAGAACCTCGGTTCTGAATTTCGAAAACGCTGTCAGAGGAGCGAGAAACCCGCTCAACAGCTGGGACAAGATGGACAGCTTCACTGACGAGAACGGTAATTTCATATTGGGCGAAAACGACCTTTCTCTTGCCCGCCGTCTTTGCTCTGCAGGAAGCGACCACAGAAAGTTTATCCGTCAGATTTTTGTATCGGTTGATATCACGGCACCGCTTTATTGGTGGAAGGAATATGACACGTACAAGGTGGCTACGGTCGCCAACTCCACAAGCACAATGCACAAGGTAACAAGCAAAAAGTTCGAGCTCTCGGATTTTAGCTGTGACAAATTGGACGAGGATTCCCTCGCATTTATGCAGACCGTTATCGACAAGCTTGAGGAGCTACGACTCAAGTATCTCGAAACAAAGGACAAGCAGATTTGGTACGATATCATTCAGCTTTTGCCTTCGAGCTATAATCAGATGCGCACCTGCACTATGAATTATGAGAATCTCATTTCGATGTACTATGCAAGAAAAACGCACAAGCTTGACGAGTGGCACGTTTTCTGCGATTGGGTGAAGGCTCTCCCCTATGCAGACGTTATGATTCTTGTGAAAGAGGGTTAATCCGTGGCTGTCAAGACTAACGCAATGCGGATTTTAGACCGCGAAAAAGTTTCCTATACCGCGCAGGAATACGGTCACGACGACGGGCTGATTGACGGAAATTCCATTGCCGCAAAGATTGGCGCAGACGAGAAGGTTGTCTTCAAAACCCTCGTAACAAAGGGCGCGGGCGGCGGATATTTCGTTTTTGTGATTCCCGTTTGCTGTGAGCTTGACCTCAAAAAAGCGGCAAGGGCGGCAGGCGAAAAGTCTGTTGCGATGATTCCCGTGAGCGACATCAACAAGGTGACGGGCTACATACGCGGCGGCTGTTCCCCCGTTGGAATGAAAAAGCTGTTCCCGACGTTTATTGATTGTTCGGCGCAGAATCTTGATTCAATCTACGTGAGTGCCGGAAAGATAGGAGCACAGGTTTTTGTTTCGCCAAAGGAGCTCGCAAGGGTGTGCAGGGCGGAATTTGCAGAAATTACGATGTAGTTGCTATATATATTAAACGGGCAAAGCCGATTGGCTTTGCCCGTTTGTTTATTTTGCTATTTTTGTATTTTTGAGAGCCTGTCTTGTTTCCTTGATGCTTCCGAGGCACTCGGTTGCAGCCTTTTCAATCTTCTGGAGCATATCCTCGGAGAAGTCAAATGCCGCCTGACGCATCTCCTTGGACTTTGCCTGTGCAATATTGAGGGTTTCGGTAGCCTTTTCATTTGCTACGCGAACTATCTCTTCCTCGGCAACGAGAGCCTTTGCTCTCTCCTCTGCGCGCTTGATGATTCCCTCTGCCTCGTTTCTCGCGTTGAGAAGTATGTTGTTGCGGTCAGCAACTACTGCCTTTGCCTGCTTGAGATCGGAGGGAAGATTGAGGCGCACCTCGTCGATGAGGTCCCTAATCTTTTCGGCATCCACAACGCATTTTCCGCCGGAAAGCGGAACGCCCCAAGATTTTTCAAGCATTTCGTCGATGGTATCAAGAATGGTTTCGATGGTCATTTGACTGTCCTCCCCAAAATTATTTGCATAATCTTTCTTTGACTTCGCTGTATATTTCACTCGGAACGAAGGATGAGATGTCTCCGCCGAACCTTGCAATCTGCTTTACCATACTCGAGCTGAGGTACATATTTTCAGCTGCCGTATTCAAGAACACGGTTTCTGCATAAGGGTTGAGCTTACGGTTTGTGAGCGCCATCTGAAATTCATACTCAAAGTCAGACACCGCACGAAGTCCTTTTACTATCGCGCACGCGCCCGTAGAACGAAGGTAGTCCGCAAGAAGTCCGCTGAAGCTGTCCACCTCTACGTTTGGAAGCATTGCGGTTACCTTTTTGAGCTGTTCCACCCTCTCTTCAACTGTAAAAGAGGGTTTTTTGTCGGGATTTACAACCACAAGAACTATTACCTTGTCGAAGAGCCCCGATGCTCTCTTTATAATATCAAGATGTCCTTTGGTTACCGGGTCAAAGCTTCCGGGGCAAACCGCTGTCCTCATTCTTCCTCATTCCTTTTGCGATATGTTGTGAGTGCTATACGTCCGTAGGAATACGTTCTGAACCTGCAAAAATCGCCTGCCTCTTCGGGAAGCTGATCTTTTTTGTCGTGTTCACATATTATTATACCATTATCATCGGTTTTTTCAACCACTTTGGGCAAAATCTGAGCTATTATGTCCTTTGAATAGGGCGGGTCGATTAAAACTATATCAAATTTGTCCTTGCAACCGGAAAGATACGCAAAGCTGTCCATTGCTACAACTCGGGATTTTTGCGCAAGTCCCGTATTTTTAAGGTTCTCTCTTGTCACCTTGACACTTTCGGGGTTGCTGTCCACGAAAACGGCAAGCGACGCGCCGCGGCTGAGTGCCTCGATGCCAAGCTGCCCGCTTCCTGCAAAGAGGTCGAGCACCGACGCACCTGCAAGTTCAAACTGAACTATACTGAATATTGCTTCCTTTACCATATCCGTGGTCGGACGAACGTCGTTGCCCTCAAGTGTTATCAGCTTTTTGCCTCGTGCCGAGCCTGTAATTACTCTCATTTTTATCAATCCTTTTTTGAGGAGTCGGTTTTTTTCTTGCCAAATCGGTTTTCAGTTCCGTTTATGAGCCTTTTTATGTTTTCGCGGTGCATTATGATTACCACCGCGGCTACAGCTGCTGCAAGAAGGGTGTTCACCACTATTTCGGTTGGGGTGAAGGCCTTATCTATACACTGATAGATACAGGTGAAGGTGGGATAACCGATGGTTGCGGCTATTGAGCCTACCGAAACAATCCTTGTTATAAGGAAAAATATCACGAACAGCGCGAGTATCGACAAGAACACCCGCCAGTCCATTATCAGTATTGCGCCGCCGCAAACGAGAATTCCCTTGCCGCCCTTGAAGCCGTAGTAGAGCGGAAAAAGATGTCCCAAAAGCGCAAAGATGATGCCCACGTACATTCCGCCGTTTAAAAAGGCGTATATTATTCCGCTTGGAACAAGTCCTTCAACGGCGAGAGAGAATATCCATTCGCCCATGAGCGCGGAAAGAATTCCTTTGCCAAGGTCGCCCACTGCCGTGAGTACCGCCGCAGTCTTTCCGACGGTGCGCAGAACGTTGGTCATTCCCGCATTACCGCTTCCGTAGTTGCGGATGTCCTTACCCGTCATTATTTTTGTTATTATTATTGCAAAGTTGAGGCTGCCCAAAAGGTAGCTGATGGCAGCAACGAAAAGCGCCGCTGTAATCGTTTTTATCATTACCATAAAGTTATCCTCAGTTATTGTCGTTTCTGTCACGCTCGCGAACGGTTATCCTTATCGGTGTTCCCTCAAGTCCGAAGGTTTCGCGGATTCTGTTCTCGAGATATCGCTGATATGAAAAGTGGAACAGCTCGGAGTTGTTTACAAAGGTTACGAATGTCGGGGGCTTTGAGGACGCCTGGGTCATATAGTAAATCTTGAGGCGTTTTCCCTTATCCGACGGGGGCTGTACCCTTGCGGTTGCCTCTGCAAGAACGTCGTTGAGCTTTCCTGTGGAGATGCGCATTGCATTCTGGTCGGCAACGTATTTGATGAGCTCATAAAGTCTTTCCACGCGCTGACCTGTCTTTGCAGAGATGAAGATAAAGGGAACGTAGGGCATAAAGCTGAAATCTATCTCGAGCTTTTTTCTGAACTCATCCATCGTCTTGCCGTCTTTTTCGATGAGGTCCCATTTATTAACGGCAACGATACAAGCCTTGCCCTGCTCGTGTGCATAGCCTGCAACCTTGGAGTCCTGCTCGGTGAAGCCTGTGGTTGCATCTATCATTATTATACAAACGTCGGCGCGGTCAACCGCCATATACGCGCGAAGCACGCTGTATTTTTCGATTGCCTCGTCGATTTTGCTCTTTCTGCGGATTCCTGCGGTATCGATGAATACGAATTTCCCGTTTTCGTTTTCGATTACGGTATCGACGGCATCGCGGGTCGTTCCCGCAATATCGGAAACGATTACTCTGTCCTCGCCTGCAATTTTGTTGACAAGGGAGGATTTTCCTGCATTTGGTTTACCTATTACCGCAACCTTGATATAGTCCTCCTCATACTCACCCTCGCTATCTTCAGGAAGGTGTTCGAGCACTCTGTCAAGCAGGTCGCCCGTACCGTGTCCGTGTACCGAAGAAACTGCAACGGGGTCGCCGAGACCGAGGTTGTAGAATTCGTAGAAATCGGGTGGAACGTTGCCGAGGCTGTCGCATTTATTTACACACAGAACGATGGGCTTTCCGCTTTTTTGGAGCATTGACGCCACGTCCTGATCGGTTGCGGTGACACCCGAGCGAACGTCGGTTACGAGAATTATAACGCTCGCGCTTTCTATTGCGAGCTGTGCCTGTCTTCTCATCTGTGACAGGATTACATCGTCGGAATACGGTTCAATACCGCCCGTATCAACAAGCATAAAGCTTCTATCAAGCCACTCGCACTTTCCGTAGATTCTGTCGCGGGTAACACCCGGAGTGTCCTCGACTATTGAAAGGCGTTGACCGATCAGTTTATTAAAAAGTGTGGATTTTCCAACGTTTGGGCGGCCTACAACCGCTACTATCGGAATAGACATCAGTTCTCACATCCTAACATACTGTTCAAAAGGTTATATCCGTCGTTTTCTACGGCAATCAGTTTTACGTTCAGTTCTCTTTCAACATCCTCGATGAGCACGTCGTCGAGAAATCTGTCGCGCTCGTGGCGGAGCATTACCGACGGAATTAACAGGGTTTTTGCGGTAATTTTTCCTTTCAGCTGTGTTATAAGGTCGCCGCCTGTGACAAGTCCTGCGACGGTTATATTCTCACCGAAAAACTCGTTTTCTATCATATAGACTTCAAGCTGTATCTGCGGATACTTTTTCATTGCCGCTTCGGACAGCTCACACAAAAGCGGATACGCAAGCTTTCCCGTTGCAATTGCGGCTTTATATGGTTTTGGGTCGAATTCGTCGTTTTCAAGACAGTCATAGAAATCGTGTCTTAAAAGTGTGACAAGCCCCACTCCGTTTTCAAGCTGGCTGAAGTCGCCGTAGTAGTCGTATTCGGGGAGAGGACGTTCTGCCTTTAGGTAGAACTCGTCCGATGCAAAGGCTATTCTGACGCCGTGCTTCTTGAAAAACTCGTCGGAAAAGCTCTCGATTACGTCAATCACCTTTACAGACTCTTCCTTCGTATACACCCTGAGCTTTTCAAGCCCTTCGCGATGGTTGGTCAGTCCGACGGGGACGGCCGCAATGCTTTCAATATTCGGGGCAAGCTTTGCCAAATCGTTCAGCGAACGAACAAGCTGTTCGCCGTCATTTATACCGGGACACAGCACAAGCTGTGTGTTGAGCTTTATTCCGTGAACCGCAAGTTCCTCGAGCCATTTAAGGCTTTCACCTGCATTTTTGTTCTTCATCATCTTCACGCGAAGCTCGGGGTCGGTGGTGTGCACCGAAATATTTATTGGGCTTATATGCATCTTTATGATGCGGTCGATATCCTTTTGGGTGAGGTTCGTGAGGGTGACGTAGTTGCCAAACAGAAACGACATTCTATCGTCGTCGTCCTTGAAATACAGACTCTCACGCATTCCCTTTGGCATCTGGTCGATAAAGCAGAAGATGCATTTGTTTTTGCAGTGGTGCTGATTATCCATAAGGTAGCTGTCAAAGATGAGTCCGATATCCTCGTATTCGTCTTTTACCACCGTGTATTTCTTTTCATTTCCGTCAACAAGGCAGTAAAGTTCCACACGGCGCTCTGTTATATAAAACTGATAGTCCAGAACGTCGTTTATCTCATTGCCGTTTATACTCAGAAGGGTCGCTTTTGCAGGGATTCCTGCTTTGAAGGCGAGCGAGCGCTTCTGCACCTCGGAAATTACTACAGCCATACAAAACCTCACAGATTTTTGTCTTACATTATATTATACCACAGTTTTACAACAAGATAAAGTATTTTTCGCAAAAAAACAGAGGAAGGAGAAAACCTTCCTCTGCCACTTACAAAACTGCAATTATGCCTCGACTTTTACGATTTCCTTGCCCTTGTAGTAACCGCAATGGGGGCATACTCTATGGGGCATCTTGAGCTCGCCGCACTGTGTGCACTTAGAAAATGCGGGAAGCTGGAGCTTCCATACGTTAGAACGTCTCTTATCGCGTCTTGCCTGTGAATGTTTTCTCTTCGGAACTGCCATATCAAAAACCTCCCTTTTATTTCCAATCGTCTTTTAATCTAATAACTGGCGCAAAACCTCAAGTCTTGGGTCAACGGTCTTGGTTTCGCAATCGCAACCGCCCAAATTGAGATTTTTTCCGCAACTTACACACAAACCCTTACAATCTTCCTTGCACAAAAGCTTTGTAGGTAGCTCAAGCAGAATATCGCTAACAACCAACTCGTCAAGGTCGAGTGAATTACCTTCGGTCAGTATATAGTCGTCCGATGCTCCTGCAGCGTTGGGGTCGTTGAGCAGAATATGTTCAAAGCTCATTTTGTTATCCCTATACTCATCGCTGAGGCATCTATCACAAAGATAGTGCATCCTATACTCTGCGGTATAGCTTATTGTGACCACGCCAAGTCTGTTTTCTATCCGTCCCTTTATCGAAACGGGAGTTTCAAAGGGGTTTACTCCGCCAATCTCAATACCGGCAAGTTCTATCGAACAATCCAAATCCTTGGATTCGCCCGGCACCTCAAATATCTGTCGCAAATCAAGCGGCATGGCAGACACTCCTTGTAACTTCAAACAGGCATAGCTATTGTGTGGTTTGCCCGTACCAAATTATTATACAGGGTCATTTGTGTTTTGTCAATATTAAAAATGATTTTTTTGGTCGGGAAATGCGATTTTGTGCTATTATTCTTCATCCTCGATTAGTTTTGCACGCTTGCACACGGCGGTATAGCGGCAATATTTGCAAACGTTATAGCCCTTTGCCTCGGTTGGCATCGGGGCAATTTTACCCTTTCGAAGAAGCGAACCCATTGAGCGAAGCGTCTTTTCGATGCTCTTTTTTATCTCGGCAAACTCCTCGGCAGTTGCAAGAGAAGTACTGCTCACGCTGCCGTCCTTTTTGAATTTCGCAGGGACAAACAGTCCCTCTCCGCTTCTTTCCATCGCACGTATGACGTCTTCGTTTTGAAGAATCAGTCCCTTCATTTTGTGCTTCTTAAGGCGGTCCTTTTCAAGTGTCTCGTCGCTATTATCCTTATCGTATTTATCACCTACGGGCATATAGAGTATGCCTGCAGGCTCGGCTCCTGCATATTTTCCTGCCTTTTCATCGCATATTGCAAAAAGGTAGAGAAGCATCTGCATATTCAAGCCGTATTCGATATCCTCGGCGTTGAAGTCCTTTGTTCCGGATTTATAGTCGATTACGCGGATATATCTCTTTCCCTCGTTTTCAAAAAGGTCGATTCTGTCCACCTTTCCCTCTATCCAGACGGTTGAGCCGTCGCTGAGGGTGAGTCTGAGGGGTTTTATCTCTTTTCTTCGGTCGATTTCCGCCTCGAATTCCACGGGGATAAAGTCGCTCTCCTTAAACTCCGCCTGAAGCCTTACGGCAAGGCGTTTTACGGTGCTTTTCATCCTCATCATCAGCGTTACAAAGCGCTTGTCCGAAAAGTCCGTAGCAACGAGTTCTTTTGTGAGATAGTCCTCAGCGATTTTGTCGCAGAGCTCGGAAAGCTGTTTTTGGTCAAGGGCCACAAACTCCTCCTTCGTGCGCTCCGAAAGCAGAGCATAGAGGCAGTAGTGGATGAAGTTTCCGCTCTGCAGGGGGTCCATTTCAATTCTCTGCAGGGGGCGGACGTAGAGTCCCTTTTCGCAGAAATAGGAAAAACGGCATCGGTGAAAGCTCTCTACCTTTGAAGGCGAGAGGGTTATGTCCTTGCCGAAGAGTGTTGCGGAAAGGCTTGTATCGCTGACGTCAAAATCCGTACCCTCTGCATTTTTTTCGAGCTGTGACACGGTGCCGTCGTCGGTTCTTTTCACAGCCTCGCACAGCACGTCGTCTTCGAAAAAGTGTTCGGAATATTGATGCAGTATTCCCTTCCTCGTCTGCAGAAACAGGTCGCGAGGGACAGTATCGCAGGTGAGGTGCTCAACCTTCGGAAGCAGTTTTTCTATCTGTGAAACTATCAGGGATTTGAAGCAGACGCTGCCCGAAAGCTCGGCTGCAGGGTAGCAGACAAAGAGCTTCTCCGACGGAGCGCTGACCGCCATATATGCAAAGTATCTCTCGTCGAAATAGAGTCCTCTTTCGTTATCGGGGATATTTACACCTCTGTCACGAAGAAATGCGCGTTCATCCCAGCCGACTATCGCGTCATTTTTTATAAGCGCCGGAAAGACCCCGTCCACCGCGCCGAATATGAATACGGCTTTGGGTGCGCTGTATCGGATGCGGTTTGCAGAGCCGACGGTTACCTCGTCGAGATGTTGAGGGATTTTACCGTAATCACTCTCGGAAAGTGCGGTCTTCAAAAATGCTTCCATACGTTCAATGCCAAAGGTCATACCCTTGAGAACGGTTGCCATCTGCTCTAAGCAGGTCATCGTACAGTTGAAAACCTCGGTGCTTTCGTTATCGTTTTGTTCGCGGATTTTTTCCTCTGCACCAAAGCTCTGAAGGAAGCTGTATATCTCTTGTGCGAAGGTTGCCCCGTCACAGCTTTGGGTAGCTTCGGCAAAGCTGTCGATGAGAGCGATGATTTCTTTTCGCACAGACTCAAACTCCGAAAGCCTTTCGCGAGATTTTTCGTCAAGCTCGCGTCCCAGGCCGTCGGGGTGATTTTTGAATTCGGAGCGAAAATCCCTGCCCGTCAGATTCCATATAAAGCAGTAGTTTTCGAGCTCGCACACCTTTTCGTACTCAAAGGGCGAAAAGGGGGATTTCAGTATCGTGAAGAGGTTGTCGGCATCGCTTTTGTTGCGTGCCGCCGACATCAAGGCTGTTATCAGTTTTACGAGCGGTTTTGTCGCGATTTCGTCGCGGTCATCGTCGAAAACAGGTATGTCATAGCGCAAAAACGCGTCACAAAGAAGTGCGGAATACTCCTCGGCGTTTCTTCCCACAACCGCAATATCGCGGTAGCGGTAGCCGTGGTGTTTAACGAGGTCACTGATGGAGGCTGCGATAAATTCCGCTTCGTCACGGGGGTTCTTTGCGCAGTAGATTTTTACAGCTTCACTCTCTTCATTATATATTTCGGGATTATGGCGCAGAAAGTTTTCCGCAACCGCCGCAAGTTCCTGATTCTTTGCCCGTTTCGTGCCCTTTAAAGCAAATGGGGTTTTTATCTCTATACCCGCTCTTTTCGCCTCCTGAAGCAGAAAGCGTGCTGTAGAGTTTACCGAGGAAAACATTACGCTATCGCTCTCGAGCCCGTCGGTACACAGAGAAACGGTGAGGCATCTGCTTTGCAGGAGCATCACACGAACAAGCTCGGTCTGGGCTCCCGTGAAGTCCTTGAAGCCGTCGATGTATACCGATTTGTCTGCAAAATAATTGTTCTCTGCAGCAAATCGGGTGGCACGGAGAAGGTCGTCACGGCTATCAACACCCTGACCTTCCAGCACCGAATCATACAGCGCATAAACACGGCTTAGCTCACGAAGCTTTTCGGCGCTTGTTCCTGTTTGTCCGTCGCAGATTTCTCTGAGTCGGTCGGGTGTCAGTCCTGCGTTTTTGAACTCATCAGCCGCCGCTATCATCCGCTTTACAAACTCGGGTCGGCGGTGATAGCTTTTATAGATTTTGAGGTCGTCCTTCAAGGTATCGAGAGCGACGCTCATAAGCATACATTTTCCGCTATCGTTTATTCGTTCTCCTGCGAGTGAGCCGTATCTGCGGAAGATATTGTCGCAGAGTCGCGAAAAGGTCAGCACCTCGACGGTTCTGCGCTTTTGGGGAGGGAGAAGCTTGCAGACCGTTTTTTCGGCATCAAAGGAGCTCTGCTCGGGAACCAATAATATGGCGTTACCCTCGCACTCGCGGAGCCTGTTTCTAATCTCAAAGGATTTTCCGCTTCCGCTCTGACCCAAAACGAGCTGCAGCATATCTGTCACCTACCGTTCTTTTTAATCTTATTGCGGTACTCAAGCGCCGCCTGTTCGGTTTTATTTTCACCGAACTTATAGTACACCCTATCCTTTATCGCATCGGGAAGATACTGCTGTTCAACGTAGGAATTGGGGTAGCTGTGGGGATATTTATAGGTCTGTCCCCTACCGAGCTTTGAAGCCCCCTCATAGTGTGAGTCCTTGAGGTGCTGGGGTACCTGTGAAAAGTTTCCTTTTTTAACGTCTGCCATCGCCTCGTCTATGGCGCAGATAGCAGAGTTTGATTTTGGTGCGGTGCAAAGGGTGATGACCGCCTGCGCAAGAGGTATTCTCGCCTCGGGAAGCCCCAATCTTTCTGCACTGTCAACGCAGGCGTTTACTATACTGACTGCCTGCGGATAGGCAAGTCCTATATCCTCGCTGGCTATTACGAGAAGGCGTCTGCAGGGGGAAATCAAATCCCCTGCCTCCAGAAGTCTTGCAAGGTAGTGCAGCGCCGCGTTCTCATCCGAGCCGCGAATGGATTTTTGAAAGGCTGACAGTATATCGTAGTGCTCGTCGCCGTCGCGGTCGTATCTGAGCGCGCTTTTTTGTGAAGCCTGCTGTGCGGTTTCAAGGTCGACGATGATTTTCCCGTTTTCGTCTTTTCCTGCAAGCGAGCAAAGTTCGGCAGAATTGAGCGCTTTCCTCACGTCACCTCCGCACGCCCTTGCGATGTGCATTACCGCTTCGTCGGTCGGTGCGATGGTTCTCGCGATTTCCTTTTCCATCTCTGAAAAACCGCGTCTTACCACAGGCTCTATATCCTCGGGCGAGAGGGATTTGAATTCAAAGACGGTGGAACGGCTGAGAATTGCGCTGTATATGTAGAAATATGGGTTTTCGGCGGTGGATGAAATGAGGGTTATCTTGCCGTTTTCGATATATTCGAGAAGTGACTGCTGTTGGCGTTTGTTGAGGTATTGTATCTCGTCAAGGTACAAGAGCACGCCGTTCATACCCTCGATGGTTTCGGTATCGGCAACAACCTGACGTATATCTGCGGTGGAGCAGTTGGTTCCGTTGAGCTTATAGAGTGTGAGTCCCGAAAGCTCGGCTATTATTCTTGCCACCGTGGTTTTTCCGACACCCGACGGTCCATAGAATATCATATTGGGGATTCTGCCGCTGTCTATAATTTTTTTCAGCATCATACCCTCGCCGAGTATGTGTTTTTGTCCTGCGACGTCTTCGATTTTTGCAGGTCGTATTCTGTCGGCAAGCGGACTGTACACGCTCATCCCTCCTTTTTCCAAAAATGGCGGATACCGTGTGAGTATCCGCCGTTTTACTGTGAAACAACAAAGTTCTCGGATTCCATCCGCGTTTTTGCGAGATGGCGAGATTTTATTACTGAAGTCTAATCTTGGAAGGCTTATACTTCTTGAGCGCTGCCTCGTTTATCTCAACGACGAGGTCCTTTGCGGCAGCTTCAATCTCTTCGGTGAATTCTTCAGCCTTGAGTGAAACTCTGATGTCATAGTCGTACTGCTCGAGAAGGGTTTCGTCCTCGAGAATGTCGTATTTCTGGATTACTCTTACGTATTCCTTCTCTACCAAAACTACTACCTTTCCGTTTTCGAGCTTGAAAACTTCGTTTATCTCGTTTTCGCTGTAGTTTGTGGCGTTTTTACTGATTACAACAAAATCGGTGTCGATGTCATCGGCTGTTGAACCGCCCATAAGTTCTTCTGCAGTCTTGCCGGATTCCTCAACCGCAAGGTCTACCTCAAGCTTATAGTGCTCTTTGATGAGGTCTTCAATCTTTTCGCCTGCTTCGATTCTCTTTTTATAGTCCTCGGCCTTTTGCTTGAGGTTTTCCTGAACCTTATCGCTTCTCATCTCGCCTGTGATACCTGCAAGAGAGATGCCGATTTCCTTTACCTTTACAAAGTTCTCGACAAGACCTTTTTTCATATCTTCGGCAGAAATTTCCTTCTCGCCACCCTTGCCGTATACGGTTTCAAAAAGCTGTGAAACCATCAAATCTATCTTTATGCATTTGAGGAAGGTATCGTAGGTTACACCGTGGTTGAGGTAAACCTGACCTGCGCTTGCCCAATAGTAGTCAGCATATTGCTTTGCGTACTGCTCGTTTTCCTCGGAAAGAGCAAGCTTCTTTTCGTCAAATCTTTCCAAGATTACGGTTGCAAATTTTGCGCTGTCCATAGCGGTATTCTTTATCCATTCCTCTGCCTTGACTCCGTCAATAGTCTGGGAAATTATGTCTTTCTCGGGGTCTTCAACAAAGTTATAGGCGTTGCTATAGGCGCCGAGAAGATAGTACAGATACATACCCGACGTTGTGGTGGTTTTGTCGGTTTTGATTACCCAAGAGGTGTCTTCGCCGCAGGATGCAACGGACATTACCATCAAAACACAGAGCAGAATTGCGGTTATTTTTTTAAAAAGTTTCATTTTATATTCCTCCGAAGATTCAATTCAACTATCTAATTATACACTTTTAATTTTAAAATGTCTATACCTATACATATTTTAACGTGAACTTGCAAAATTTATTTTAATGTAGTAATATCTATGTATAGACGTGAAAAGAGGTGCGGTATGAGGGTACTTTTTGTGGGCGACGTTGTTGCCTCGGGCGGTTGTGATTATCTCAGAAAAAAGCTCCCTGCGCTCAAAAAGCAGTTGGGGGTCGACGTTACCGTAATCAACGGAGAAAACTCCGCGGACCAAAACGGCATATCAAAGATGAGCGCAGACTCGCTTTTTTCCTGCGGTGCAGATGTTATCACCACGGGAAACCACGCTTTCAAACAGAAAAACTCGCTCGACATTTTTGACGACGAGCCATATATCATAAGGCCTGCAAACTTCCACCGCACAGCCTGCGGAAAAGGCTTTTGCGAGCTGGATATGGGCAGGTACCGCGTTGTTGTTATCAACTTAATCGGCAGAACCTATATGGAGCCGTGCGATTCGCCCTTTGACTGCATTGACGCTTTACTTAAAGAGATTGACACTCCAAACATCATCGTGGACTTTCACGCTGAAGCTACAAGCGAAAAGAGGGTTATGGGCTTCTATCTTGACGGCAGAGTCAGCGCGGTTGTGGGAACACACACCCACACGCAGACGGCAGATGCTCAGATTCTGAAAAACGGCACCGCCTACGTCACCGACGTTGGAATGGTAGGGTCGCGGTATTCGGTTCTCGGCGCAGACGTTGACTGTGCGACGAGAAAGATTGTCACCTGTCTGCCCACCCGTCTTAACACCGCTGAGGCAGTAGATATGGAGATTGACGCGGTGCTTATTGAGATTGACGAAAAAACGGGAAAAGCAGTTTCGATTGAAGCTGTAAAAGCATAGAGAAAATCGGCAGAAAGAATTCTTTCTGCCGATTTCTTCGCTTTGTGGTGTGCAAAGCGACAGCTTGGTGTGTGTTTGAGGAGGGGGGTAATTTATACTTTTCAGTATGGTTTTATTATACAATATTCGGCGAGAGATATTGTTAAATAATTGTAACCGCGATATAATATTTACATTAACTTTTTTTGAATTGTTGGAAATTTTTGCAACACTGTACCGCTAAAACCTCACTATCATTACAGAAGGCTTTTATAAAGTGAGGTAATTTTAACAAAAAGGAAGTGACGTAATGCAGGTAGATACAAAGCTCGTTTGTGCCGCCAAAAGCGGTGACGACCATGCCTTTGAAGAGTTGTATACTCTGGTATACAAGGATTTATACCGCTCGGCATATTACGTCCTTTCAAACCGCGACGATGCCGAAGACGTTGTTGCGGAAACCTTTTTCCAGGCCTACAAGGGTTTGAAAAATCTTCGCGACGACTCGCTTTTTTCCGCTTGGATTTTCAAAATTCTTTGGGCTGTTTGCAAAAGAAAAAAGGCAGAGTACGTTCTGCAGAAAAGCATCGACCCCATTGACGACCTGTCGTATGAGCTCTGCGACGGGTACAGCGAAGGTCAGACAATCGACAGGGTGGCTGTTGAAAAAGCTTTGAAGACCTTGTCGGAAAGCGAAAGAATGGCGGTTATCCTGCACTCCTACCTCGGATACAACGGGGCGGAGATTGCAAAGATTATGAACTGCCCGCACGGTACCGTAAATTCAAAAATTTCCCGCGCGCACAAAAAGCTGCGCGCTCTGCTTGAATAATTCAAAAGGAGGATAATATGAACAACAACGATTTTATAAAAGAAAAGCTTAAAGTTCTTGACGAAGTCGAGATACCCGAAGCGGTCACCCCAAAGGTTCTTATGGCAAAGCTTGAAGCGAAAAAGAAGAAGCCCGTTTCAAAGATTACCGTATTACAGAGAGTTGTTTTGGTTGCGGCGGCTGTCGCGCTGTTCTTCACAGGCGCTTTCGCGTTGACCAGAGGAAACACGCCCTCCATCAACTTCCCCGTTGTCACAAACAGCGTTGGAAACGTGAGATTTTTCACTTCAAACGATGAAATTATCGACACGGTGGAGCCGTTTATCAAAAACGATTTCAGGCTGTTTAACGGATTTTTTTCCTGGGATGCGGCAGGTAGTGCAATTATGGAGAAAAACACCACTGCCGAATTTGTCTATGAAGCGGTTGAGGATTCCGCTCCCACGTCGGCAGACGACGGCGACCATTCCACCACAAACGTTCAGGTAGGCGGTGTTCTGGAGGCTGACACGGTTATCACCGACGGAAAGTATATCTATACCTACAGAACAGACGTTTCGGGCGGTAAAAAGAGCGGACGCGTTGTCATCGTTGATGCGACGGACGAAAAAAATCTCAGGAAGGTTTCTGAGATTGAGCTTGAATCGAGCTACAACAATGAATTTTACGTTGTTGGCGACAAGCTTGTTTTCAACTGCAGCGCAGACCAGGAAACAGCGGTTGCAATCTATGACATTACCGACCGCGCAAACCCCGTTTTGTTCGCGGAGTTTTCGCAGGACGGCTATTACAGCACCTCCCGTCTTATCGGCGACACGATGTACCTCATAAGCAACAAGGGCGGATATTACATCTACCGCAACTCCATCGGCGATTTGTTTACTTCGAAAGATGATATCATCCCCTGCATTGAGGTTGACGGAGTTTCCTCACAGATTCCCGCAGAGAACATCTGTGTTATCGGAGAGCCTTCGGGCTCACAGTTTACGGTAGTTTCCGCGATTGACATCAAGAACGGTCAGCCCGTAAACACCCTATCAATTCTCGGCGAAACACATACCGTTTACTGTTCTTCACAAAACCTCTATCTCACACGAGAGTATCACGATAACGGCGACGTTTTGATGATTACGAAAATCGCACTTAACGGCGGAAGCTTTGACATCTCGGCACAGGGTAAAGTTTCGGGACATCTTCTAAACCAGTTTTCGCTTGATGAATACAACGGAAAGCTCAGGCTTGCCGTTACAAACTACATTGAGAAAGAAGAGGACGGAAGCTGGATTTACGACACCGAAAACGGTGTTTACGTTTTGGACGAAAACCTTGAGCTTGTCGGCTCTGTAGAGGGTCTTGCGCGAGGCGAGAGAATCTATTCCGCAAGATTTATGGATGAAAAAATCTATATGGTCACCTTTAAAGAAACCGACCCGCTCTTTGTCATCGACGCTTCCGACCCGACAGCTCCAAAGGTTCTGGGCGAGCTGAAGATACCGGGATTCAGCAACTATCTGCATCCGTTTGGCGAGGATATGCTCATCGGTTTCGGTGAGGACATTGAGTTTAACGAAGAGTTCAACTCCACCAAGAAAAAGGGACTTAAGCTCTCGCTCTTTGACGTTTCCGACCCGACAAATCCCACAGAGGTTGACACTATAACGTTTGGCGGCGCATATACCTACTCCGACGCGCAGTACAACCACAAGCAGATACTTTTTGACACAAAGCGCTCACTCTTCGGTTTCCCGATGAACAACCACAAGGGCGATGGCACAAGCGCCTTCGTTCTGGTCAAGGTCAACGAGGATGGATTTGTTCCCACAAAGGTCGTTGAAGCTGATGCAAAAGGCTACCAGCTCCGCGGTGTTACCATCAGCGACGTGCTCTTTACCGTGAGCAACTTCGGTATATCCGCAGACGAGATTTATTCGGATGCTCAGCTTGGCAGAATAGAGTTTTAAAATACTGCAAAATCACCGTCTTTTCCTAATTTTTGTATTGCTTTTGCGACGCAAAAATGGTATAATTATATTAGGAATTTAAGGCGGTGATTTTTATGCGTGATTTCTTTACTCAGGGCATTGCGCCGGGTGGTCTTACCACTCCGCAGGAAACGAGAGTGCTCGTTTGCCACCTGCTCTATTCGGTGAAAAAACCACTCTCCCCTTCACAAATCAACACCATCGTTTTGCAAGACGGGCTGGTCAATTATTTCGAGCTTTCGTCCTGCCTTGCACAGCTTATTGAATCGGGACATATCGTGCCTGAATATACAAAGGACGACGAGGATTTTTATACCTTGACAGACCTTGGCGTTGAAACTGCGCAAAAGCTTGAAAAGATGGTGCCGAAAAGCGTCAGAGAAAAGGCTGTTAAAGCAGCTATTAAGCTTTTGGCGCGCGTTGACCGCGACCAAACGGCAAAGACCGACATCTCCCCATGCGGTGACGGATTCAACGTTGAGCTCAGGCTCGTGGACATAAACTCCGACCTGATGAAGCTTACCGTTTTTCTCCCCGAGAAAAACCAAGCCGAATCGGTGCGCAGGGAGTTTCTGGGCGACCCTATTCTCTTCTACAAGGGTATCCTTGCCCTTCTGACAGGTGATCTGAAGGCCGTGGGAGAGCTTATTCCCTCGAAGGAAGCCGAATTCTACAAGGAAGACGATATTGACTGACAAAAATGCCACAGATTTTCTGTGGCTTTGCGTCGTTTTTAAGGTGTGTGTTTTTATGAGAATGAGAAGAAAACCTTGGGCGCGTCCTGAACTTGCCGCGTGTGATTTTTTTGTGGATACTCCTCCCGAAAATTTTGGAAAATGGGCGGATTGTTTTAAAAAGCGTCAGCCAATGCACATGGAGCTCGGCTGCGGAAAGGGCGGTTTCTTGGCGGAGCTTGCCTCACAGCATCCCGAGATAAACTATCTTGGAATTGATATCAAGAGCGAGGTTTTGGTGCTTGCAAAGCGAAACGCCGAAAAGCGTTATGCAGAGCGCGGTGTCGCGCTTGACAACATACTTTTGATGTCACAGGAAATCGAGTGCATTGAGCGAACCTTTTCGCCGGAGGACGTCGTTGAAAAGCTGTACATAAATTTCTGTAATCCGTGGAGCAAGCCAAGCGACAAAAAACACAGGCTCACCCACCCAAGACAGCTTGAAAAGTACAAAACCTTCCTCAAAAAAGGCAGTGAAGTGCATTTCAAAACCGATGACGACGGGCTGTTCAACGACTCGGTTAGTTACTTCGAGGAATGCGGTTTTGAGATAGTTTTCAAGACCTACGACCTTCATGCAGAAAATCTGCCCGATAACATCGTCACCGAGCACGAAAGGATGTTCTCCGAGCAGGGCATCAAGATTAAAAAGCTTACTGCAATCTACAGATAACGAGGTGCTTTATGTTAGATTCCATCTATACCATACCGATTAAAGACGTTTTTGAGCCAAAGGACGGCTGTCCTATCTGCAGGCTCAGGGACACCCTCGAAACCCGTTGTATCGACTACATCCTCGGTGCCGCTATGATGGAGCCCGATATCCGCATTATGACAAACGAGCAGGGCTTTTGCAGAAAGCACTTCAATATGATGTTCAAAAACAAAAACAAGCTCTCTCTGGCGCTTATATTGGAATCGCATCTTGACACCATTGAAAAGGACATCTTCTCAAAAAAGGACCTCTTCAACAAAGGCGCAAAGTCTGAAAAGGCAGCAAAGCTTTCCGATTCCTGTTTTGTGTGCTCACAGATT
Organism: Oscillospiraceae bacterium; assembly: GCA_045531755.1. Classification (GTDB taxonomy): domain Bacteria; phylum Bacillota; class Clostridia; order Oscillospirales; family Ruminococcaceae; genus UBA11540. Next base: position 8,491 of record JAZSEP010000015.1, on the reverse strand, counting down.
GACACCGCTTTGACAAGAATGATGGAAACGGTGGTTCACATGTGGGATTCGAGCCTTGATTTCAAGGAGCTTTTTGCAGAGCAACCCGTTTTGTGTCTTGAGCACTACAAGGACCTGTGCCTTGTTGCGAAAAGAAAGCTCAACAAAAAGAGATTTCCCGACTTTGCCGACGCGTGTGAAAAGCTGACTGCGAACTATCTCACCGAGCTTCGAGGCGACGTCACGCACTTCACAAAAATGTTCGACTACAGAAACTCGGGCGAGGATGCCGATTGGAAAAATTCCAAGGATTCTATACAAAGAGCAATATGGTATCTTACCTCCTACAAACCCGAATAAAAATAGTTTTCAACCGTAGGTTTTGACCCAAAATCTTCTATCTTTGCGAGTTTTGGGTTGAAAACCGCCGTACTTTTTAACATTTTCAACACAGTTTTCAACAATCCGAGCCGTAAAGGTGATATTACAGTCTGTATTTTCGTCTTTACATCGCCCCTTGAATAACCTTTTTTTATCAGGTAAAACTACTGTTAGTCAGGGGGAGAGATTTTATGATACGAGGTATCAACAAAAAGGTTATCGAGATTCAAAACTGCAACAGCGCATACTTTGAACGGGCGTTTTTGGTTGTAAAATCCGAAAAAACCAACATCGGTGACGACCTGTTAAACTTCAACGCGGAGCTTTTCGTCCGAAATCTTTCCAAAAACGAAAAGCACAAAAAGAAGCCCTCGAGGGTTTTCATTCCAATTCTTTCCTTCGTTTTGGGGATATCGGTCTGTGCCGTATTTTATTTTATATTTTTGAGCTGAGAGCTATTGCCTGTTTTGCAATATTATTATATAATATATATAATAATGTCGAATCATTTAACGTAAAGAGGATTTCTGCCGTATATGAAAAGAGCATATGAATTTTCAAAGATGAATAGTGATACCCCTGAAGAAAAGGGTTGTGATATGGTTTGCGGCAGAAACGCCGTTTTGGAGCTTTTAAAATCCGAGCGCGAGATTGACCGCATTCTCATTGCCCCTTCCGACAACAAGGGAAGTCTTGTTAAGATTTCTGCTCTTGCAAGGGACAAGGGTATCCCCGTTAAGAACACCACACAGCAAAAGCTCGACTCCATCACCTCGCAAGTGCATCAGGGTGTCGTTGCTTTTTGTGCGGCTCATACATATTCTACCGTAGATGAAATCCTGAAAAGAGCCGAGGATGCAGGACATCCTCCGTTTATAATAATAACCGACGAGCTTGAGGACCCACACAATCTCGGCGCTATACTGCGAACCGCCGAAGCGTGCGGTGTTGACGGAGTTATCATACCAAAGCGCAGAAACGTGGGACTGACGTCGATAGTCGCAAAGACCTCCGCGGGTGCTGTAGAGTACGTTCCTGTGGCGAGGGTTGCAAACATCGTTTCGGTGATTGAAGAGCTTAAAGACAAGGGTGTTTGGTTCTATGCCGCCGACATGGACGGTCAGGACTGGTGCAGCACCGATTTTTCCGGTGGTGTGGGGCTTGTTGTCGGCTCGGAAGGAAACGGTGTGAGCAGGCTTGTTAAGGAAAAGTGTGATTTTACCGTTTCTCTGCCGATGCAAGGCAAGATAAATTCTTTGAATGCTTCGGTTGCCGCAAGCGTGCTTTGTTATGAAATTGCAAGACAAAGGCTTTCTCTCAAAGCCTTTAACAGATAAAAGAAAGGATGTATGAAAATGCCTAACGAATACAACGTCGACGACATATTGGCGGAAGTCCTTGGGGAAAGGGCGAAAAAAAAGTCCGCTCCACCATCCTTTAACGTTAGTATTGAGGAAAGACAAGAGCCACAAATGGCTATCGAGCCCGACGAAAAGTCGGCTGACGAGTTTGCCACAAGACCTATGAACCAGCAGGAAGTGTCAAACGAGGTCAAGAAGTTTGTTATCGACGAGCTGAAAAACGGTGAGCGCAGCGCTCCACTCAAGTTCCCCATCGAAATTGAGGACGACGAAGAGGAGCCCGAAGAGATAGAGGACGAGGACGTTATTGAGGATTTTGAAAACTATTCTCAGAAGCAGAGTGTTCTGGATGACATACACTCCTTGAAAGCCTCGCTCGTTATGCGAACGGTTGTTACCGCGGTGTCCTCCGTATTGCTTCTTGTGCTTGCGCTTGTGGGAATGCTGAAGATAGAGTTCCTTTCGTTTATCGACCCGACAAACGACCCGATTTTGTTCTCGGCGGTTTCGCTCATTCTCGTAGCACTTTCGGTTTCGATTTGTTATCCCACCGTACTAAACGGCATCGCTTCTATTTTCCGTATGCGCGCTAACAGCGACACTCTGCCGTCAATCCTTCCTATATTCTGTATGGCACAGCTGGTCGTTTTGATGATAGCAACCCCCGAAAATACGGGAAGCATTGCTATATTTGCTCCTATCAGCGCGCTTGCGCTTCTGTTCAATTCCATCGGCAAGCTTATGATGGTTTCGAGAATTTCAAACGGCTTTGCAGTAGTCAGCGACGAGCGCGTTGAAAAATTCTCCTGCGAGGTCATTGAGGATTCCAAGCTTACATACGACCTCACGAAAGAGCTTGACGTTTCTGCTCCGCTTGTTTGCGTGAGCCGTCCTGCAAATTTCCTTTCTGATTTTCTCAAGAACTCCTATTCCGAGGACCTTGCGGATTCTCAGTCAAGGGTTATTGCTCCCATCGTAACGGCAGGTTCGCTCGTCATCGGTATTGTGAATTTTATTCTGACCCGCGACTTTTTCCTTTCCGTCTCCTGCGCTTGCGCGGCTATAGCGCTCGCAACTCCCCTCACCTCCACCATCTGCTGCAATCTTCCTCTTATGAAGGCTGCGAAAAAGGCTTCCAAAAACGGCGGTGTTATTTCGGGAATGTCGGCGCTTGATTCGGTCGGTGAATCCAACTGTATCTATTTTGACTGTGCCGACCTTTTCACCAAAAATACGATTTTCCTGCATCATTTTGAAACCTTTGGTGATTTCAAGATTGACGATTGCATTGTGGATGCGGCAAGCATCACAAAAAGCGCCAATATTCCGCTTTGCAACGTCTTTATGAACATAATTCAGTATGATGAGCGTTTGCTCACACAGGTCGATTCCCTCGTTTACGAGGACGAGATGGGACTTAGCGCCTGGGTAGGCTCGAAGAGAGTTCTCCTCGGAAACCGTGAGCTTTTACGCACACACGGAATTGACGTTCCTTCGAGAGAATTTGAATCAAGATTCAAGCGCGACGGCAGAGAGATTGTTTACCTTGCAAATTCCGGCGAGCTTGCGGCGTTCTTTGTAGTCAGCTATAACGCCGACCCCGAGATTGCAAAAACACTCAAGCGACTTTACAAATCAAAGGTCAACATTCTCATCAAGAACTGTGACTGCAACATTACCACAAGAAAGCTTATGTATATCTTTGACGTGTCTGACGATTACATCGAAATTGTTCCGAGGGCACTCAATCAGCAGTGCGAGGCACACTGCACACAGGTTATGACAGCGCCTGCAAGAGCGGCACACACCGGAACTATCTTTTCCTTTGTTTCAACTCTTCTGGCGGCTATCGCAGGAAAATCGGCTGTAAGCTTTGCGACTACCCTGCAGATAGGCTCGATGATTCTCGGTTTTGCGCTTGTGAGCTTCTTTGCTTTCGTGAGCGGATTGTCGCAGATCAACATTGTTACAGCGCTTGTATATCAGCTCTTCTGGTTGGTTGCAATTTCGCTGTTCCCGAATCTCAGAAGGTTTTGATTAAAAGCCACGACGAACCGTCGTGGCTTTTTCAAAGGGTGGATTATATGGACTATACAAACTGCACTCTCTGCCCGAGAGCCTGTGGGGTTGACCGAAATTTGTCGGTCGGGTTTTGCAGGGAAACGGCAGATTTGAGGGTAGCAAGAGCGGCTCTGCACTTTTGGGAAGAGCCGTGTATCTCGGGCAAAAACGGCTCGGGAACGGTTTTCTTTGTCGGGTGCAACCTCCGTTGCTGCTACTGTCAAAACAGTCAAATCAGCACAGGAAATACGGGAAAAATCATCTCTGTCGAGCGACTTTGTGAAATCTTTTTAGAGCTGCAGCAAAAGGGTGCGCAAAACATAAATCTTGTCACGCCGACACACTTTCTACCGCACATTATCAAGTCGATAGAGCTTGCAAAAGCTCGCGGACTTAAGCTACCGATCGTCTACAACTGCGGCGGTTATGAGAGCGTTGAGGCACTCAAACTTTTGGACGGCCTTATCGACGTTTATCTCCCCGATTTCAAGTACTACGACGAGAGATTTGCAATCAAATATTCCTCTGCGCCAAGCTACAAGGAGATTGCCGAAAAGGCGATTGAAGAAATGGTGCGACAGGTCGGAAAACCGAAGTTTGACGAAAACGGTATGATGGTAAAGGGGGTTATCGTCAGGCACCTTTGTCTGCCGACCCTTTCAGACGACTCGAAAAGGGTGTTGAAATTCCTTCACAGAACCTTTGGAAACGACATCTATATCAGTATTATGAGCCAGTATACGCCTACGGATTTTTGCAGGTGTGAGGAGCTTCGGTCACCGCTTGACCGCGAGGATTACGAGGACATTCTGGAATATTGCGAGGCTATCGGCATCGAGCAAGGCTTCACCCAAGAGGAAGGCTGTGAAAAAGAAAGCTTTATACCGCCTTTTGATTTGACGGGAGTTTAAAAGCTAACCGCCCAACTTGAAGTTGGGCGGTTTTATTTTACCATATAAAAGGTATCAGTCTGTATTTGACCTTTTGTTTGTACTCTGTATAGCCCTCAAGCTCTTTTTCAAGAAAAATTTCCTCGTTTTTGAGTCTGATTATGATAATTACAGGGTAACTAAGAAATATCACGAAGGAGAAAAGTGAACCGAGAACGAGCGGCATCGAGAGAAACAGGAGAAGTGTTGCGGTATACATCGGATGGCGTACTACTGCATAGAGTCCCGTGTCAATTACCTTTTGCCCTTCCTGCACCTCGATTGTACGGGACAGGTAGGTGTTTTCCCGAAGCACCTCGGCATATAGGAGATACGCGAGCAGAAACAATACCGTCGCGATTATTGAAACGGTTTTGGGAAGCGGCAGCCACGAGAAACGAAAATCAAGCCCTGCAACGACAAATCCGACAACAAACATCAGTCCGCTCAATTTGACAACTACAGACTGCTCTGTTTGTTTTTCCTTTGCATCGAGTCGGCTTTCAAGGAGCTTGGGGTTCTTTATCATCATCACAATTCCTGCAAAAAACATCGGCACAAAAAGGATTGTCATAAACAGCCATCCGCCAAAAAAGTTTAGTGTGCCTGCAGGAAGAAACACGAGAAGTCCGACCAGAGCTACGCCTATTATGAACTTTAGTATTGCAGAAAAAAACAGTTTTGCAGTCATCCATATCCCTCCCCTTTTAGTTTATTATATCAACTTCTGCATTTCAGGTCAACAAAAAACCGCGGTGGATTTTCCACCGCGGTTTTTAACGTTTAATTATTCAACGTCGTACAGCTTGGAGAGGCGGAGCAGGTGCTCGTATCTCTTAACTGCGTTCTCTTCAGCCTTCTCGAAGAGCTTCTCTGCTCTATCGGGGAATGCTCTTGTGAGCGAGCTGTAACGAACTTCGTTGAGGATGAAGTCACGATAGCTTGCTGTAGGAGCCTTGCTGTCGAGCTGGAAGGGATTCTTGCCCTCGAGTGCAAGTCTGGGGTCGAATCTGAAGAGGTGCCAGTAGCCGGAAAGAACTGCGTTCTTCTCTTCGGTCTGTGCTCCGCTCATACCGCCCTTGATACCGTGGTTGATACAAGGAGCGTATGCGATTACGATAGAAGGTCCGTTGTAGCTTTCAGCCTCAACGAATGCCTTGATACACTGGTTGTAGTCAGCGCCCTGTGCAACGTGTGCAACGTAAACGTAGCCGTAGCTCATTGCGATGCCTGCGAGGTCCTTCTTCTTAATTTCCTTACCGGAAGCTGCGAACTGTGCAACAGCACCTGTAGGTGTGGACTTGGAAGACTGTCCGCCTGTGTTGGAGTAAACCTCTGTATCGAATACGAGGATGTTTACGTCCTCACCGGAAGCGATTACGTGGTCAAGTCCGCCGAAGCCGATGTCGTATGCCCAACCGTCACCACCGAGAATCCAGATGGACTTCTTAGCGAGGTAGTTCTTATCCTTGAGGATTTCCTTACCGCAGTCGCATCCGCACTTCTCGAGCTCTGCAACGAGCTTGTCTGCAGCAGGCTTATTAGCCTTACCGTCGTTAAGTGTATTGAGATACTCGTCGATAGCAGTCTTGAGCTCGCCCTCAGCCTTTTCGCCGATAGCGCGAACCTTACCGATGAGTTTGTTTCTGATAGCCTTCTGAGCAAGGTACATACCGTAGCCGTACTCAGCGTTATCCTCGAACAAGGAGTTAGCCCATGCAGGACCAAAGCCTGTTGCTTTATTTACTGTATAAGGAGTAGAAGGTGCAGAACCGCCCCAGATGGAAGAACATCCTGTTGCGTTTGCGATATACATTCTCTCGCCGTAGAGCTGTGTTACAAGCTTAGCGTAAGGTGTTTCACCGCATCCTGCGCAAGCGCCGGAGAATTCGAGAAGCGGCTGATTGAACTGGCTTCCCTTAACAGTTGTTTCCTTGAATTTCTCGGATACTTCCTTCTTAGCGGGAAGGTCAAAGCCGTATGCGAAGTTGTTCTGCTCATTAAGCTGGCTGTCAAGGGGCTTCATCTCGAGAGCCTTAGCGCCCTTCTTGCCGGGACATACGTTTACGCAAGAGCCGCATCCTGTACAGTCAAGAACTGTAACAGTCATAGCGAACTTGTAGCCGGGCATACCTGTCATATCTGCAAGCTTCATAGCCTCGGGAGCGTTCTTAGCTTCCTCCTCTGTCATAGCGACAGGACGGATACAAGCGTGAGGACATACGTAAGAACAGAAGTTACACTGGATACAGTTTTCAGGAATCCAAGAAGGAACGTCAACTGCGATTCCGCGTTTCTCGTATGCTGCAGAACCCTGCGGGAAGGTACCGTCTGCCATACCAACGAATGTGGATACGGGGAGGCTGTCACCCTTCTGTGCATTAACGGGTGTCTGGATGTTGTTTACGTAGTCAACGAGGTCTTTTCTGTTGCCTGTAGCAACCTTAACCTCGGAGTTACCTGTAGCGTTCTTCCAGTCAGCAGGTACTTCTACCTTTCTGACCTTCTCCATACCGGCATCGATAGCTGCATGGTTCATAGCTACAACCTTCTCGCCCTTCTTGCCGTAGGAAGCAGTAGCAGCGTCCTTCATGAACTTGAGCGCTTCGTCAGCAGGAATTACGTTAGCGAGCTTGAAGAATGCGGACTGGAGAATTGTGTTGATTCTTCCGCCGAGGCCGATTTCCTTCGCGATAGCAACACCGTCGATTACGTAGAAGTTGATGTTGTTGTCAGCGATGTACTTCTTCATATCGCCGGGGATACGAGCGTTGATTTCCTCGTCGCTCCACTGGCAGTTGAGAAGGAATGTTCCACCGGGATTGAGGTCCTGAACCATATCGTACTTGCCGATATAGGAAGGATTGTGGCAAGCAACGAAGTCAGCCTTATTGATGAGGTAGGTGGACTTGATGGGCTGTTTACCAAATCTGAGGTGAGAGATGGTAACACCGCCGGACTTCTTGGAGTCGTAGGAGAAGTATGCCTGTGCATACATATCGGTGTGGTCACCGATTATCTTGATGGAGTTCTTGTTAGCACCAACGGTACCGTCGGAACCAAGACCCCAGAACTTACAGCAGGTTGTTCCCTCAGGTGTTGTGTTGGGGTTCTCGTCTGTAGCGAGAGAGAGGTATGTTACGTCATCGTTGATACCGATGGTAAATCTTCTCTTTGCATCTGCCTTCTCTGCGTTCTTGTAAACAGCGATGATCTGTGCAGGTGTTGTATCCTTGGAGCCGAGGCCGTAACGTCCGCCGTATACGGGGATGTTAGCATACTGGGATACGGAAAGAGCAGCAACAACGTCGAGGAACAAAGGCTCGCCGAGTGCGCCGGGCTCTTTTGTTCTGTCAAGAACGGAGATTGTCTTAACAGTAGCGGGGATTGCTTTGATGAGGTGCTCAGCACTGAAGGGTCTGTAAAGTCTAACCTTGATAAGACCAACCTTAGCGCCTGCAGCGTTCATATAGTCAACAGTCTCTTCGATAGTGTCGCAAACAGAGCCCATAGCGATGATTACGTTCTCTGCGTCTGCTGCACCGTAGTAGTTGAAGAGCTTATAGTCTGTGCCAATCTTAGCATTGACCTGATTCATATAATCTTCTACGATTGCGGGTACCTTGTTGTAGTACTCGTTGCAAGCCTCTCTTGCCTGGAAGAAGATATCAGGGTTCTGAGCTGTACCGCGCTGTGCAGGATGCTCAGGATTTAAAGAGCCTCTTCTGAAATCATTGATTGCATCCCAGTTAACAAGCACTGATAACATTTCGTTATCCC
>JAZSEP010000111.1:0-3899 GCA_045531755.1 Oscillospiraceae bacterium | reverse complement strand
ATATGGAAGAAGGTGACGATATGAAAAGAATTGCTATAATCGCTCTTGCGCTCGTGATGCTTGTCGGTTGCACGCCGCAAAAAACACGTCACACAGCGATAAATATCGACTGTTTTGATACCGTCACCCAGATTATCGCCTACACCGAAACCGAAAACGACTTCAAAGAGCTCGAAGCTCTTGTTTTCGACGAGCTTCGACACTATCATCAGCTTTTCGACGCCTATAACAGCTACGAGGGCGTCAACAATATCAAGACCATCAACGACAACGCAGGCAAAACGCCCGTCAAGGTGGAAAAGGACCTCTTTGACCTCCTCGCGCTTTCCAAAAAGCTCTGCACCGCCACAAACGGCAAGACCAATATCGCGCTGGGAAGCGTTTTGTACCTCTGGCACGAGCACCGCGAAAGCAGTCAGAGCGGGGCGGACAGCTCGATACCCGAAATGTCGAAGCTTGTCGAAAAAAGTCAGCACACCGACATCGACAAGCTCGTTCTGGACGAAGAAAATCTGACGGTTTTCCTCTCCGACCCCGAAATGCGCCTTGACATCGGCGCTGTCGCAAAGGGCTTTGCGGCGGACAAAATCTCCGCACGTTTGCGAGCGTTCGGCTATGATTCGGTTGCGGTAAGCCTTGGCGGAAACGTAATTACCGTCGGAAAACGCGCCGACGGCAGCGACTGGTCGATAGGCATACAGGACCCCAAAAACCCCGACGGTACGGTTTTGAGCACGAGGATAGTCGATACAAGCCTTGTCACAAGCGGTGACTACCAGAGATACTACTACCACGAGGGCAAAAAATACCACCACATAATCGACCCCGACACCCTGATGCCTGCCGAATATTTTTCCTCGGTGAGCATAGTCTGCCCAAGCTCCACCCTCGCAGACGCGCTCTCCACCGCGCTTTTCTGTATGTCCTATGAGGAGGGACTCGCGCTTATAGAGGGGCTCGATTCGGCAGAGGCGCTGTGGATAACCCCCGACGGCACAAGGTATACGTCCTCGGGCTTTGGCGAGGTGGTAAAATGAAAAAAGGCGACTTTTTGATAATTGCGGCGGTTGTTCTGCTCGTCGCGTCAAGCCTTGTGATAGGCCTTTTGCCAAAGGGCGAGGGCGCAGAGGTTGTCGTCACGGTGGCAGGGGAGAAGGTTGCAAAGCTTTCGCTCGATCGGGATTTCGAGCAGGAATTTGTCACCGAACACGGCAAAAACACCCTCGTGATAAAGGACGGATACGCCGATATAATCGCGGCAGACTGCTATGGCAACGACTGCGTGCATCAAAGAAAAATCTCCAAAAACGGCGAGGTAATCGTCTGCCTTCCGCACAAGCTGGTGGTCGAGATAACCTCTCCTGCCGAGAGCGAAAACGACTTTTAAGGAGTGGGCAAAATGACAAAAAGCATAGCAAAATACGGGCTTCTCACCGCCCTTGCAATAATCCTCGGCTATGTGGAATTTCTCATTCCCGTAAATCTCGGCATCCCAGGCACAAAGCTCGGAATTGCAAACATCGTGGTTCTCTTTTCGCTCTATTTTGTCGGCACCAAGGGCGCGCTTTTAATCTCCCTTGTGCGAATTGTGATTTCGGGGCTTTTGTTTGGCGGAGTTTTCTCAATGCTCTACAGCCTCGCGGGCGGAGTGCTGAGCTTTATCGTTATGACGTTATTCTACAAAAACCGACATATTTCGCCCGTGGGAACGAGCATCGCAGGCGGCGTCTGCCATAATATAGGACAGCTTGCCGTCGCGGTTTTTGTCGCGCAAACTCCGTCGCTTCTCTCGCTTTTTCCCTACCTCGTCGCGATTGGCGCGGTGACGGGCGCGATAAACGGAGCGTTGACAATTATCATACTTCGTCGAACGAAATACCATTGATTTTTTTAAGAATATATGGTAATATGTTAATGTGTGCGATTAAGGCACATAATAAGTAAGATGTAAGTCCGATTAAGGAGATAAATAGATGGAGAAATTTTTGGTAAACGGAGGGAACCGCCTCACAGGTGAGGTCACAATAAGCGGTGCGAAAAACGCCGCTGTTGCCATCATCCCTGCAACCATCCTCAGCGACGGCGTTTGCACAATTGAAAATCTGCCCGACATCAGCGATGTTGGCGTCCTTCTCAACATCCTCAGCGAGATGGGCGCATCTGTCAAAACCATAGATAAAAAGACCGTCGAAATCGACGCTTCGCATATACTTTCCCCCACAGTGCCCTACGACCTTGCCAAGAAGATGCGCGCGTCCTACTATTTTTTGGGCTCGCTCCTCGGCAAATACTCCAAGGCAAGCGTTTCCATGCCGGGAGGATGTGACTTCGGTGTCCGTCCTATCGACCAGCACCTCAAGGGCTTTCAGGCGCTCGGCGCCGACTACACCGTTGAACACGGTATGATACAGATAAATTCCGATTGCATGATTGGCAACCAGATATCCTTTGACAAGGTAACCGTCGGCGCGACCATCAACGTTATGCTCGCGGCGGTCAGAACACCGGGACTGACCATAATGGAAAACTGCGCAAGAGAACCCCACGTCGTTGACGTTGCAAACTTTTTGAACTCTATGGGCGCAGATATTATGGGCGCAGGTACCGACGTCATCAAAATCCGCGGTGTAAGCTCTCTGCACGGCGTAACCTATTCGATAATCCCCGACCAGATTGAAGCCGGAACCTTTATGGTTGCCGCCGCTGCAACGGGCGGAAACGTGCTTATAAAGAACGTAATCCCCAAGCACCTCGAGTCGATAACCAACAAGCTCATCAGAACCGGCACGACGGTCGAGGAATACGACGATGCTGTGCGCGTCTACCGCAGCGGTGACCTCAACCCCACCGACGTAAAGACGATGCCGCACCCCGGTTTCCCCACCGATATGCAGCCGCAGTTCACCACCCTTCTCACACAGTGCGAGGGTACGAGCATTATGACCGAGGGCGTGTGGGACAACCGCTTCAGATACGTTGCCGAGCTTTCGAGAATGGGAGCGAAAATTCAGGTCAACGGCACCGTTGCGATGGTCGAGGGCAAAACAAAACTCACGGGCGCACCCGTCAAGGCAAGCGACCTCAGAGCAGGCGCGGCAATGGTAATTGCAGGACTCATCGCAGAGGGCACGACCGAAATCGAGGACATCTACCACATCGAGCGTGGCTATGACGGAATCGTCGATAAGCTTCGCGCTCTCGGTGCGGATATCAAAAAGGTCAACGAGCCCGACGGAGTGTACAGAAAGGCGCTGTAAAAATGGTAAACGTGACAGTTGTCTGCGTTGGAAAAATGAAAGAACAGTTTTTAAAAGACGCTTGTGCAGAATATGCAAAGCGTCTTAGCGCGTTTTCCAAGCTTTCGGTAATCGAGCTGGACGAATACAGGCTTCCCGAAAATCCGTCCGAGTCACAGATACAGTCGGCACTTTCCGACGAAGCCCGACGAATTTCGACAAAAATCGACCCCGACAGCTTCGTGGTCGCGATGTGCATCGAGGGCAAAACCTTAAGCTCGGAAAAAATGGCTGAAAAGATGGCAGAGGTCATAAATTTCGGTACGGGAAAATTCACCTTTATAATCGGAGGCTCCTGCGGACTCTCCGACGAGATAAAGCAAAGAGCGGATTTCAAGCTCTCAATGTCGCCGATGACCTTCCCGCACCACCTCGCCCGAGTAATGCTTTTAGAGCAGATTTATCGAGCGTTTATGATAAACGCAAACTCAAGGTATCATAAATGAGTAAAGCCTTCCGTGTTGACGGAAGGCTTTATTTTATGGTAATATAAAGAAAAGGAGGCGAGGGGATGAAACTTTTTAAATGCCTTTGTATTGCAGTTATAAGATACGCTCTTACGATGGTAGCCCTTTTTGTTGGTGCAAACACTCATGTTACTAT
>JAZSEP010000051.1:0-15681 GCA_045531755.1 Oscillospiraceae bacterium | reverse complement strand
AGAGTGATTGCATCACTCTCGGCTACAGCGCGGCGATGTCCCCACTCGCTCGTCGCGAAAGCGACAACCGCTCGGGGATGACAATTGTAGAGGCCGCAAGTTCATACAGTCTACAAAATAAAAAAGAGATACACTTTCGTGTATCTCTTTTTTATGCTATGGTCTGAGTGACAAGACTTGAACTTGCGGCCTCTACCACCCCAAGGTAGCGCGCTACCAGCTGCGCCACACCCAGTCGCATTTAGCTTATATATAATACCATACTTATTTTCAAATGTCAATAGAAAATTTATACCTAAAACGTATTTTTTCTCCAAAGGCTATTGTTGATTTTTACGGGAATTTATGATATATATTTAGTATAAAAGCTCGGGAGATTGTTATGAAAAGATTTTCTTTATTATATAAGAGTATTATTTTGGTGATATCTTGTATCTTGCAGTTTGCCGGATGCGGTACTCTATCTTTTGAAATGTCGAGGCAGGCTATGCTTACTACGAGGCATTGATTAAGTTCCCCGTTCCACCGGGTACTTAGGGTGCTTTCTGAATGATGGTGGGTGACGTTCCGAGCGAGAAAAACGGTGCTGTCCATCAAGGCTCTACCTGCTGAAATGGTCGTGGATTACGTCAGAGTTTACAAAGAAAAGCCCTAATATAAAAAGGATGCGAAAATTCGCATCCTTTATTTTTTATATTTTCTTTTGGTGGCGAGTCCGCCGCGGATGTGGCGTTCTGATTTATTCAAATCAAGCACCTCTTTTACAGCTATGTACAGGGTGGGATTTATCTTTTTGAGTCTTTCCGCCACGTCTTTATGCACCGTTGATTTACTTATACAGAATTTCTTGGCGGCGGCTCTTACGGTTGCCTTATTTTCGATTATGTACTCGGCGAGCATCACCGCTCGTTCTTCTACTACCCCTCTCACAATCTCAACTCCTTATGCGTGTTCAGTTAAATATATGACGCGCAAGGAGTTTGTATGCAAAAAACAGACCCGAATTTTCGGGTCTGTTCAAAGTTATACGAGTTTTCTGCCCATCAGGACACCCATTACAGATGCCATCATAAGTCCTCTTGTCCAGCCGCTTGAATCGCCGAGGCAATGAAGTCCCTTGACGTTTGTATTGAAGTCTTTATCCATCTTTACGCGATTGGAATAAAACTTGAGTTCAGGCGAATAGAGAAGTGTTTCTGTGGACGCAAATCCCGGTACTACGTGGTCCACCGCTTGGATGAAGTTTATTATATTCATCATTGCGCGGTACGGCATAGCGGCGGTTATATCCCCCGCCACAGCATCAGGGAGAGTCGGCTTGAGGTTTGACTGTGCAAGCTCCTTGGGCCATGTGCGTTTACCGTCGAGGATATCGCCGAAGCGCTGTACAAGAATATGTCCTGCGCCAAGCATATTTGTGAGCTCGCCAACCTTTTGAGCATAGGCTATAGGCTGATTAAACGGTTCGGAGAAGTTGTGTGAACACAAAATCGCAAGGTTTGTATTATTGGACTTGAGTTCCTTATAGGAATGTCCGTTTACGACGGCAAGGTCATTGTCATAATTTTCCTGACTTACGAATCCTCCGGGGTTCTGGCAGAAGGTGCGAACCTTATTTTTAAACGGCTTGGGGTAACCTATAAGCTTTGACTCATAGAGTACCTCATTTACCTTTTCGATGACTTCGTTTCTCACCTCAACGCGAACGCCGATATCGACAGTTCCGGGTTGATGTGCAATGTTGTGCTCCGCACAGATTTTTTCGAGCCAATCTGCACCTCGTCTGCCTGTTGCAACAACAGTATGCTCGGCAAAAACTTCAAGGCTGTTCTTTCCGTCTGTGATATAAACGCCTTTGCACTCTTTTCCTTCTAATATAAGGTCGGTGCATTCATATCCAAACAGCATTTCAACGCCGTTGTTGAGAAGGTACTGCTCTATTCCATAGTATATCTGTTGCGCTTTTTCGGTACCCATATGGCGAATGGGGCAATCAACAAGCTTGAGTCCTGCTTGAATTGCGCGTTTTCTGATGTCCTTTACCTCTTCGGAGTTTCCAATGCCCTCTACGTGCTCGTCAGCGCCGAATTCAAGGTATATCTTATCGGCATAGTCTATCGTTTCCTGTGCCACGTCGTCGCCTATAAGGGTGGGAAGGTCACCGCCGACTTCACTGCTAAGTGAAAGCTTTCCGTCGGAAAAGGCACCTGCGCCTGAAAAGCCCGTTGTGATATGGCAGTAGGGCTTACAGTTAACGCATTGCTTGGTTTTATGCTTTGGGCATCTTCTGTTTTCAACAGCCTGCCCTTTTTCAACTATCAATATCTTTTTGTTGCTTCCCTTTTTGACCATTTCAAGTGCAGTGAAGATACCTGCAGGTCCTGCACCGACAATGATAACATCCTTATTCACGAACATCTCTCCTTTACGCAAAGATAAAGCGTTCTTCGAAAGAACGCTTTAGGATAAAACTGTTTTTTTTACGCTACAAAGAACTCGAGTGATTTTCACATTCGAGTTCTTTAAGATATAGACTGAGCTGTTAGAGATTACCTACGATCCCAGGGATAGCTACCGTCGTTGTCGCCAGTTCCGGTGCTGCTGGTGATGATGTCCTTGGTTTCAATCTCTTCTACTTCCAAAACGGGTTTTTCAAATTTCTCGATATTCATTGGATATCCTCCCTACTAAGAGTTGTATAGTTACAAAATTATTAGATGTAATAAACTTATACTTATTATAAAGCACTTTTGTCAGGTTGTCAATAGGTTTTTCCAAAAATTATTGAAATTAGTTAAAATATTGTATGACAAGCTTAGCCAATCTTCGCTCCGGTGTCCTTGAGCACTACGTCGTGCGCTCCGCCCTCTACGATAGAGGTTGCAGAAACGATGGTGAGCTTGCTGTTTTTCTGAAGCTCCGGTATGGTCAGGAAGCCGCAGTTGCACATTGTGGAACGAACCTTTGCGAGAGATTTTCCGACGTTATCCTTGAGTCCGCCTGCATAGGGAACGTAGGAGTCAACACCCTCTTCGAAGGAAAGCTTTTTGTCGCCGCCAAGGTCATAGCGCTGCCAGTTTCTTGCGCGGTTGGAGCCTTCGCCCCAGTATTCCTTCATATAGTTACCATTGATTACGACCTTATTTGTGGGGCTCTCGTCAAATCTGGAAAAGTATCTTCCGAGCATAATGAAATCTGCGCCCATAGCAAGAGCAAGGGTCATATGGTAATCGTGAACGATACCGCCGTCAGAGCAAACGGGAATATAGATTCCTGTCTTCTCAAAGTATTCATCTCTTGCCTTTGCAACCTCGATGAGTGCTGTTGCCTGTCCTCTGCCGATACCCTTCTGCTCACGGGTGATACAGATGGATCCGCCGCCGATTCCGACCTTAACAAAGTCTGCGCCTGCTTCTGCAAGGAACATAAATCCGTCGCGGTCAACAACGTTTCCTGCACCGACCTTTACGGTGTCACCGTACTTTGCGCGAATCCAATCAAGTGTGAGCTTCTGCCATTCGGAATAGCCCTCTGAAGAGTCGATACAGAGGACGTCTGCTCCTGCCTCAACAAGTGCTGGTACTCTTTCTGCATAGTCGCGTGTATTGATACCTGCGCCTACTACGTATCTCTTCTTGGAGTCGAGAAGCTCGTTGACATTTTCTTTGTGTGAAGAATAGTCCTTGCGGAAAACCATATATTTAAGGCATCCGTTTTTATCAACTATCGGAAGTGAGTTGAGCTTATTATCCCAGATGATATCGTTTGCTGTTTTAAGCGAAGTGGATTCGTCGGCGGTGATGAGCTTATCAAGTCCTGTCATAAACTCGCTGACCTTTGTGTCCATTGACATTCTGGAAACACGATAGTCACGGCTTGTAACAATGCCGAGAAGCTTTCCGTTTGCAGTTCCGTCCTCTGTTACAGCCACTGTAGAGTGTCCTGTCTTTTCCTTGAGGTTGAGGACATCAAGCAATGTGGCGTCGGGCTTTATGTTGGAATCGCTCGTTACGAAGCCTGCCTTGTAGTTCTTTACTCTTGCAACCATTGCCGCTTCGTCTTCAATGGTCTGGGAGCCGTATATAAAGGAGATTCCGCCCTCTTTTGCAAGCGCTATAGCCATTCTGTCATCAGAAACAGCCTGCATTATTGCAGATACGAGAGGTATATTCATAACGATGGAAGAGGTTTCGCCCTTCTTGTATTTTACAACCGGTGTCTTCAAACTTACGTTTGCAGGAACACACTCTGAAGAGGAGTAGCCCGGTACCAAAAGATATTCGCCAAAGGTGCGAGAAGGTTCGTCATAAATAAAAGCCATATTAGTTCTCCTTTATTTTTATATTACTCAATATAGTACTCCAATCGACGTCTTGTGTCAAGCCGTTTTTCGCCCTTAAATAAAATTTCGGCAGTTTACACATATCATAGGCAAAAATCAGTCTTCTTTATTGTCTTTTGCCTCGTGTTCCATTTCGTTTTTAACCTCCCAGTGTATGAGAAGCGTGAGTGCGGCACGAAGAAGAATAATCGCTCCTACCAAGGCAATTTCTTCCCATTCTTGAACGACAACGGTTCTCAGAATCTCACTCGCAAGCTTAAATTCAAGTGCCGTTTCAAGACTCTGTGCAAGGGCAAGTCTTACACCTTTTTGCCTTCTGATGTATCCTATGAAATTTTTTACTGCTGCTACAAGTATTATAAGCACACCGATGAGTTCTATGGGTATTATTAAAATCTCTACGACTTCTCTAAAAGCTTCTTCAAAGACTTCCATTTTTCTTCCTCCTATTTTACAATTCCTAATATTTATACTACCTTATTTTATCATCTTAGTCAATCTTTTTGTGCTGTATTCCCTGTCTGTCGACGTAGTAGTTTTCGGTGTATATCAATTCGGACACAGGGACGATTTCATAGCCTGCAGCTTTTATGCTGTCAATCAGCACTGGGAGTGCCTCGGCGGTGTGTTCTGCTCCAATGTGCAGGAGAACAATGGAACCGGTTTTGAGATTTTTCATAACCTTCTCTGTCATCTCCTCGGCGGTGTATCCCTTCCAATCGACAGTATCGCAGTCCCATTGGATACAGTGATAGCCGAGGTCGTTTGCGGTCTGTATGAGCGTTGTGTTGTAGGAGCCCGACGGAGCACGGAAAAGCGTGGGGGTTATTCCCGTAACCTTTTGAATTTTCCGCTGTGCCGAGCTTATTTCTTTAATAATCTGCTCTTGGTTCAGCTTTTGCATATCGGGATGGGTGTCGGAGTGGTTACCTATCTCGTGACCTGCCTTTGAAATCCTCAGAACCGCATTCTCACATCTTTGCACAAAATCCCCCGTGACGAAAAAGCTTGCCTTGACGTTTTTCTCTTTCAAAATCTTTAAAAACTCGTCGGTATCATCATCCTCCCACGCGCAGTTTATACCGAGGGCTACCGTTTTTTCTTCGGTATCGACGCGATATATAGGATAGAGCTTTCCCGGAGCTGCAACGGTTGCCGCTTTGAAAATCAGCGGAAGCACCACCGAGAGCACGACTGCGGTTATAACTGCCGCCGAGCATATCATCATTGCTGTTTTTTTGATGGGGATATACCTGTTTTTCATCTGACCACCTCTTTAGACGAGGATATGAAAAAAGCAGACGTTTTATGTCTGCTTAAAATTCTTCAGATGTTCGCGCATAGTGGAAGATATACTGTTGGGCTATTCCCGCATAGCGTTTGCAGTTTTCGGGCAGTCCCTCGGGGTATAGCTTTGCCATGGCGCGTTTTATCCACACGTCCTCGGGAAAGGCTTCAAGTCGGTAGAAGCCATACAAGAGCGCACAGTCTGCAACCTTATTGCCCACTCCGCAAATCTGCATCAGCTCTGCCTTTGCAGTTTGGTAATCGGCTGTTTTTATCCTCTCGATGCTGACCTCTCCGCTATCTAATTTCTTGGCGGCGTCAAGGATATATTTTGCGCGGAAACCGCTTCTCAGCGGTGCCAGATCTTCGACGGAAAGCTTTGCTATCACGCTGTAGTCGGGGAAGGTATTATAGCCGTCTGAAATCGGGTCGCCAAAGGTGTCACAAAGCCTTTTGACGATGCCCTTTATTCGTTTTATGTTGTTGTTCTGACTGATTATAAACGAGCATATCGTTTCCCACGCGTCTTGCTTTAATATGCGGATGCCCGAAGCGTAGTCGCCCGCTCTTTGCATTATTTCGTCTTTACAGATTTCCTCACGGACAGCGTTATAGTCAAGGTCGAAATCAAAGTAGTTTCTCCAGATTGCTTGGAAGGCTTTTTCGTCGGTATCGAAAAAGGTCAGGGTATCGTCGGTTTGCCTTATCTTGCAAACCGTTTTGCCCACGACACCGACAAAGGTATCCTGTTCTGTTTCGTCCCAGCGAAAGCACTGTCCGCAGTCGAGGGTTTGTTTCAGAGAAAAAGGGGACACTCCGCTTACCAGAGTGTCTTTCCCCGTATATTGAATCTTCATTTAACCAATTCCTTTAGCTTGAGAATCGCCACCTGCGTTTTGGAATCGCGAATTTCACCGTTCATAACCATCTTCACCGCGTCGCCGAGAGGAACGCGCTCCACGCTGAGAAACTCGTCGGCGTCAAGGTGCTGGCAGGTTTTTGTGAGGTTTTCGGCGTAGTACATATGTATAACCTCATTGAGATAGGCAGGGGTTGGGTAGAGCTTACCGAGGTCGGTATAGCTTTCTGCCACATAGCCCGTTTCCTCTTCGAGCTCGCGTTTGCCGCACTCAAGGGGGTTCTCCCCTTCTTCGAGCTTACCAGCAGGAATCTCGAGAAGCACCTCGCCGTATGGGTAGCGGAACTGCCTTACCATAAGAAGACAGCCGTTTTCGTCAAGCGCCGCTATGCAGACGCCTCCATGGTGCTCCACCACCTCACGAACGGCGGTTTTGCCGTTTTCGAGCTCCGCTTCGTCAACACGAAGGTTTATTATTTTACCTTTATATTTATAATCTTTAGAAAGTGTTTTTTCAAAAAGCTTCATATCATTTTACCGAAGGAATATCTGCGCCGTTGATATCGAGCACGTATCTTTTTGCCAAATATTTTTTTGCTTCCTTTATCTGATTTTGCACGTCTTCGTTTTCATAGCCGTAGCCTTGGAGCAGGGGGATTATCTCGACACCGTCTGCGTTCACACTTTGGCACTTGCCGATGACCGTACGTATGAGGTCACGGTAGTTTTTGGCAGGGTTTACAATCGTTGTATTATTGATGAATATAGACGTGCCGAAGTCTTCTGCAACGAGGTTTGCGAGCACGCAGTCAGCGCCGTATTCAAAGGGATTTGTTCCGTAAATCTCGGGGTCTTGTTCAAGATAGTGGCGCAGGTCAACCTCTATCCAAACCTCAGAATCTGCATATTCGAGCTGTTTTTTCATCTTTGCTACAAAGCGGGCAAGGCATTCGTCGCGGGAAACCGTTGCGCTGTCATAGCCGTAGTATGCAAACTGTTGGTGACCGCCGGGGAATCTCAGGGATGCGAGCAGGATATTATCCACACCCATATCGGTGAGCTCCTTTGCAATGCTCAAAAGATAGTCACAAGCGGTATCGGAATATGGATTGAGCCACGATTTGCCGCCATTTTCCTTATAATCGTCAAGCCACTTTCCGCCGGTTTCACCCTGGTATTTTACCGCCGCATCCTTTATGTCGGTAGCAATTCTGTCGCTGAAGCAGTTTATCTTTGCTGTGACAGAAATATTGTTTTCACGCAGTTTTGCAATTACCGACGAAAGATTCTTTATCGCATTAGAGCTTATCGCCTTACAGTTTCTGGCGTTTTTGAGGTTGCTGTTATAGTAAAGGTAGCCCTCATCGTCCTTGAGCTCTATTATCACGTTACCCACACCCTGTTCGACTGCGTTCTGCAAGAAAGCGTCAAACCTTTCGGCGTTCTTTATAACGTCGCGGTCAAGCACGACGCCAAGGCCCTCGGAGTATTCCGTGCGGTCCGGACGCACCACCGTTATCTCAGAGGAGGTGCTCTGTGTGCTTTCTGTTTTATCGGTTGAGCTATCGGGCAGCTCGGAGGTCGTGTCGCTTGCATAGGAAACCGTAGGATTAAACTCGCTTGAGCTACTGTTATCGTCGCCAAAGTCGCCCGAGAAGAGCTTTGCTATCGGGTCTGCCACGCTGAACGCGACGAACACAACCAACGCAATCACGACAAAGGTGATTACGATTTTAAGCCATTTATAATCCTTCTTACCGTAGATATTACTGTATCTTCTTATCTTCAACTCGACACCTCCTTACGCCGTGAGCTGATGGCCTATCAGCCCATAGAGTGCCAACGAAATTATTCCGATATATATCAGGGTTATTGGCAATCCCTTAAACGCATTTGGTACACGCAGCATCTTTGTCTGATGACGCTGACGCCTTAAAAAAAGCATTGCAATCATATATCCGACAGCGCCGCCCAAGCCATAGAACACAGCGTCAATCGGAGCGTAGAGCCTTCGGGTGACAATCAGCACCGCACCGAAAACTGCGCTGTTGAAGGTTGCGGTGGCAAGCTGTTTGCAGAAGCTGCTTGTATCTATGCCCTTTTTGTTACCAAACACCCTTACTGCAAAGTATATTACGAGGAATATGATACTTATGAGCGAGGTATAGACTATCGGTTCTATATAAACCCTTTTATCTGCGGTTATCAAGCCGGACACAAGTGACGCGGCAAAGCAGGACAGGGTTATTATCACCGCAAGCAATCCGCCCGTTCTGAGAATATCCTGTGGGCGTTGCTTTTCAGGGACAGTAACTCCTATCGCTCTTCCGAAAACTATATTTTCCGTAACCATTGCGGCAAACAAAAGTGTTGCCATTCTGGCTATTATCTGCATGGTCTGACCTCCGCGTTAGTTGGTTGTTCTTGATTTTTTATAGCGACGCTTGCGTATTGCGACAACTATCATCGCCTGCGCGTGTCTGAAAACCGCCGCCGTGAAGCCCGAAATGATAAATCCCATAAAGGTGAGAAGAAACTCCGGATTCGTCGGTTTCATAAGCTTATAGCCAAACAGGCTTCCGCTTCCGAAAAGCTCACGCACAAAGGCTATACAAAGCATTGTTAGTGTGAAGCTCAGTATACAGCCCAAGGTATCTGACAGCGCAAGGCTGACCGAGCGTTTTGTTGCATATCGGTCTGCACGAAGCACCACGAGCTCGTTTACAGCAAGTAGCGGAAGATAGATAGTGAGCGTTGCTATCGACTGCGGAAACAGCTCTCTGACCGCCATTACTGCCGGAATATACGCCGCGGCAGATACCAGGGTGTATATTGCAAAGCGGATTTCCGCAGGAAGCTTGTTACCCATAACGAGCGCTGTCACCGTGGTTGGCACTATCATTATTGCAAGTGCTATGCAGACGCTGAGCGCCGAGTTTAGTGAGGTTGTGGTCATAACCGCTGTGACAACCGAAAGTCCGTATATCAGAAGCGGATTTTTTATCCACAGAAAATTAACGATATTTTTAAGTATATTTACCTTTCTCATGCCGTCAACCTCCTTGCTTTGAGGTAGAGGGTGAGTCTATCAAAGGAGTGGGACAGCGCATTCACCAACAGTATTGCAAAGCAAACACCCTGTTCGTAGCCTCCGAGATGTCTGAATATCATAGTGAGCACTCCTGCCGTTATGGCATAGAGATGCTTTGAAAAGCTGTGCTTTGGTGCGGTTACGGGGTCGGTAAGCATAAACACCGCTGCAAACACAATATATCCCGAGCCAAGCTCGTATGCAATGGACTCGAGCGGTGTACAGCTCACGCGCGGGAAAATCAGCGCTATAACGCTCACGGTTATGACATAGGTGATGGAAATCCGCGCGCTGACAGTTCTTCTCAGTGCCAAAAAGACGAAGCAACACGCTATTATTATCGTATTGGTAGCGCCCATCGGTCCGCAGACGTTTCCTATGAACATATCGGTCGCGGAAGCGGATGGTATTCCGCCGAATTTCAAGACGTAGGAGAGACTTCGGGTGAGGGCTTCCTCCGCCGCGAAGGGCTGCGGATACCAGAAAATCTGGTCGGAATATACGACTGTGACAAAAGCAAGGCCTGCCGCGGCAGGATTGAAGATATTGTTACCTATTCCGCCGAAGGTTTCCTTCGCGACTATTATTGCGAAGGCACAGCCTGCCAAAAGTATTTTGAAATCGACGTTTGCAGGAAGCAAAAGTGCCAGTATGGCTCCGGTAACAAACGAAGACATACCTGCGGAAATAGATTTTTTCCGACTCAGCAGAGTTGCCGCAAGGTCGGCAAAATAGCAACAAAAGCCTGCAAACAGCACCCTCCAGATTACCTGCACGCCATAGAGATAGCAAGCAAACGCGACGGGAAAGCAGAGTGCAACGAGCATATCCGTCATTATGCTCTTGGTTGTATCGTCAGAGCGCAAAAAGGGGGCGCGGCTGGCTTTATAATTATGCTCTGTAGCGGGCATCGCGTTAGTCCTCCTTAGATTTACGACTCTGGCTCTTATTCTTCAAAAGTCTTATATAGTGGGTGGGGTTACAGGTTCCCGGACAAACGTAGGAGCAGCATCCGCAAAGGGTGCATTTTTCCGCAAGTTTTAGGAGTGTGGGAGCCTCTATTCCTCTTTTACTGCTCTTATACATATAGTAAGGTGAAAGCTTTTGGGGACAGACCATCACGCATCTTCCGCAGCCTATGCAGTTGAGTCCCGTTTTTACCTTGTATTTACTGAGTGCGACGATGGTTTTTGTCGCCATATCCACTCCAACCTCGGCGGTTTCAACGGGTCTGCCCGTCATCATTGCTCCAAGGATGAGCTTTTGGGGTTCTTTATTGAGGGGACAGATTTCAAAGATGTTTTTGAGCTGTGTACCAACGTTCACAACGACGTTTGCAGGCTCTTCAACGCAGTCTCCTGCAACGGTTACAAAGCAAATTTTGGAAATCTCGCCGTCAACTATCGTTTTCGCAAGGTTTATCAGTGCGCAGCTTCCCACAGCGACAATCCTATCCCTGTAGTGCTCCTGCAGGCGTGTCGCAATCGGGTATCTGCCGTCTATCTTTTTGACGTTTTCGCCGCAGATTGTATCGGGGAGCTTAAAAAGAGAGCCGTCGCGGTCAACGTTTGCATTTACGGCACAGGAAATTTTTGAAATTCCCAGCGTCTTTGCAACAAGCTTCGCACCGAGCATCGCATATTCTTTAAGGCGAATGAGCGCTACCGACGAAGAAGAGGTGTATGGGTCGTCGTCCACGGCGTTTATGACAAGTCTTTTTGCGCCGTTTCTCAGGCCGCGGTTGACAACGTCGAGCAAAAGCTCGCCCGTATGTTCATCGCGGATTTTGGAAATCTCGATTATTTTATATATGTACTCATCCTTTACGGAGAGAAGCTTTTCTGCATCAAACGGCTGAAAGCTTATCCCCTCTGCCATACGAAGCTTTTTGGAGATGGCAGGTTCTTTATGCTGGTCGAGGTAGACACCTCGGTCGAAAAAGTTCATCTTTTACCTCTTAATCTCTGAGCGCGGCAGCCGCCGCTTTTCTATCCTCGGCACGAAAGAAATAGGTTCCTGCAACAAGCACGTTTGCGCCTGCAGCCTTTGCGGTTTTTACGGTTTTCGCATCAATTCCGCCGTCAACCTGAATATCAACCTGAAGTCCGAGAGAGTCAATCTTTTCGCGGTAGTACTCTACCTTCGGCATCATATCCGCCATAAAGCTCTGTCCGCCGAAGCCGGGCTCTACAGTCATTACAAGCACCATATCTATGATATCAAGATACTCGTCAAGAACGCTTGCGGGAGTTTTGGGTTTTATGCTTATACCAACCTTTTTGCCCTTTGCTTTTATCTTTTCTATCGTTTCTCTGACGTCGCTCTTGCTCTCGTAGTGGAAGGTTATGATATCTGCGCCTGCGTCGGCAAAAGCCTCGACGTATTTTGCAGGGTCTTCTATCATAAGGTGGACGTCAAAAATTATGTCAGACACGGGGCGAAGGCTCTTGACAACGGGAATTCCAATACTGATGTTGGGTACAAAAAGTCCGTCCATAACGTCGATGTGTGCCATCTCACAGCCTGCATTTTTAATGCTTTCAAATTCTGCTCCGAGCTTTGAAAAATCTGCCGCTAATATCGACGGAGAGAGTTTGATTTCGTGATTTCTTTTCATTGCTGTTCCTCCCTTTGCTGACACTTATACATAGTATATTGTACATCATACTTTACAAAAGGTCAACACAGGTGCCGATTTTTTTGCAAATATTGACACGTATTGTGAAAAATGGTAAGTTTATATAATAAGGAAGGAGAGATTTTATGAAGGCAAAACCGCTTGTTACCGTAGCTCTTTTTGTGGCTATGATTTGTATCATCTCCCCTATCAGCATATATCTCGGCATCATTCCTCTGACCTTGGGTTCGCTTGTGATAAGTCTTTCGGCGGCACTTTTGGGCAGCAGAAAAAGCGTTATCGCGGTTTTGATATATCTTTTCATCGGTGCCGTGGGGGTTCCTGTTTTTGCAGGCTTTGCAGGCGGTGTTCAGGTGCTGTTTCACCACACGGGAGGATTTCTTTTCGGATATATTCCCTGCGCTTTTATCATTGGGTTTGGGTGCGAAAGGTTTTCCTTTAGGGGACATCTGCCTTTGTTTTTAGTTACAGGAACGGTTCTTTGCAACCTGTGCGGTACGCTTTGGTTTATGGTAAGCGCCAACGTCGGTTTTTTATACGCTCTTGAGGTGTGCTTCGTGGCGTTTTTGCTCACAGATGCTATTAAGATTATTATCTGCTGCGTTCTTGTCCCCGTGTTGAAAAAATCGTTGAAGAGATTTTTGTGATAAATTGAAAACGGCGAACCGAAAAATCGGTTCTCCGTTTTCAATTCCCGCCTTGACCGTTGTCAGTAGCTTTAAAACCCGCCTCTGAGCAGGTGGGTGTCCTCCTTGAGTTTCGCGCTCCCTTCGTCCGTACGAGGTACGGGAGGTCTGCAATCCGCTGCAAGAGCCGGACTCCCTTTTTTATAAGTGTTGGATTATAAAAAATACCGAGCGTATCGCATCAGGCAGGAAGAATATTATTCTTCGATTTCGTAGTCCTCGGAAAGTCTTTCAACAAATATCTCAGATACTTCGTTGAAGGTTTCCTCGTCCTGTATAGGCTCAAGAAACTCCTCGCCGTTTTCCTCGACGACCTGCAAAATTACAAGCTCAGCGCTGTCCTGCAGAGCTGCCTCGGGGTCAGAAAACGTGGGAACAAGCGCAACGTAGCGTCCGCCGTCCTCGAGCTCAATGCTGTCAAGAAATTCGAATTCATGCTCGTTTCCGTCATCGTCGACGAGGGTGATGAGGTCTGCGCCGAATTCTTCATTGATATTATCAAGCTTATCTGTCATTGTTTTGTCCTCCGTTTTGTTTTTCTGTTTATATTTTACCCTCTCGAAAGCCTTATGTCAATCGAAATTATTTGTAACATTTTGCCTAATCGGCGGTTTTTTGGAAGTGGGTTTTTATGCCAAACGGAATTTTTATCAAAATGTATGGAATATTCTCTTTTTTTGTAGTATAATATCTTCGATTTATTAAATTAGGGAAGTGCGGATTATGAAAAGAGATAATCTTAGAAACGTAGCCATAATCGCCCACGTTGACCACGGAAAGACTACCTTGGTTGACCAGATGCTGAAGCAGGGCGGTGCTTTCAGAGAAAATCAGGTTGTAGAGGACAGAGTTATGGACAACGGTGACCTCGAGAGAGAAAGAGGTATCACCATCCTTGCAAAAAACACTGCCGCATACTACAACGGAGTTAAAATTAACATCATCGACACCCCCGGACACGCAGATTTCGGCGGTGAGGTTGAGCGTATACTCAAGATGGTTGACGGTGTTCTTCTTTTGGTTGATGCCGCCGAGGGTCCTATGCCTCAGACAAGATTCGTTCTCTCAAAGGCGTTGGAGCTCGGACACAGAATTATCATCGTTGTCAATAAAATCGACCGTCCGGACGCGAGAGTTTATGAAATCAGCGACGAGGTTCTGGAGCTTCTTCTTGACCTTGATGCTACCGAAGAACAGCTTGACAGTCCCGTTATCTTCTGCTCGGGCCGTGACGGTACCGCTTCCTATTCCCCTGACATTGCAGGCGTTGATATGAAGCCTTTGTTTGAATCTATCCTCAATTACATTCCCGCTCCCGAGGGCGACGAGGAGGGCTCTACACAGCTTCTCGTTTCCTCCATCGACTACAACGAATATGTTGGCAGAATCGGTATCGGAAGGGTTGAACGCGGTTCGATAAAGCCCAATATGGAGGTTGCCATCTGCGACTATCACAAGCCCGAAACAAGCTACAAGGCAAAGCTTGTTAACCTCTATCAAATTGAGGGACTCAAGCGTGTTCCCTGCGAGAGCGCTACTATCGGTGATATAGTTTGCTTCTCTGGTATTGAAAATATCACGATAGGAAACACTATCACAGCGACCGACTGTGTGGAGCCTCTTCCTTTTGTCAAGATTTCCGAGCCTACGGTTGAGATGACCTTCTCGGTTAACGACAGTCCCTTTGCAGGCCGTGAGGGCAAGTTTGTAACGTCAAGACATCTTCGCGACAGACTGTACAAGGAGCTTCTCAAGGACGTTTCCTTGCGCGTTGCCGACACCGAAACCACCGAAAGCTTTAAGGTAAGCGGACGCGGTGAGATGCACCTTTCCATCCTTATTGAAACCATGCGCCGCGAGGGATACGAGTTTCAGGTCAGCACTCCTAAGGTTCTGTTCAAGGAGATTGACGGCGTTCTCTGTGAGCCTATGGAAAAGCTCGTTATCGACGCTCCCGAGGAGTGCGTCGGTTCCATTATGGAAAAGATGGGACTGAGAAAGGCAGAGATGACCGAGATGCATCCTCAGGGAAGCAGAATGCGCCTTGAATTCATCATTCCGTCAAGAGGTCTTTTCGGTTACAGAAACGAATTTTTGACCGACACCAAGGGTGAAGGAATACTCAACACCCTGTTTGACGGATATCAGCCCTTTAAGGGAGATATTTCAAGACGTGCCTGCGGTTCTCTCGTTGCTTTTGAAACGGGTGAAGCCGTAACCTACGGTCTTTTCAACGCGCAGGAGCGCGGCGACCTGTTCATTACCCCCGGCACTCCTGTTTACGAGGGTATGGTTGTAGGTGTTTCACCGAAATCCGACGACCTCAACGTAAACGTCTGCAAGAAAAAGCACATCACGAATATGCGTGCTTCGGGAAGCGACGACGCTCTTCGCCTCGTACCGCCGAAGAGGCTCAGTCTTGAGCAGTGCATTGAATTTTTGGGTGAGGACGAGCTTTTGGAGGTTACTCCCACAAGCCTCAGAATGAGAAAGCGCATCCTCAACAACGACCTTCGTGCAAAGGCAAACGCGAAGTTAAAGGTATAAAGGATGACGGACTGACAAAATTTTGTCAGTCCGTCAAATATTTTTAACTAAATCTGTTGACTTATTTTTTATTCTATTGTATAATTTTACTACAATATTACCAATATTATTGGAGGAAAATGTTATGAAAAAACTTTTTGCAGCACTTTTGTGCATCGCAATGCTCGTTTCTGTTTTTGCAGTTAACGTTGCAGCGGCTGAACCCGAAGAGATTATACCTATCGGCGTTAC
>JAZSEP010000073.1:0-3631 GCA_045531755.1 Oscillospiraceae bacterium | reverse complement strand
TTTATTTATTAATACCAGCCGTTAATCCAAGCGTCTTCTTCGACGAAATCAACGATTTCTTTGAGCGCTGCCAAGATGTCCTTATCCGCTTCGGTGAGAGTGGGTCTACGCAGGTAGTCCTCATGATATGCCTTATCTGCTACCGAGTAGTAGGAATGCTGTAGAGTTTCGGAATAGATATACGTCCATTCGCCCTCTGCATTTTCACGGGTTTTGATGTAGAAAGCGCACTGAATTGTGTTCGTGTAGTCTTCCTTGGTTTGCGGAATGTCGGTTATACATCCCGTGAAGGTTACCGACTGTTCATCCTGGTCGAACACCTTTTTACCGGCTATATCGAGCACCGACGTATTTCCCTCTTTGAACAGGTCAACTACGGTTTCTCCGTCGTCGAGCATACTGACAGGTATGAATATCGCACCAAACTGGAAGTTGTTGGTTTCCTTATACTCGTAGTCGCCCGTACCATAGTGGGTGTTATAGAGGTCGTTTTTCTTGAAGTTAGCAGCAAATCTAAGACCTGCAGTGCGTCCTTCCGAGGCAATTCTTATGTTTGCGCCGAGAGGAACAAGGTCGGCGTCGTTTGCTTCAATAACCGTAGTAGTATAACTTACAGATTTGTTGTCATAGGTGACGGTAACGGTCTTTTCACCCGTTGTAGTAAAGTTGGCGCCTGTTACCGTGACGTTAGCGCCCGATACCGTTCCCGTTGTACCGTCGTTATACTTAACGTTTGTGAGCTTAAGAGCGCTTGTGTCAAGGCTATCGCCCACCTTGTAGGTATCCTTCACTATGAGGTTGCAGTCATAGTCGACGACGTGCGCGTGGGTGGAGTATGCAGGGATTCTTATTGTGATTTCTCCTACTACCTTTCCGCTTCCGCCCCTTGCAATTACTCTTGCGTATCTTTCGTAGTTAGAAGGATATGCAACTTCGATGGTGGCAGTTGCTTTGTAGGGAGAGGTGGTAGTATTTGTAGTTTCGCCTAATTTGATGTAGTCACTCGAGGTTTCATACTTGATAGTCTTAATACCGGTATTTGTGCCGGATATGCTGACGGTTTTTCCTGTAGTGCCATAATTCAAGGTATAGGTGTCGGAGGTTCCGTCCACGGTTGCGGTAAAGTATGGAACGTTAGTGTCGTTATTATCAACGTCAGACACCTTTATGAAGGTGACGTTATCAACAGACACATCCAGCGCGCCTTTAATCACTATAGCCGCATAGGCAGCAGACAGGTCTGTGGTGCTCAGGAAAATATCCTGTGTATAGGTTTTCCACGACGTTGTGAGCGTTTGAACCGTTGGATTTCTGTACTGATTTGTGGAACCTGCTATATAACCGGAGCCGATACCTGCAAATATCTGATACTTTGAGGTGTCAGCCAGGTCGGTATCTGTCAAGCCGTTCTCGTTGCACTTTGCTCTGAAGGTTATTCGGTAGGTTCCTGTGCCGTTTGCGCGTATTGCGTCACGCATATCCTGATATACGCCTTGAAATGAATAGGATTTCCTTACATCTACAGTTTCGTTTGTTTCGTTTTTATACTCACGAAGGAAGATGTCTTTATCAAAAAAGCGCATAACAACATTGTCATCCGACTCGGCATCGCGAGTCAAACGTGCAAAATTGATGGTGGTCCAGCTTTCAAGCGCATTAGCTCTCTCGAAATCTCCGTCCTTAAAGAGATTTGTGTTTTCGCCTCTATTGTAGTTTCCGATTATAACGTTATATCCGTCAATTTTGGTTTGGGGTGCGATGGTTTTCTGGAAGAAATCTATCGGCACCGTTATCTCCCGGCCATACTCTACGGGAGCGCTGAGGGTCACGGGAGCGTCGTTGTAGAGTGCAGTATCGGAGCCTGCGGTTACTCTGAGAAGAACGTCCTCGTCATAGATTGTGAGAGATTTATCGTCTTCGTCGAAATAGGTATTGAGGCCAAGCATTTCTGCCGTGGTCTTAGCGCTTACGTACAGTACGTTATTCTTACTATAGGGCTTAGTGAGAGAATAATAGCTTACTCCCAAAGAAGCATCGGTGATATAGGTCTTGTATGAAGAACTATAGGAAGCATTTGTTACCGTTCGGGTTACAGGAGAATAGGTTCCGTCGTTTGTTACCGTAACGGTACTTGCCTTACCGCTTGACGTCGCATCGTTGAACGCAACGTTACTCTGTGTAAGAGCGGTACTTCCTACGTAAACGTTTTTGAGTGTTATATTATAGTTTCCTGCAGGAGCGTTCTGTACGCCAACCTCTACCGTATACGATTTCGTTCCTTCGGGAAGAGAGACGTTCTGCATAGTGACATACTTGGTTGTATCTTTTTCCCAAGCGTTATTACCTGTGGAGAAAAGAGCACCCGTTTTGTTTCCCGACGAGCTACCGTACGGAGCAACGCAATCTACTGCAGACAGGTTTGTAACAACCACCTTGTTGTTACTGCCGCTCCATCCGTTTTTAACGCCTCCCGCGGGCTCGAAAATTGTACCGGCGCGGAAAAGGGTTATATTATTGAAGTTACTTGCACTATAGGTAGCGCCCTGAGGATAAAAGGTGGAAATTGTAGAGCCTGCAAGAACGTTATCAACATTAAGGCTTTCAAACTGGTCCATAACGAAGACGTTATCTGCTACATGCAAAAAGCTGTCTTTTACCTTGATAGCATTAGCACCCCAGAAGGAGATACCATCTGTGGAAATCTCGTTTGCAACTATCTTTATGTTGTTGACATAGCACAGCTTTGCGCCCTGGAAAACAAGATTAAAGCCTTTTGCGTCAAAGAGGAGGATGTCATTTATGGTGACGTTTTGTACAACAGAGCCACTCGATCTATCCCAGCTTGAACCGACGGTGAAAAGGTAGTTGAAACGCCTTTTCTCTATTTGATGCACACTTTTGTTGTATGCGCGGGTATCGTTGAAATCACGGAGCATACCGCGGCCATACACCTTAATGTTTGATTGGCTTCCCATAATCTGTATTCTTGAGTTGAGTACAGCACCTGGGGCAATATAGAGCTGTTGGTCGGAACGAAGTTCGAAAAACTCGATGTCCTGCCAGTCCTTGATGACAAAAATTGTGTTTGACGTTACGTTTTGATCATACCAAGCCAGTTCCTCGGCTGTGGCATCTAATTCCAACAAGCTATCGCCGATAATTGCGTTAGGAGCAGGATTATTCTTGTCAAAAACTATTACGTTACTTGCAGATTCGTCGGGAATATCAGTCTCAACGGGATCGGCAAAGATTGCAAGGTTTGAAATATTATCGTCGTTGATACGGAAAACGTACTGCGACGAGTTTTTGATTTCAAAGTATATTTCGTTTTCCTGTATTTTCGAGGGAGAAATTTTTTCTATCGCTTCACGAGTCTTTCCTTCCTGTGTAATTTCATACATAGGAGAAATGATAGAAACCTTATTGAAGTTGGTGTTAACTACAACCTTAACCGTTACGGGATTTGCAGCGCTCGGAGTTGCCGAGAACTGACAACAGCGACGGTCCGTTTCACTGTACGAGCCAAGGTCGCCACGAACATAGTGGTTGGAGTGACGCATGGAGTTATAGACAGGGATTTCTTGGAGATCTCCGCTGCCTTGCTTAACGTATATGCGATACATATAGTCTC
>JAZSEP010000094.1:0-1687 GCA_045531755.1 Oscillospiraceae bacterium | reverse complement strand
AAAAAACGGAGTGAAGTATATTCCGAAATACACAAACGCGTTTATGTCGCTTAAGGTGACCTCGTCCACCGACCTTGGAAGCCACCAGCTGTTTATCTGTGATATAACAGAGTCGCAGGTGCTCTCCGACGAGCCGTCCTGTACCTATGCACACTATCACAAGGCTATAAAGAAAAGGTTTTAAAAACCGCCAAAGAGGCGCACTCCTCAAGGGAGTGCGCCTCAAATTAGTCTTCTTTTTTATCTGCACTTAGTTATACGGGTCGTAGATGTTGCCGTATTTGGGGTCTTCCATAGTAGGTTTCTTGCCGGTATTTACATAGTATGCGGCGTTCTCGCCTGCCAATGTACCTGCCTTGTTATATCCTTCCTGAGAATAGTGAACGTTATCGCTCATAAGGCCGGCTTTAACAAATCCTGCAGTTGCTGTGCAAACCATAACAACGTCGTCGACTTCCTTACACAGCTCGTTTTGCGCTTCGATGATCTGGTCAAATTGTGTGGAACTGCTCTGCTGTTCACCGATACGTACCATAAAGCAAGCGTCAATGCCTTCAGCTTTCATAGCATCGAAGATTTTAACGAACAGAGTTTTATACATTCTCTTTGCGCTGCCGTTCCAGCCGTCGCTTTCTCCCTGACACCAAACCATAAAGTCGTTGCGGACGGTGTAGCCGTTATTTTCCAACCACTCTTTTGCGGTTTTGTATCTGTTGATTGCGTCGTTGAGAGGTGCCTTACCCGGCCACCACCAGTCTATCGCGGTGTTGCCCTGTGCTGCGAATACAGCTACAATCGGAACGCCTGTGTCTTTATAGTATGCGTTTGCAAAAGCGGATACCATCGAACCGTTTCTCTGACAGTTGCCCAAGCCGCTGTCCATATTTGTTTCGCCTGCTCCGAAGGGCTCTGTAAGTCTATACAGCTTTGTGGGGTCTGAGATTGATTTGAACCAATAGCCGTGTCCCTCGGGTACAACGGGTGCTCGTGAAGCGCTTCCGCCGTAGCCTGCCATATTGGACTGTCCCATAAAGATAACGAGGTCAACGGTTTTGTTATCCGTGGGGTTCTCGCTGCTCGATGCAGCTGTTTCTGCCGACGATGTGTTGTCTGCAGTGTCCTTGCTTTCAACCGCGTCAGCCGACTGTGTTTTGTCGGTCAAAGAAGAGCTGTTTTCGGTTACATTGCCACCTGTGGCAATGTGAGGAAAAACAAGCACGGTTGCCAGAATAGCAACTGCCGCAACTACTACGACCAGCGCCACCGAGATGATGGTTTTGCTGTTTTCGTTCATTTTCATAGAATACCCTCCTGTTATATACGAGACTTAGCTGTACAAAAGCCTACTCGTTTTATTAAATATATTTTATCATTGCTATACGGAAAAATCAAGTAGAATTCTGCATCAGCCCTGCTTGTAAATTCTGACCGCTTCGCGGATGCCTGCGCCGTTTGGTCCTGCTTTTTCAGCATAGAAGAGCATTCGCATCTCTATCTTTTTGGGTGCGCCAACCTTCACGAAAGCGGACACGCCTTGTCCGTGAACGGAGCTGTCAACGGTGCGTATACATTCGCCGTCGACGTATATCTCGATTCTGTCCGCATAGACGTTGGGCAGATTGATTTCGTAGTTGCCTGCCTCGTTTATATCGTACATTGCGCGATAGGTGCGCCAGCCTGCGAAGTA